>CAZACF010000010.1:0-5899 GCA_964483565.1 uncultured Syntrophomonas sp. | reverse complement strand
TCAGATCATAAGCACTGCCGCCTTGTTCTGAGTCATATAGATAGGCCAGCATTTGATTACTGACCTGCATATATCTCCCGGCATGGCGGATTCTCTCCCGCAGCGCCCGGAGTTCCTCTTCCTCGCCAATCAGTAAATGACTATCTTCAATTTCCTGGATTTGAAACTGAAGAAAATCAATTCTTTGGGCACGTTGCTGCCGGTTGATTTCCAATTGTCTGATCTGCTCCTGCAAAGCTTTAATGCGGGCATGGATGGCGGTAATTTCTTCAACCATGACTTGACTCCGATCGACATAACAGTCAACGTAATCCAAATATCGATCGGCCTGCAAAAAATCATGATGGTCCCCCTGAGACTGCATATCCACCAGCTTGCTGCCTATATGCCTGAGCGTACTGAGGGGAACGTTTCTCCCGTTAATGCGAGCAGTACTTCTGCCATTGCTATATATTTCGCGGCTGATTATGACTTCTCCGCTACCCTCTTCAATCAGTTCCTGTTCAGCCAAAAACAAAAAAGCCTCGCTATCAGGCTGTAACGCGAATACAGCCTCAACGACGGCTTTCTTTGATTCATCACGGACATAGTCGTTTTTACTCCGATCGCCCAGCAGCAAGCCCAACGCATCCATAATAATTGATTTGCCCGCTCCGGTCTCTCCGGTTAAAACATTAAGGCCCGAGTTAAAAATCAATCTTTGTTCCTCAATGAGAACAAAATTTTTTATAAAGATCTCCAGCAACATGCTTTCATACCTTTTCTTTATTCCTCAATATAACGACGAAATTCTTCCAGCACTGCCTTCACCTGATCGATCGGTTTAATCAACACGAAAATCGTATCATCCCCGGCAACGTTGCCCAGAATAGCTCCATTATCCATAGCATCAATAACAAAACCAATGGTTTGCGCAGTTCCGGGCAAAGTCTTGATGACGATAATATTCTCACTGCAGTCGACATTGATGACTGAGTCCTTGAATACTCGTTTCATTCGCTCCAGCGAGCTTTTGGGATTGGTAACATCGGGCAAGGCATAATGATAACCATGCTTATCCGGGATCTTGGTCAAACGCAACTCTTTTATATCCCGGGAAACCGTGGCCTGGGTCACATCATAGCCATATTTGCGCAAAGCCTCGCACAATTCTTCCTGAGTACTGATCAGTTCTCTGGCCAGGATTTCTCTGATGGCAAAATGTCTTCTTGCTTTCATGGGCTTGCCTTCCTCCATCCCTGGGTTTATATATCTGCTGTTTTCCTGGGCCTCTAATTACTCTCGTTGCGCCATAGTTTGGTATTAACGGTATGGAAAAATGAATCATCATTGAAACGCAGCAATTTAACTTTATAGGGCGCCTTTTTGATCATAACATATTGATTCTCGTTCAATTCACTTTTTACCTGCCCGTCGACAGAAATTTCCGCGGGATCATCTGCCTGGGGATAAACACAAATTTGTTTACTCCCCTCAATGACCAAAGGACGGCGATATAAATGATAAGCTGCCAAAGGAGTCAACAGCAGTACTTCCAACACAGGATCGATGACCGGTCCTCCGGCCGAAAGCGAGTAAGCAGTTGAACCGGTAGGTGTAGCAATGATGATGCCGTCACCGCGGAAAGTCGCATGAGACTGGCCTTCGATGGTAATTTCCAGACCGAGGATCCGTCCGCCGGCTGATTTAAAAGCAACCTCGTTTAAACCGTAATATCGGTTCAATAGTTGATCAGCCTGCCATATTTCGATCTCCAGCAACATCCTCTCATCAAGCGAGTAGGCCTGATTAATTAGTTTGGCAAGGGCACTTTCGGTTTCTTCTATCTCAATGCTGCTGAGAAAACCAACCGTGCCCATATTTACACCCATAATGGGAATATTGCAGGCACCATACATATGTGCAATCCTGATTAATGTGCCGTCACCGCCCAGCACCATGATCACATCAATATCATCATCCAGCTGAAGCGCGGCATAGGCTTCCGCCGTTAACGTTTCCACACCTGCCGCCTGCAACTGCCGGGCAATTTTTTGGGCCATGTCCGAACTGTCTGCAATGCGTTCATTGTTTATTATCAGTACTTTCAATCCTGGTGTCCTCCCGTAAGCTCTGGGCTCGTCTAACCACTTCATCCACCCTGGCTTTAATATCAGTCATCACTTCGGCATCGGCGCGCAAATGGATAAAATACTCGATGTTGCCTTTCGGCCCCATAATCGGTGAGTAGGTTAAACCGATACAGTTGAGTCCCTCCGTCTGCGCAGCTATGATGCAATGCTCCAGAACTTCTCTATGAATGCCGGGATCTTTTATAACCCCATTTCTGCCAACCTTTTCCCGACCCGCTTCAAATTGAGGTTTGATCAATGATACGATTTCTCCGTGCTCATGCAGAAGTTGTTTTAAAACCGGAAATATAAGTGTGGTGGAAATAAAGGATACGTCCATGGTTATGATATCAACCTTGTCCCCCAGGTCTGACAACTTGAAATAGCGGATGTTGGTCCTTTCCCACACCACTACCCGGGGATCGTTTCTGAGGGTCCAATCCAACTGGCCATAGCCTACATCAAGGGCAAACACTTTACGAGCGCCATGCTGCAGTGCACAATCCGTATAGCCTCCGGTGGAAGCCCCTACGTCAAGTACGATTTTGCCATTGAAATCCAATTGGAAATCGCCAATCGCTCCTTCCAGCTTCAACCCTCCCCGGCTAACGTAGGGCTGGCGGACAGCCGCAATGGCGACCTCTGTTTCCGGCCGCACCTTAAGGCCAGGTTTATCGGCAATTTTTCCATCAATTTGCACTTCTCCGGCCATGATCATGGCTCGCGCCTTTTCCCGGCTAACCGCCAGTCCCTTTTCCAAGAGCAGGGCATCCAGTCTAATTTTTTCCAATCTTGCGCAACTCCCAGACTGTATTGGGTAACAGATCCGGCCAGTGGGCCATGATCTTATCCGCCATTGATTCCGGATCGAGATCGAGATAATGAAAAAGAATCTCTACTTTACCTTGTTCAATAAATTCATCCGGTATACCCAACCTCAATACCTCTGTTTGGATATGGTGATCAGCCAACACCTCGACTACCGCTGAGCCAAAGCCACCCTGCAGACAATTGTCCTCAATGGTCACGATTTTATCGGTTTGCACCGCCAGGCTGGTAATAGCTTCCTCATCCAGAGGTTTTACAAAACGGGCGTTCACCAGGCTGGCATCAATTCCTAGCTGGGCCAGAATGTCAAGCAGTTCCCGGGCCATATCTACCGATCGGCCAATGGCAATGATGGCCAGATCCTTGCCTTCATGCAGCTTTACAGATCGACCGATCTCCAAAGTACAACGTTCTGGTTCAATCGCCACTCCCGCCCCAATTCCGCGTGGATAACGGATGGCAACCGGTCCATTGATGGTAAAAGCGGTATGCAACATATCCACAAACTCATTCTCGTCCGCCGGAGCCATAATGGTCAAATTAGGAATATTACGCAGAAAGGAAAGATCAAATACGCCATGGTGGGTCGGTCCATCCTCACCTACCAGTCCGGCTCGATCAATGGCAAATATAACCGGCAGGTTCTGTAGGGCAACATCATGCAGAATCTGATCATAAGCCCGCTGCAAAAAAGTTGAATAGATACAAACCACCGGCTTCAATCCAGCCTTGGCCATACCAGCGGCCATCGTAACCGCATGTGGCTCGCAGATCCCCACATCAAAAAAACGAGCGGGAAATTTGTGGGCGAAGTTCTTTAATCCAGTACCACTGGCCATGGCTGCAGTTATGGCCACCACTTTATCATCCTGCAAGCCTTTATTGACCATAAACTGCCCAAAGATTTCTGTATAACTGGGTAATAGCTTGCGGGTGGTTTGGCCGGTATTGATATCAAAAGGTCCAATTCCGTGGAACAGATCAGGATCGTTCAAGGCAGGCTGATAGCCTTTGCCTTTTTGGGTGATGACATGCACCAGCACCGGTCCCCTCATTTTTCGCACGTTGTTGAGAACGCCCGTCAATTCCTCTAAATTGTGTCCATTGACCGGCCCGATATAAGTAAAGCCCAGTTCTTCAAACCAAATCCCAGGCACCATCAGATACTTTACGGTGTCTTTGAAGCGGCCTGCTGCCCTGGCAATATTGGGTCCGATTCCGGGAATCCGGCTTAAAACACTCTCAATCTCATCTTTGGTACGGGCATAAGAAGGATCGGTGCGCAAGCGGTTCAGATAAGATGACATGGCACCCACATTTCTGGAGATGGACATTTCATTGTCATTGAGAATAACCGTCAGATCATGGCCGGCATTGCCGGCGTTGTTTAACGCTTCGTAGGTCATTCCGCCTGTCAAGGCACCATCTCCGGTCACAGCAATCACCGCATAGTGTTCTTGCTGAATGTCCCGGGCCAAAGCCATGCCCAGAGCTGCCGAGATCGACGTACTGCTGTGCCCGGTATTGAAGGCATCATGCGGCGATTCCTCCGATTTGGGAAATCCGCTGATGCCGCCATATTGACGTAAGGTGGTCATGCGTTCCTGCCGTCCGGTCAGAATTTTATGCACATAGCTCTGATGACCAACGTCCCAGATAATTTTGTCGCGAGGGGTATCGTAAACGTAGTGAAGGGCGATGGTAAGTTCCACCACCCCCAAATTGGCAGCCAGATGACCGCCGCTGCGGGATACGCTTTGAATCAGTTGTTGACGAATCTCAGCCGCCAGTTCATTCATTTCAGTAATGGAAAGATTTTTAACATCCAGTGGTGAATCTATTTTTTTAAAATCCTTCAATGGCTCACCTTCCACCCTTAAATAATCCGATGCCAGTCAATTTCTCCCACCAGGCCATGACCAATGCGACTCGAAAGATTATGGTGTTGGCATTCTCGATGGCAATGGTTTTTCCGATTGCCTTGCCGCCCACCGTCAAGGCCGCAATCAGACTGGTCATCACTGCCCCGGTTAGAACGGTGTCCGGCACCGAAAAGCTTTTATTCACCTGAAATACAATCGCTGCCCCGATAGCTCCACTGAGGGTTCCAGCTATATCGCCGATGACATCATTGCAATAATTGGCAACAATACTGGCGTTTTTGGTTATTCTCACCGCATGAGAAGCGCCCGCCACCTTTCTGGCGGCCTTGGCATTAAATGGCGGCAAAGTCGCTGCGGCAGCTGCAGTTCCAATGATATCGAAAAAGACTCCCAACGCGATAATGAAGAATAATAAAGTCACTGCCACTCCAACATGATTAATCGCAGTGATTAGTGCTTGGGAACCCACACTTACCAGCAGGGCAATAAAAAAAGTAAAAAAAGCCACCCATAATGCAGCTATAAAATTTGCACGTTTAAAATGCTCACGCAAACGTAAAATGTTCCCTCCATAAAACGGAAAAGGCAAAAGGTTATTTATTGAGTAAACGCTGTGACATAGGTCCAGCAGGATTTCCCCGCAATTCTCCCGACTGTCGCCAGACGGGCGGTTTCCCTTTATGACTGCTTCATGCCGTCGCCGTACATGGGGCTGGATTACCACTAAGTGCACACTTTAATCCTCAATAAACCGTGCATCAAGCACACAGTCTAGGAGTTTTCCCCGACAACCCACATCCTTTTCTAGCCTCTTTTGCAGTTAGTGATTTCAAAGCGAGCCATCATACTTCGGCCAAAGCATCATTACCCATCAAAGCTTATCCGCCACTACCACGCAAGGCAGGCTACACTACACCCAGTACTACCAGTATGCAGGTTTTCCTGTCATCAGTTGGAACTGATCACAAGCCTCCACGGATGATGGGGTCGTATCCGCATGCCATTGCGGGTTGCCCCAACCTCCTTAACTCCCAGCGCCGACCCCTGATTGGGCATCACAAGCCGGTACCAGAATCT
>CAZACF010000009.1:6289-28296 GCA_964483565.1 uncultured Syntrophomonas sp. | reverse complement strand
GTGCTCTATCCACTGAGCTACGGGCGCATATGCATAAAGTATTATAACAGAACTGCCAACCCAGGTCAAAGAAATGAAGGGGCTAATTTTTTTCCGCATATTAAGGCATATTAAGCTTGACTCTCATTTTGACCTTCATCTGGGGTATTATTACCCAAACGAGTCAGCAGAGAAACAATAAATCCTACTGTGGTGAGGAGAGCAGCCAGCAAATAAACGGTATTGCTGGCCTGAATATAAGCAACATTGGAAGGCCTGCTTTTTTCTGCAACGGAGAGTATTAAGTAAAAAACGCTGACTGAACCGGCTGTCCCGAACGCAAAGGAGAGATTGCGTACGGTCGAGATGAATCCACCAACGTAACCGGCTTTTTCCTTGGGTACGGAGGAAAATATAGAGCTGTTATTGGGAGAACCGAACATCCCCATGCCAATTCCCAGCAAAGCCAGGGCAATTATGATTTTAGTGGGTTCAAATTGGGTTTGCAGGGTGCTAAAAATGAGGAAAGAAGCGGTGGTGATAAACAAGGACAGCGATAGTATTTTACGGGAACCGACTTTGTCAGACAAGGTTCCCGCCAAAGGGGCAGTAATGGCCAGGCAAATTGGGTTCACGGTCATCAGCAAACCAGAATTGGAAGGATTGAGGCGGTAGAGCTCCTCCAAACAGAAGGGCAGGAGAAACAATACCGTCATCTGGGTAATATAGATGCCGGTGGCCATAATCATTCCATATGAAAAATTTTTAATTTTAAATAATTTATAATCCAGGATTGGCTGGGATGATCGTTTTTCGACCCAAGCAAAAAGGGGGATCAGCAACAAAACGATAAGAAGCCATATTTTATTATTGGCTATCCCATAAATCAGCAAACCGGCCAGCAAAGCAAAAAGGATGGTGCCATATAAATCGTGACCATTGAGATTGGAATCATGCTTTTGTTCCGGCAAATAACGTTTTCCCAGCCAAAAACCGATCAATCCAATAGGCACATTGATTAAAAATATAATTTGCCAGGAGAATTCGTTTACGATAAATCCACCCAGCCCGGGGCCGGTCATATTGCCCAGCCCCACGATCATCCCGGTCAATCCCAGGGCTTTGCCGCGTTCATGGGTGGGAAATGTATTGGAGATGATACCCATGCCGGTAGCCATCATCATGCTGGCACCAATGGCCTGTACGACACGAAAGGCAATTAATAAAGCCAAGGTTGCTGAAAGACTACACAAGAATGACCCCAGGGCAAAAATTAAGAAACCACCTGCATACACTTTTTCACTGCCAAGTCGGTCTCCCAAGCGGCCAAAAAATATCAGGCTGGCGGTCACCACCAGCATATATACAGTGACGATCCACTGTACTTGCTGCATGTCTGCTTTAAGGGCTTCGGCGATGGAAGGATTGGCTATATTGAGGATACTGCCGTCCAGGGTGGACATAAATATGCCGATCGAAATGACGATTAATGACTGCCATTTGGGCGCCAGTTTCATGATGTATACCTTTCCCCATCTGATTTAGTGAGATATATTACTATATTATATGTGATGGAGAAACAGATAGGATAATTTAACTGTTACGAGCCCCCAATTCTCTAATCAAAACATCCCCCAAACAGCGAGCTGCGTTCTCGGCCAGATCCTGCGATATTTTATCAGTACCGATTTCAAATAAGATGGCGGTTGGGTAGAGGTCCTGATTATAATCGCCTCGTCCCATGAAGATTCCCCGTACCAATCCGGGGTATAGTTTGTCGGCTCTGGCTTTGATTTTTCTGGCATAAGCCAAGTTGGTTTTCATTTTGGGGTTGGAACGCCCAATGACCATCATGACCCTCGCACTATCAAGACCGTTTATGGTTGTGTAATAAGCTTTGACAGGCGCAGAATCGCGATGGATATCAAAGACCGCATCCGGTTGTTCCTTTAATAATTGCGTGGCGGTGCGGCGCGAGCGATGATAGGCATTAATATCATGAGGGCCATGACTATCCTGATTGTGAGTCACACTAACCCCGGCATTTTTCAGCGTTTTAGTCAGGGCCTCGCCAACTTCGTATATACCGCCCTGGCCTGGCTTACTAGCCTTACCTTCGGTTGGAATATAAGATTCATCGCTGTGAGTATGATACATCACGACATGGGTCTCTTTGGCAGCTGCAGCGGGAATGAGCTGACTGAATCCGGATAGCGGACGGTCTTTGAGGTTATTAATATCTTCAGGGGATTGCTCTTGTTTTTGCACAATGCTGGCCTGGGCATTCATGCCATCGATTTTTATAATGACGTATTCCACATCGTTTTCACTGATATAGCGATCATCAATATGAACTGCCAGGCCGGTCTGAAATATGGTCATACCTTGTTCATCCCGTATCGTGTAATATTGACCGCCGGTGGTCTCGCCGGTATTGGTTTTAAGATATGGTTTGGGGTTTTCGGGCAGCATGGTATTAATTATGTATGCTGCTGCCATAACTACCAACAGGACAGAAAAAAATATCCATATATATCTTTTATTAATCGTGTCCATTGTCTTCCGCCTTTCTATTCTCCTGTGATTACTATTCTTTCAAAAAGGCGAAGCAAATATTCAGCCAGACGGGAAACAAGTTCCTCTGTCTGGCTGCGATTTACACGAATATTAAAGGGTATTGCTTAGTTGTCCCAACTGGCCAAATAGGTTGTCTGTTCAGTGGTAAGATCATCAATTTTTATACCATCGGCTTGCAGTTTCAAGCGCGCCACCCGTTGGTCAATTTCTTGCGGCACATTATAAACATGATTTTCAAGTTGGGAGCGATTCTCAATCACGTAAAGCAAAGACAAGGCCTGTAGGGAAAAACTCAAATCCATGACTTCCGCAGGATGTCCGTCTCCCGCGGCCAGATTAACCAGGCGTCCTTCGGCCAGCAGATAGAGTTTACGGCCATCGGCCAGCAAATACTCTTCAATATTGGGTTTGATGGTCTTTTTGCTGACCGCCAGATTGTCTAGATCCGGTTTAGAAATCTCCACATCAAAATGGCCGGCATTGCACATGATGGCATTATCCTTCATGACTTGCATATGTTCCTTGCGAATTACGTTGATGTTGCCGGTCACAGTAATATAAATATCGCCCAGGCGGGCCGCCTCCAGCATGCTCATTACCCGGAATCCATCCATAATAGCTTCATTGGCCTTGATGGGATCGATTTCGGTTATAATTACTTTGGCTCCCATCCCTTTGGCGCGCATGGCTACTCCTTTGCCGCACCACCCGTAGCCGACCACCACCACATATTTGCCGGCTACCACCAGATTGGTGGTACGGTTGATGCCGTCCCAGACCGATTGGCCGGTACCATAACGATTGTCAAACAAATATTTCATATAGGCATCATTAACAGCAATCATGGGGAACAACAAGGCATTGTCATTATCCATAGAGCGCAGCCTTACAATCCCGGTAGTGGTTTCTTCACATCCACCAATAATAGCAGCGGCCTGCTCGCGACGGCTCTTATGGAGCAGACTGACCACATCTGCACCATCATCTATAATCGCATCCGGCTTCGTATCCAGGGCCTTTTCCAAGAATTCGTGGTATTCTTCATTGCTTTCCCCATGAATGGCATAGACAGTGATGCCCGAATCGGCCAAAGCTGCCACTACATCATCCTGAGTAGAGAGGGGATTAGAGGCACAGGCCACCACATCCGCACCAGCTGCCATAAGTGTCTGTAATAGATAACCGGTTTTGGCTTCCAAATGCAGACAGCATAATATGGTTTTTCCTTGCAGGGGTTTACTCTGCTCCAATTCTTGTCTTAAAATATTGAGAACAGGCATATTGTTTTTCACCCATTCCAATTTGTTATAACCGAGCGGTGCCAACAAGGGATCTTTGATAATGGATGGTCTGACGGGTTTTTTCAGATGAGAACTCATAAACGCTACCTCCTGGAAATAATAAATCCTACCTGAAAGTATATCATTACAACATCAAAAGCAAAATATTTTACTTAGGGAACATTTATCTGGTATTATTAGGTATTAGATACAGTCGAAAAGGGGATTAAAAGGGGAAATTAATATGAAGGTATTAATGCTCAGCTGGGAGTATCCTCCGCATATGGTGGGAGGACTGGGCCAGCATGTATATGATATCAGTCGTTATCTGGTAAAGCAGGGCGTTGAAGTCCATATTATCACCCCACGGGTAAACAACTATCCCGATCATGAGTCCTTTGCCGGGGTTTATATTCACCGGGTCGGTAATCCGATCAGTGAAGCTTCTGCTGATGATTTTAAAGGTTGGACGTTTACGCTTAACAGTGAAGCCATCCGGGAAGCAATATATCTCAATTCCCAGGCCGGAATCGACCTTATTCACGCCCATGACTGGATGGTAGCCTATGCGGGGCGATCGATTTCCAAAATATTTGGTATTCCTTTAGTAACTACCATTCATGCGACAGAGTATGGCCGTAATATTGGATTACACAACCGTACCCAACGGGAAATCAATGAGATCGAAAAAAATCTGGCGCTGGAAGCTCATCAGATTATCTGTTGCAGTCAATATATGCAGGATGAGATTTGCTCGCTTTTTGGGGTGCAGCGCAATGGGGTCAAAATCATCCCCAACGGGGTCGAACCAGAACAATTTGTAGAATTACCCGAACAACCCCAGGTAAAATTTGACCCCCAGGAAAAAGCGCTCGTCTTTATGGGCCGTCTGGTTCCGGAAAAAGGCGTCTGGCAACTTTTAAATTGTTTCCCGCGGGTTTTGGAAAGTGTCCCGGAAGCCAAATTATATATCGGCGGCCGAGGCCCGCAAAAAAGAATCCTCGAACAGAGAACCCAAAAATTAGGTCTCAACGAACGGGTAATATTTACCGGATTTATCAAAGATAAAAACAGAAACTATGTGTATAATCAGGCCAAAGTTGCGGTTTTCCCCAGCCTCTACGAGCCCTTTGGAATTGTAGCCCTGGAAGCCATGGCTACTAAAACTCCCGTCATTGTTAGTGAGGTTGGCGGTCTTTCGGAGATCGTCATTCATGGTCAAACCGGCCTGAAAGTGCCTCCCGGCCATGAATCCAAATTGGCTGAGGCTATTATAGAATTATTGACCAATACTGAATATGCCGAATATCTGGCGGAAAATGCTTCCCAACTGGTTGGTTCAGTCTATAGCTGGGAAAACATAGCCCGTCATACCATAGCTGTTTATGAAGATGTCATTGTTCGTACCAATCTGAAAAGAACCGGCCAGTGTGATGTCGGATAAAACATATTAAGGAAGTGTAATCATTGAAATCCAATATCATGCTGGTGTTGCACAGTCACATCCCTTTCGTCAAAAGGCAGGGAAGGTGGCCCTTTGGAGAGGTCTGGCTTTTTGAAGCCATGGCGGAAACCTACATTCCTTTCCTGCGCACGTGGATGCGTTTGCGTGAGGAGGGCATTCAGGCTCCGGTTACTTTGAGCCTTAGTCCGCCCTTGCTGGATCAGCTAAGTTCACCTTATATACAAAAGGAATTTGTTAACTACCTGCGTGAACGCGAAGATAAAGCGGCCGAAGAAGATCGCTATTTTATGTCGGTGGGCGAACCCGGTATGGCTTCACTGGCCTCTTTTTATCATCGTTTTTACCGTGACATCAGACGGGATTTTTCCTTGGAGCTGGACAGCAATCTGGTCAATGTATTCAAACAACTGAAAGACCGAGGGGAAGTTGAAATCCTAGCCACAGCTGCCAGTCATGCTTATCTGCCCCTGCTGGATCGCAATAGTCTGCAGCATCAAATTGATTGGGGCATTCGTACTTACGAAAATTATTTTGCTTGTGAACCGGAAGGATTCTGGCTGCCTGAATGCGGTTATTTCCAAGGTATAGAGGATCTCATGATAGATCGTCAACTAAGATACTTTTATGTCGACAGCCACGCTGTTGAGGGTGGAAAACCATTGGGGGATTCCAGTATTATCGATCCTGAATTAATATGCCAAGACGAAATGTTTGCCAATACCGGGCTCAGTACTTATCGCCCTTATAAAATCAAGGATAAAAATATTATGGTTTTTGGGCGTAATGCCATGGTCAGCCAGCAAGTCTGGTCCGCTGATTACGGTTATCCGGGAGATAAGGATTATCGGGAATTTCACCGTGAATCACACCGCTCCGGTTTTAAATACTGGCGTATCACTGACCGCAACAATGGCATTAAACTGATTTATGAACCTGAACAGGCCTGCCTGAAAGCCAAGCAGCATGCCCGTCATTTTATCAACAGTATTACCAGCACTGGCCGTGAAGCAGTTCATCTGGGATTTGATCAGCCACTCATCATTGCCTGTTACGATACCGAACTTTTTGGTCACTGGTGGTGGGAGGGTATCGACTGGCTGGATGAAGTGGTGCGCGGTATTGCCCAAAGCAAAGAAATGAATTTTATTCTTCCGGCCCAAATCAAGATTCCCCAAGAAGAAGCTCAAGTTTTTGAATCTTCCTGGGGAACCGGAGGAAAGCATTATATCTGGAAAAACAAAGAAACCCAATGGATGTGGGATATCATCCGCCAGGCCAGCAGTGAGTTTGAAGAGCTAGATAAAAGCAACATTAACAGCGACCTTAAGGCAGCTTCATTGTCGCAAGCTTTGCGGGAACTAATCCTGATTGAAAGCAGTGACTGGCTCTTTATGGTGACCAACAACCTGACCCGGGATTATGCTATGAAGCGCTTTTTTGAGCACTATACTAAGTTTCTCCGCCTGGTCAATGCCATCCGGGATGAGAATTTCAGTGACAATTATGTAGCTTGGCTGAAAAACGTAGAATTAGAAGATGACTTTCTTTCATTTCTTAAATAATTCCTAACAGGAGGTATGTTGTGAAAGGTTATATCGCCTTTTGTCCCCATTTTCATCAGCCTCATTTCCAACTCTATAAAACCCGCGAAGAAGCGTTTGTCAACTCGTACCAGCCCTGGTTGGAGCTTTTACAAGAAGCGGCCGGACTGGATAGATTCTTTATCAATCTGCATTTTTCCGGACCATTTCTCTATTGGTTCCGCCAACAAAAGCCCTCCTATCTGCGTGATTTCAAAGACCTTCTGGCCACCAACAAAATTGGCTTGGTGGGCGGATTGGCAGACGAACCATTTATTCAGCTCAGTTCCCGTATTGACGATTGTCTCTATCAAGTTAAGCACTATGATGAATTATGCCGGGAACTGTTTGATGTCAAAGCCCGGGACTGGCAGGGCATCCACCTGGTAGAACGCGAATGCGGTGAACATTTGTTGCGTTACATCACCCAGGCGGCTTATTTGTTGGACGCACCGCCGATTTATTACCTGGATGCGGAAACTTTTTACCAACCACATTTCTCCAGACCGGGCGGTTTGTATGATTATTGCCTAAAACATTTTGGTTTCAAAGATCCGGTGGCTCTGACGACCATCTCCCACATCCCCGATGAGATGTTATACTTCGCCCTGCAGGATGAGATCGGCGGTCAATTTTTTAAAGCCTTGCCGGTGCATACCCAGTTTCGTTACCAACTACTGAAAAGAGATGCTTTTACAGCCGAAGACCGCGTGCAGATCAAACCTGCTCATTATTATTTTTATATCAAAGATACCCTGGAGCAGGCTCATAAATTAGCCCGGCAATATGGACGGGTAATCGATCCGATGCTGGTCGTTTTCGAAGACGCCGAGAAATTGGGACAGTGGAGCAAAGACCCACAAGGGGACAAACAGTGGATGATGGAATTTTTCCGTTTGGTAACCGATGACCCTGAGCTTGAGTTTATTGGTCTGCGGGACTACGTCAACCGGGTCGGAATCCTTGATACGTATCCAGTCGCCAGCAGTCACAGTTATCCGGAGTGGGAAAACTGGACGGCAAAACGCGGCATACGCGGAGTAACCTATGGGGATGAGCGATTGCGACGGGTAATCAGCCGCTTGCGGCTGTTTGAAAGTCTGCAAGAAGTTTTTGAACAGCATATCGTATCAGCTGCGTTAAACTGCCAGGTTACCTCAGGATTGGAAGACATGCAGATCAGAGCCATTATGAATTCTTTGGAGCGCTATGAGATTGTCAACCAGATCTTGCGGGATCGATATCCCCAAGATTATAGTGAATACTATCAAATGATAAATCGCATCCGCAATCTCGTCTACCAGGAAGATCCCAAATGGGCCAGTCGCCATCCATCTTATGGTTCATCTCCCTACTATGATATGCAGGGCCTGGCTTATCTGGAAATCGCCAATCGTTTATTGTACCAAATGATGTTGGAAATCGATCCCGGTATCGTTGAAAATAATCATGCCCGCTTGCTGGACTGGGATTTTGACGGCCAGGATGAAGTTGTTGTCTTGAGTCCCACACAAAGTCTGGCTATCGATCGGGAGGGTGGCTGTATTCATTATCATTATGTTCTGGTCGATGATCTGAATGACCATAAGTCTTTGGCTGCCTTGTTGCGTGAGAATATTTCCGGTTTGGATGCCTATCATTCCATATATCGCTATGCTTATCCGCTGGTTATGACTGAAACCGACAGCAGCATGAAGGCGGAGATCTTTGCAGAAGGAGCCCGCCGGGAAAACTGCCGCAACTCGCTGCGATGCAGTTTAATGATCGAAAACAACGATGTACTTACTGAGATCGGAGATTTTGACCGCTCTTTCTATGAATTGGAGGAGTTCTCGGAGCAATCCGGTTGCTGTCGGATCGTCCTCAGTTGTACAAAGAGTATTGTGGTCAATTTCCAGGCAGGGATTGTCAAACTCAGCAAGGAATACTTATTAAAAGAAAACAGTATGTCTCTGACCATCAAGGTCCAGCTGGATAATGCTGTTGCAGGTAATTATTATCTGGTACCACAGGTGGTTAGTTCAGCAGCACCGTCGGACGAAATCGATTTTCATCCGGTTTCATGGTTGGAACTCCCGGTAGGCAAGGGAGAACGAAAAGTATCGGTACAACATGCTGTGCAATGGAAACAGCAAGAAATGCACTTTGTTGACCAAGCTTATTCTGTTCGTGATTTACAACAAGTCGATTATGTATTCATGATTAATACCGGTCATGGTGATCATTTCAGTAATCGTATCAGTTATCAGTTCAGCGGCAATCAAATTGAAAGAATGGAGGTTCGGCCGGCGGTCGAATACTATTATCAAGATTTGGTATTTGACAATCAAAGTAAACTGGGATATCAGAGTTCCGGACTAATGCTTATGCCTTATGTACCCAGTAGAGATGGTTCACTTGAGTTTACTGTAGATATCAAATGGCAGCTTGATGATGTTGAGAATCTGGCAAATAGTCAACAGCGGCTTTATTTGATAGAGAAGTTTACGTCACAATAATGGGAGGGACAGAGATATGTTAAAGAAGTTTTTTGATTTTTATTTCAATCAGGTAGATCATGAAGTATTGAGTTTATATCAGAACCTGTTACCTGACTGCCTTGATCTGGCCAAAAGCTATGCTGAAATATTCACTCGCAATGATGAGGAATCGATCAACTTCTTGCTTGATTTCTACCGTGCCACAGCTGAATTACGCCATCATAATCCCCAGCAATCGATCCTGTTTAATACCCATGATAACATTTGCTTTCCTTTCTTCGTCGAACAGGTCTGGAATATGCTGAATGAAAAGAATAAAGCAGCGGTTGCCGCCCGGGTTGGAAATGATGAAATGGCAGCTGTTATCGAAGCCTTCACCACCGACGTGGATCTGCGCAACTGGTTTCGCCAGGAAATCGCTGTGAATTTGGGCCAGGATGATTTGTTCAGTTTAAACGAAGTAATCGCCCTGCAGAACTTTTCTTCCGGCGGCGAATCATCCTTTCTCAAATATGTTTATCCGCATGTGCAAAGGGTCGATGGTCGGGTGCTGGATGCAGGATGTGGAGCTGGCTTTGCCACCATGGTGATGAGCCAGTTCGCCGATGTATTTTCCATTGATGCCTGCCAACCAAGATTGGAAAGAGCCACCGCCTTGTCAAATATGATGCAAAAAGGGGAGAAAGATTTTTTCCCCGGTGTCTTTAAATTGATTGAAGATGAATTGGGCGATTTGGCAGAAAATGCACATTTAAATGCGACTGCAGAATTATTGCAGGGCAATCCCCGAAAAGTTGAATTTATGGTAGGTAGTATCGACGCACTGCCTTATCCTGATCAATATTTTGCTATGATCAACTGTCTGGATGTTTTAGAGCATACCTATGATCCGTCCAAAATTATCCAGCAGTTTGCCCGGGTTCTGCAGCCCGGAGGCCTTCTTTTTATCACCGTTCCTACCAAATATGGGGAAGTGGTTCAGCATTACTATGAAGGGTTGGAAGGCTCAATGTTCCCGGCCATGCTGCATATGCATCATTTTGATCCCTCGACGTTAAACGATATGTTTATAAACAATGGCTTTAAGGAATATCAACTGACGCCTTTTGATGATATGGATTGGACATCCTTTGTGCAAATCGCAGATCAATTACCGCAAAACCAGCTGGTGGCAGATCTCAAATCCCAGCCCAAGGATTCTGTTGCCCTGCAGCTGTTTGCCATTTACGAGAAAAACTGATTAATTATCTGGCCAGGGCTCGTACCACATGTAATCAATCAGCTTCACGCCGGCTTTGTTGGCGGACTGTTGATTATAATAATTGGTGGTGCCAAAATATACATCTACCCAATAGGGATGGGACAACCACAAACCGTAATAAACGTCGCCAGTATCATTGACCGTTAATTCCGTAATCTGCTGTCCCTGAACTTCAATCGGTTCCTGCAGGTACAGGGTGGTGCCAAACGGAATTATGGGACTGCGGGCTTCTCCGCCGGATTGCAGGGGATAACGGGGATGGACTGCGCCCGAACCGATAAAATACTCCCGTCCAGCCGAAGATACTGGGGCGTTGGCCGCTTCCGTATAGGCGGTGGCTTTTTGGTCTTTAACTGAGAATTCGATATACCAGTTGGCCGCAGATGCGGGTGACTGTTTTTCCGATACAGGTTTTCTGGACGGTTGCGGAGTTGGCTGCTTTTTTCCGCTATAGATGAAATAAACCGTGAGAAACAAAATTAATGCGGCCAGCGGGATGACAAGAATACGATAATTGCGAACCATAATATCCTCCGTTTTTTATTTTATTTTGTGTTTTTGTAGCAGATTCTATAAAATAAAGTTTCAGGTAAGTCATTACCGGGCAGGAAGTTGCTGTAATTATTTTTCAACCAAAGGAGTGGCAGCATTTTGACAGTTATAAATGCTGGAATCGAGCAAAAACTATTTGCACACTTAATAGATTTGGCAGCCAAGACCCCTTTTTATCAGATGGTCGGTATTCGTCTTCGGTTATTGGGCCCCGGCCAAGCTGAACTGGAAGTGCAGACGGAAAATATTCATACCAATCCAATCGGATTAGTGCACGGTGGGTTGATTATGTCGATCGCCGATGCCGCCATGGGCAATGCCATCCGCTCTACCGGTGTGATAGGAGTGACCGTGGATTGTTCAGTATCATTCCCAGGCGCAGCCCGTCTGGGAGAAATACTGATTGCCCGGGGAGAGGTGATCAAAACCGGTCGGAAACTAATCTTTGCAGAAGCCACCGTTTGGGCCGGGGACAGAATCCTGGGACACAGCAAAGCGACTTTTTACAATACTGGCAATTTTGAACTGCCTTAAGGGATACAAGATGAGCAATAACCTTTTGAATTTACCGGAATTCTATTTATTTACCTTTGTCAGTACCTCCCATGCCCTCAAGGGGGAGAGTGTGCTCAAGGCCCAACAGGCTGAACACATCATGATCCCCACCTTGCGGGAAATATCGGCCAGTTGTGGTTTGTCGATTAAAATTAGACCGGAGGATCTGGACAAATATAAACAAGTATTCTTGGAGCAACGAGTGAAGGCGGAAAAATATTATCATGTCCGCAAAGACGGAAATAAACATCTGATCGAGGAGTTTCCTTTTAACCCATAGGATATCAATAGCCCGGCTACAAGATGTCGGGCTATTTTATGGCAAGAGGTTTTTTGTACATGAAATATGAGACTCAATCTATGATGGAAAAACAAATCAATATATTGCTGGGTGAAGCGGGGACCATGGCCGATCACTTGCCGGAATTTCGTTTTCGCTCCCAGCAGAAGCTGCTGGCCGAAAATATCGCTGCCGCCTTGGCTAATGACGATTATTTGTTAGCTGAAGCCGGTACCGGTGTAGGCAAGACCTTTGCTTATTTAATTCCAGCCATTACCTGGTGCCAGCAAACCAAAAACAAGGTGGTTATTTCCACCCGCACCAAAGCTTTACAACAACAAATAACTGATCGTGATCTACCGGAACTCATCCATATCATGAATAGCCGCATTAAAACCGCTGAAGCCAAGGGACGCGAGAACTTTCTGTGCTGGAACAAGTATGAACAAATACGAGCAGGCAAGAAAACCCTTTCCGCCTCCGAACAAGACTTTATCCAGGCTGTCCTGACCTGGGCGGAAAAGACCAAAAGCGGAGACCGCAAGGAAATCGAACTGCCCAGTGAAATGATGCAATCCTGGTCGGTGCTGGCGGCCGACCGTAACAACTGCCTGCGTGACCAGTGTCGTTATCAGGACAAATGTTTCCGTCTAAAAATGATTCGTAACGTTCACAAAGCCGATCTCATTATCGTCAACCACGCCTTACTACTCTCCGATATTCTAATTGAAAACCGGGAAAAAAGTATTTTGCCCGATTATGAATATTTAATCATTGATGAAGCCCATACCTTTATCAAAGAATCTTTTGATCAGCTTTCCTACCGTTTCAGTTACTTTGATACCAAAAAGCTATTAAGCGCATTATATGAAAAAGGCCGGGGCAAAGCCCGTCGCGGTTATCTGCTGCATTTTAAGACTGCCTACCCGCATCTGAGCGAATTGGTCAGCCAAGCCACTACCTATGCCGACCATTGCCAGCGATTGAGCGATGATTGCTTTGCATTTCTGAACAGGATAGTTGTATATAGTGACAACTACGGGTTTCATCATGTTCTCAAGGAAAGGGAGCAAAATCATGCGGCTTTTCTAAAAGCAGTCAATACCTATCAAGAATGGCAAAAAGTGCTCAACCTGCTCATTGACAAGTTGAAAGAAATCATGGAAGAAATCAGCAACGATGAAGAATCTCCCGAAATGTCCGGCATCATCAGTTCTCTATTTGACATTGGCAACGCTGCGTATTTGATCATGGAAGAAAATCTTGCTCGCCAGGATGCGATTTGCTGGTTTGAATATGAGCGGGGCAAGGTGGTAGCCATTTGTTCTTCGCCAATTTATACCGGCGACAGCCTGGATGAAAAACTCTACCGCAAATTAAAAACGCTGGTGATGCTCTCCGCTACCATGACGGTTGATCAGAGCTTTGAAAATTATATAAACCGCAGCGGGCTGCGCTGGTATGCCGAAGATGGACGGCTGAATACCCTCATTGAAACTTCCCCCTTTGATTATAAAAAAAATGCCGCCCTGTATATTGTTGCCGATATGCCTGACCCCGCCAGTAGTCGTTTTTCCCTTGAACTGCAACGGGTGCTGGGCGAAATTGCCCTGATCAGTCGGGGACGTACCATGGTGCTTTTTACCGCCCGTAAACAGATGGAGGAAACCGCCGCATGCTTGCGTCCCATCCTCGAAGCCAATGACATCAAATTGCTAGTGCAACACCAGGATGGCGAATTTGCCAATCTGATGGAAACCTTTAAAAGCAATGAAAATGCTGTCCTGATGGGGTTGGAAACTTTTTGGGAAGGCATCGATCTGAAAGGTGAACTGCTCAAGTGTCTGGTGATCGTCAAGCTGCCTTTCCGCTCGCCTTCCGACCCCTATTGTACAGCCTGGGATAAATACTATCTGCAGCAGAGAATGAACAGCTTTGAACATTTTATGCTGCCCGATGCAGCCATCCGTCTCAAACAGGGTGTGGGACGGCTGATTCGTAGTGAGACCGATCGCGGCATCGTCCTGGTCCTGGATACGCGGTTAATCACCAAGAAATACGGCCAGCTGATGCAAAACAGCCTGCCCCTTACCAATATTGCCTCGGTACCCTCTCAGCAATTAGCCAATATCATTAAACAATGGTTTTAACTTTATTATAAATGTGAACATTTTTCGGCTCCCTTTCATAGTATAAGGCAGAAGCAAGCAGGCTATGAAGGGGTGATTTTGGTGCGTATATATTATTTTCGTATCCCGATTTTTGTGAGGAATATATTAATGAAAATATGGGGGTAAGCAGAAGGAAATATTGCTGTGCCGGGATGAGCCTGGCAATAGTAAACGGCTGGAAGCTGAGGAGGGTATAACCATGTGTAATCCTGGCCTGATCATGGGATTGATCTTTCTGTTGGCCGGATTCATCCTCTGGCTTTTCAGCCGTTGATTGTCTTTGAAAGGGAAGCAAAAAGAACGTCCCCTTGCTCCCACTAGGCCTTGCCGTTGCAGCCCAATACGTTGATAATTTTATCTTTGACCAGCAGCTTGATGGCCTCCCGGGCCGGGCCCAAATATTTGCGGGGATCAAACTCCGCCGGGTCGTCAGCCAGATATTTTCTGATGGTTGCGGTCATGGCCAGACGAAGATCGGAATCGATGTTGATCTTGCATACCGCCAGGGAAGCTGCCTTCCTGAGCATATCTTCGGGTACACCCTGGGCGCCTGACATTTTGCCCCCATGGGTATTGATCATCTCTACAAAGGCAGGAACCACTGAAGATGCGCCGTGCAGGACGATGGGGAATCCTGGCAGTCTTCTCTGCACTTCTTCCAGAATATCAAAGCGCAAGCTGGGCTCGCCCTTAAATTTAAACGCACCGTGGCTGGTTCCTATGGCAATGGCCAGCGAATCCACCCCGGTTTTGGCCACAAATTCCTCAACCTGGTCCGGGTCGGTGTAGGAAGAATCCTTTTCCGATACGTTTACCGCATCCTCCACCCCAGCCAATCTGCCCAGTTCTCCCTCAACCACTACGCCATGATCATGAGCATAATCAACCACCTGCTTGGTGAGCCGCATATTTTCTTCGAAGGAAAAATGAGAGCCGTCGATCATAACGGAAGCAAAACCACCGTCGATACACGATTTACACAACTCAAAAGTATCGCCGTGATCCAGGTGTACGCATATCGGCAGTCCGGTTTCAATAACCGCTGCCTCAATCAGTTTCATCAGGTAAGTATGATTGGCATATTTTCTGGCTCCGGCAGAAACCTGCAATATCAGCGGCGCATTCTCTTCTTGGGCTGCTTGCGTGATTCCCTGAATGATCTCCATGTTATTGACATTAAATGCGCCGATTGCATAGCCGCCTGCATAAGCCTTTTTAAACATATCTGCTGTGGTCACGAATGGCATTTATTTCAGCTCCTTTAAAAGTCGTACGATGATACGTTTATTATACCACTTGGTGCCACTGCTAACCGTGTCTATCTTGAAAATATTAAAGTAGCTTCAGCATATTGTCTTTAAAACGCCAAGAGATATTAAGATTATTTACGCCCCTCAGTTAATCTAGTCAGAATTTAGTCCAATGCCCAAAATTCCGCCGGCTGCTCCTGCTCCCAAGCATATTAATAAACGAATTAGGTAACTCTGGATATCGATACCGGATGTTTTAAATATAAGGGAGCCTATCAATAAAACAATGTAGTATATGATTCCCATAGTAATGCCACGAACCAATCCTTTATTGCCATATGATTTGCTTACATAACAACCTGCATAGAAAACTGAACCAATCATAATCAGTCTGCCAATCAATCCGGCGGAAGTTTCTGCTATCGCTGAAAAGTAGATGACTGTCGCGCTGGCCAAACAAGCAATGATCCCCAACAACAATGATTTAAACAAACCCTGCAACTCTGCTGACTTCCAAATTCCCATTCAACACACCTCCTCATTTTGTAAAATATGCCATCTCCGCCATGAATATGTCTGCTCATAAATAATACCTAAAATAACCAATCCCAACATAAATATTTAGGCAGGGGAGTGGTTAAAATGAGTTATGACTGCCGTAGTCATTTTTGATATGATTCCATCGGCGCTGGTCAGCGGCAGCAGCAAAGCTTGCATGGGGGCCGCTATCGGATTGCTGTTTATGTTTCTGGTTGGCAACATGCAAAATCAAGCTATTCATTCAACCCGTACGCTGGTTGGTTTAGGTTATATGATTATGCTGGGTATTGCGCTGCATGATTTGCCGGAGGGAATGGCCATTGCCTTTGGAGAACACATGAAAAACCGAACCGGCATGGTGATTGCGCTGGGCATTGGTATTCATAATATGCCGGAAGGCATGGCCATAGCCGCACCTTTGCTGATGAGCGGCATGAAAAAAAGGCAGATTTTATTACAAACATTTCTGCTCTCCTTGATTACTCCGCTGGGCACCTGGCTGGGCAGTTATTTACTCCATCTGGCACCTGGTTTTATGCCCCTTATGCTGGGAATTGCCTCCGGGGTCATGCTTTACCTGGTAATCTTTCAATTGTGGCCTCAGGCCGGATATAAAAATAAAACCAGCCGATGGCACGGATTTTGTCTGGGGTTACTGGTAATTCTGCTGGCTACCTACCTGTAATCCATAAATAAAACAAATAACTGCCGTTTTAGATTATCCAATGATAAAATATATTTACTAAAAATATATTTATTAATATACTTGATATAATGAACTGTAGCAGGCAACCAATTTATGCTATAGTCATTAGTAAGAAAAATGATCAAATACAATAATTTATGGCAGAAAGGAAGGTAATTTATGGTATTATTTAATCCCCACAACTACAATAAAGAGCATCTTGATCCGCGCGCCCGGGAAATTATGCTCAAGACCATCGAATTTTTTGAAAACAAAGGTCTGTCCAGCATTAAAGAAGATGACAAAAACTTCACCTGGTATCAGGACTATGTTGATTTCATCGGCAAGGAAGAAATATTTGCGGATTTGCTTACTCCGGCCGGATACGGCAAAGAAGATTCACGTTGGGATCTCTGGCGGGTTGGTGAGTTTAATGAAGTCTCCGGTTTCTACGCCCTTCATTTCCAATATCTTTATCAGGTAACTATCCTGGGTCTGGGACCGATTTTCCTGGGCAACAATGAAGCAGTCAAACACAAAGCCGCCCAACTGCTCAGAGAAGGCGGTATTTTCGGGTTTGGTCTTTCCGAACGGGAGCATGGTAATGACATCTACTCCGATGAAATGACCCTTTATCCCAATGGTGACGGCACCTATCGGGCCAAGGGCAACAAATACTACATCGGCAACGGCAACAAAGCTGCATTGTTGTCGGTATTCGGTAAATTTGCCGATACCGGTGAATACGTTTTCTTTGTGGTAGATACCAAACATCCCAATTATGAACTGGTCAAAAAAATCAACACGAATGGCGCACATTGTGCGTATGTGGCGGAATTCAATCTCAATGACTATCCGGTTACTGACGACGACATCCTGTCGCGCGGATCGCATGCCTGGGATTCCGCTCTCAATACTGTCAACATCGGCAAATGCATGGTCGGCTGGGCCTCCATCGGTGAAGCTACCCACGCCCTTTATGAATGTCTGCACCATACCTGCAACCGTCAGCTTTACGGAAAACCGGTTTATGCTTTTCCACATGTCAGAAGATTGTTTACCGAGTCTTATCTGCGTCTGGTGACCATGAAGCTATATGCGCTGCGTTGCATGGATTATTTCCGTTCGGCTTCAGACCAGGATCGCCGCTACTTGATGTACAACGCCATCCTCAAAATGAAGGTTTGCAGCCAGGGTGACAAGATCTCTCAAATGTTGCTCGATATCGTGGGCGCCAAAGGCATGGAACAGGATACCTTCATGGAAATGTTTATCCGTGACGCCGGCATGATGCCCCGCCTGGAAGGTACCACCCATGTCAATATGGCCCTGGTCAATAAATTCTTCAAACCTTATTTCTTTGGCCCGGTGGATTTCCCGAGTATACCCAAGCGCAATGACATTGCCAACGACAATTATGTTTACAAACAGAAAGCGGGCGGCTTGAAGGAAGTTCGCTTCGGTGATTACAGCCTTTGTTACGAAGGTTTCAATCAAGCCAATGTTTTAAAATTCCGCGAGCAAGTCGAACTGCTCAAGCATTTCCTGGCCAACAACACGCCTTCAGCCGAACAGGCTGGCAATGTTGATTATATGATTGCCCTGGGCGAGCTGCTGGCTGCCACCGCCTATGCCCAATTGACCCTGGAAAATGCCAAGATTTACGGTATTGAAGATGATGTGCTGGAAGAGATCTTCGCCTTTATGATTCGTGATTTCGCGGCTTATGCGCTGATGTTCAGATCCAACTTCGTACAACGGCCGGATCAATTGGAAACCATTAATCAAATGATCATTGATCCCATTCAGGACCCGGCCCGATTTGAAAAAGTTTGGGAAGAAAAAGTCTTGAGCCTGAAAGATGCCTATGTGATGAACGATTAAATTCTCTATAGAAACAATCGGGCCCGATTGGTGACGTTGTTACTGATCGGGCTTTTTTGTTGCCTGCAGAGAATAAATAAACGGATCAGAACGGACAATAAGCTAAAAAAGAGGAGAGCAAATATGTCCAAATGGATTTATTTATTGATTGCGGCGGTTTCAGGTTCTGCCATGGCTTTGCAGGGAACTATGAATGCAGCACTGGGTAAAGTGGTCGGTCTATGGGAATCAACCCTCATTGTTCATTTGATTGGAACCATCACAACTATCATCATCATTGTGGTACTGGGAGTCGGCTGGAGCAACCTTGGTAAAATCACCCAGGCGCCATGGTATATCTTGTTGGGCGGGGTACTAAACGTAATTATCATCTATGCGATTGTACGCTGCATGCCTCAAATTGGGGTAGGCAATGCCACCACCGCCATCATCGTCGCCCAGGTGCTGACCGCCTTGTTGATCGACAACTGCGGGGCATTTGGCATGAAAAAGATGTCTTTTCAATATCTGGATCTGCTCGGTATCGCCTTGCTGGCCGCCGGAGCACATATTTTACTGTTGGATTAGGGTTACACTTGAGAAACCGTTGCAAAATTTGCCAGGATAACTCATACGTACAACCCAAAACCACGTCCAGAATTGTTGACTCAATCCAGTAAGAAGATACTATAGAGAGTAAGGTGTTGCCTCCTCAAAATGATCTGTAGCAGGATAATGAGCTGGCAGAAGCGAATTTATCTGTCATCTACATTATTTGGCATAACAGATCCGAGGGAAGGACGACATCCATGACCATTCGTTACATTATTGGCCGGGCAGGAAGCGGGACCGCTTGCCAGGTCATAGAGGAAATCGGCCGGGAATTGCAAAAGGGGAGCGATCAGCGTCTTTTCTTGCTGGTACCGGAGCAATATACTTTGCAAGCGGAACGAAATGTAATTGCCCAGCTTGGTCTGCCCGGAATCATCCGAGCAGAAGTTTTGAGCTTTAACCGATTGTTATACCGGGTTCTGAATGAAACCGGCGGGAAAAACAAAGTACTGGTCAATGAGCAGGGCCGAAGCATGGTGATTAAAAAAGTAATCCATGATGTGTCCGGCGATTTGACGGTATATCAAAAAGCCAGCCGTCAGCAGGGTTTTGTTGATGAAGCAGCCGGCTTGTTTGCGACCTTCAAGCAATATGACCTTGATGCGGATGCCTTATCTGCAACCCTGGATCAAATTAGCCAGGATAGTCTGCGTTTAAAAATGCAGGATATTGCTCTCATCTATTCAGCCTACACGGATTACATGGCGGATCACTACCTCGATATGGAAGATCAATTGAATTTATTCATTGAAAAACTGGATGCGTCCAAACTACTAACCAATAGCCTGATATGGCTGGATAAATTCGATCATTTTCCTCCCCAGAATCTGCGCATCATTGAGAAGCTCATGCGGCAGGCCCAAGATTTGACGATTTGCCTGACTTATGACCGCCATCCCGGTCGGGATAGGGATATTTTCCAGGCCACCCGCTCTTGCTATGAAAAGATTCATGCTTTAGCGATGCAACACCGATTAAATGAAGAAATCATCACTCTCACCGCCCCACAAAATCGTTGGCTGACCTTGCCTCGGCCTGACAGTCTGCAGCATCTGGAACAGGAACTGTATGCCTATCCTTATCTGGTTTTTGACGCCGAGGTCAACCAGATTGAAATATTTGCCGCTGCCAATATCTACAGCGAGGTGGAACACATGGCAGCCCGCATCATCAGGTTGGTACAGGATCGAGGCTGGCGTTGGCGTGACATCGCTGTACTGGGCAATGATCTGGATACCTACGGTCCGATCATCACTCGGGCCTTCAGCGAATACCGGATTCCTTATTTCCTGGATGCGAAATCCTCGATTGACAATCATCCTCTCATAAAAATGATCCTGGCCTCCCTGGCCATTATCAATCGGGGTTATCGGCCGGAAGATGTCTTTATGCTGATCAAATGCGGCTTCACTGATCTGACCCAGGATGAGGGCGAAGATATGGAAAACTACATGCTGGCCTACGGCATCAGAGGCAGGCTGTGTCTGCAAGATTTCAACCGGGGGCAGGATGAAATCGGTACAGATCAAATGACCATCCTCAATTCGCTTCGCTCCAAATTGTTTGACCCGCTGCACAAGCTGGAGAAATCGCTGCAGGGTAAAAAAACCGGGCGTGAGCTCTGCCAGGCATTGTTTGAATACTTGCATAGCTTGCAGATTGAATCCAAATTGCAAAATTGGAGCGATCAACTGCGCCGGGACAGATTATTTGAATTTGCCTTGCAAAACGGCCAGATCTGGAACATTGTCATGCAGACCTTTGATCAACTGGTGGAGATTTTGGGTGAGCAGGTGATCCATCTCAAAGAATACACCGGCTTGCTGGAAACCGGCTTACAGTCGTTTTCGGTTGGAATTATCCCTACCACCGTTGACCAGGTCATGGTCGGCCAAATTCGCCGCAGCAAAAATCATTCCTTTAAGGCTGTCCTGGTAATGGGCGTCAACGATGATGTATTGCCGTCTGGCCAATCGAATCAAACGATTTTCAGCGAAGATGAAAAAGCGATTCTGCAAACCTGTCAGCTAAATTTGGATTGGGATCAACAAACCCAAAGTCTGAAAGAGCAATTTGACATATATCTGGCCTTTAGTCAAGCGGAGGAGTTCATTTCTTTGTCTTATGCCATCGCCGATCAAGAAGGCAAAGCTTTACGCCCCTCCTTGTTGATCAACCGGATGAAGGGTTTGTTTCCCAAGCTCACCATCCACAGTGATCTGATCCGAAATACGCAAATTGAATTGGAGCAAATAATGACGACTGCCGGTAGTTACAAATATCTGGCGGAGAAATTGCGCTTGTATTTGGACGGGGAAGAGATTAATGATTTCTGGTGGGATGTCTATGACTGGTATGTTCGACATCCTGAGTGGGATCAGCGTCGTCATGATCTGCTGGATGCGCTTTTTTATCAAAATCAGATTGCGGATCAACCCAACAGCGCCGACAAGCTATATAAAACACCTTTCTATTCCAGTGTCTCCCGGCTGGAGCAGTTTGCTGCCTGCCCTTTTGCCCATTTTGTGCGTTATGGTCTTCGTCCTCAGGAACGCAGGGAGTTTACCATCGGCATGCCTGACATTGGCATCCTGCTGCATGAAGGACTGGCGTCATTTTCAAGCGAGCTGGGCAAACAGGGAATCGACTGGAGAAGTATCGACCGCACCGCTTGTGAGAAGCTGGTTGATAAAATCATGACCGAGCAACTGGCTGTTCATAATAATGGCATAATGATGAGCTCTTCCCGTTATCGTTATCTGTCCCGGCGTCTGCAGAGGATCACTCGTCGGGCGGTCTGGACGTTAACCGAACATATTCAGCGAGGCGATTTTGAACCTTATCTTTACGAAGCGCGCTTTGGTTCAGGAGGAACTT
>CAZACF010000009.1:0-6279 GCA_964483565.1 uncultured Syntrophomonas sp. | reverse complement strand
TCCTTAGAGTGATATCCCAACATTGTTTCAACCACTTTTCCGCCCTTAAAAATCGAACTGAACCAGCAACAAAGTTTTTATCTGGAGGGCCGTATTGATCGCATTGATATTTTCGAAACCGAGGATAACACCTACTTTAAAATAATCGATTACAAGAGCAGCGAACGGCAGTTAAGCCTGTCTGAACTATATTTCGGGCTTAATCTGCAGTTGTTTGTCTATATGCTGGCCGTTTTAAATTCCTATGAAAAGGGAGGCGGAGCAAATTCCAACATTAAAAACTATTGTCCGGCCGCCCTGTTTTATTTTAGGATTGATGATCCGCTCATTAATGCAACCGATATGGAGCTGACTGATATTGAAGCCGAAATCCGTAAAAAATTGCGCATGAAAGGCCTGGTTCTGAATGACATTGCCCTGGCCAGGGCCATGGATCGGGATCTGCAAGGAGAATCTGACATCCTGCCGGTGGGGATCAAAAACAATGGGGAATTTAATGCCAGATCAAGCGTGCTTGATCATGAGGAATTCGATCTGCTTTTGCATTATCTGCAGGATCTGCTGCGGGAATTGGGGGCACAAATGATCAACGGCCAGATTCGTATTGAGCCGGTCAAAACAGAGAAAGGGAAGGCCTGCGATTATTGTATCTACCACGCCATCTGCCAGTTTGACAAGCAATTTGCCGCCAATCGCTTCAAACAAATTAAACTGGAAAATGATACGGTGATTCTGGATAAAATCAAACAACTCCGGGAGGACAACGTGCATGAATAGCTGGACCGCCCAACAGTTACAAGCCATCGAAGCACGTGACAGCAATTTGCTGGTCGCTGCCGCCGCCGGTTCAGGCAAGACTGCGGTGCTGGTCGAACGGATCATTGGCATGATCTGCCGGGATGGTATAAGCATTGATAACTTGCTGATCGTCACTTTTACCAATGCTGCTGCCGGAGAGATGCGGCAAAAAATCACCGCCGCCATACTCCAGCAAATGGAAACGGCATCCGGCAGCAATGCTGAACATCTGCGCCATCAACTGCAATTGATCGGTCGCAGCTCTATCTGTACCCTGCATGCCTTTTGCACCAGTATTGTGCGCGAGAATTTCCACCAATTGGACATCGATCCCAAGTTCAGAATTGGTGATACGGCCGAGTGTTCCATTTTACGTCAGGAATCAGTGGAAGAAGTACTGGAAGAAGCTTATGAAACCGGAGCAACCAACTTTCTCGATTTGGTTGAACGTTTTGCCGGCAGCAGGCATGATAAGCCGATTGAGGATTTGATCCTGCGTACCTACTTGGTAATTCAGAGTCAGCCTGAACCCTTGCCCTGGCTGGCAGAAAAGATCGGTTACTTTACCATTACGGAAGACGAATTGATCCATAGTGCCTGGGTGACCAATCTCATCCAGGATATGCTGGTCAAGATCAGGGCGGCCGCAGATCTTTTCTCAGCGGCAGCTGCCCTGGTCGATCTCGATCCTGATTTGGAAGGTTATCGCCCGGCTTTGGAGGATGACCTGGTTTTGACGGAAAAACTGGTTGGCGCTCTACAGCTGGGCTTGCCCAAACTTGTTGAACAAATGCAGAGCATCCACTTTACACGTCTGGGAAGAGCAGCGCGGGGCTGTGATGCCCATTTGCAGGAAAGAATCAAGGAACTTCGCAATGAAGGTAAAAAATACATTCAAGATGTACTGGCACCACTCCTCAACAAAAGCATATCCCAATATGTTGAAGAACTGCACCATATGTACCCCGCTATGCAAGCCCTGTTCGAACTTGTCGGCAATTTTGTCGGCCGCTATCAAGAGAAAAAAGCAGACAAAGGCATTCTCGATTTTGATGATCTGGAGCATTTTGCCCTGCAAGTCCTGCAAGATCCAGAAACCGCCCGCACCTATCGGGAAAAATATCATTTTATTTTTGTAGATGAATATCAGGACAGCAATCTGGTGCAGGAGACCCTGCTGAATTATGTCAAGAGAGAATACAACCTATTTATGGTGGGCGATGTTAAACAAAGCATCTATCGTTTCCGACTGGCTGATCCGACTTTGTTCATCGCCAAATATCAGACCTTTGCCGCCGACTCCTCCGCCTTGAATCGTCGCATCGACCTGGGCAAAAATTTTCGCAGCCGTAAGCAAATCCTGGACGGAGTCAACTATCTTTTCCGCAACATTATGTCGGAGCAATTAGGGGAAATTGATTATGATTTACCTGCCCATCTATATTACGGCAGCAATATGCAAGATTGCGAAGACGCCCGCATTGAAATCAATCTGATCGAGAAAGACCCTTCTTTACTGGAGCTTGATGAAGACAGCGAGGATCTTACTGATGTTGAGATTGAAGCCGGCTTGACTGCGCGACGGATCAAGCAACTGATTGGTCAGAATATTTACGATCCCCGGCAAAATTGCATCCGTGCTTTGCAATACAGAGATATTGTCGTACTGATGCGCTCTACCAAAAACAGAGCTGATACATATTTGGATGTCCTGTCAGAGCAGGGCATACCCGTTTATGCAGATGTCAACAGCGGCTATTTTGCAAGCCTGGAAATAGAAATGTTTTTAAATCTGCTGCGCATTATTGACAACAAAAAACAAGATATCCCGCTGCTCAGCGTGCTGCGCTCTCCCCTCGGAAAGTTTTCCGTACAGGACTTGATTGATATCCGTCTGCCCAGCCAGGCTGCTTTTATGTATCAGGCAGCAGAAGAATACATGGAAAATAATTATGATGATCTTAGCCATCGCTTGGCAGTTTTTTGGCAGCAGTTAATTGCCTGGAAAAATAAAGCTCGTTTCCTACCGATCGATCAACTGATCTGGGAAATCATGCTGGAGACTGATTATTACTATTTTGTCGGCGCCATGCCCGGGGGGATTCAGCGGCAGGCCAATCTGCGGATTTTGCTGGATCGTGCACGTCAGTTCCAGGCCAGTACCCTCAAGGGGCTGTACAATTTTATCAATTTTATTGACTCGCTCCAATCGGATCGGGGAGGCGATATGGGCAATGCCAGGATCTTTGGAGAAGAGGACAATGTGGTACGAATCATGAGCATACATAAAAGCAAAGGCTTGGAATTTCCGGTAGTCATCTTGGCCGGACTAGGCAAACAATTTAATTTCAGTGATTCCAATGCTGCGGTGATGTTTCACAAGGATCTGGGCATCGGTCCAATCTTTGTTGATCCGCAAGCCCGCGTAAAAAGCAACAGCCTGCCCCGCATGGCCATCCAGAATAAACTGAAACAGGAAAACCTTTCGGAAGAGATGCGTATTCTTTATGTAGGTTGTACCCGGGCAATCAACAAACTGATTCTGCTGGGATCATTGAAGAACCTGCCTGCATTGGCCGAAAAATGGAGCCGATCGTTAACCCCCCATGGCCTTGGTAAAGCCCGCAACGTTATGGATTGGGTCGGTCCGGCATTGCTCCGTCATCCGGATGGCCAGATCCTGCGCGATTTGTTGGAGGATCAATTCGAGCCGCTCCCTCTTCTTTCCGATGACTCCTGTTGGCACATAAGTATTGCAAGCCCGGCAAAACTTTCTGCCTCCTATCGCGAGACCCAATTGCATCACACTACCATTCACCATCTGCTGCTGGATTTCCATCATGAAACTGCTTCACCGCAAGCAGCCCTGATCAACCAGCGACTGAACTGGGAATATCCACACCGCGAGGCTGAGAACATTCCTTCCAAGCTATCCGTCAGCAGTATTAAAAAAAGCCAAACTGACCATTGGCCGCTCCATCTGCCTGCTCCACCCCAACTATTACCCGGACCTGATTTTATCGTCAACCAGTCGGGCCAATCAACCGGCCGCCTCAGCGGGGCTGAAAAGGGGACCATCATGCATTTTGTTATGCAGCATCTTGACCTTGCCAGGGTCGGCAGCCTAGATGAAATCGAAATACAATTACAGGAGATGCATGCCCAGGATTTGTTGACGGCAGGAGAAACAGCGGCCGTTCAAATCGAAAAAATCGCGCGCTTTTTTCATTCCGATCTGGGACAACGAATGTTGCATTCTTCTCATGTTTATCGGGAAGTTCCTTTTAATCTGGTCTGTAAAGCTGACAGTGTGCTGGAGGACATCGGCGCCAGCGATGAAGAGTTACTCATTCAAGGAGTCATCGACCTTTACTTCGTTGAAGAGGATGATCTGGTCCTGGTCGACTACAAAACCGATTATATTAGTACGCAGAACCGCACTGCGCTGATCAATCAATACAGCATTCAGATCAATATGTACAGGCAAGCACTTGAATCGATTTTGCATAAGAAAGTAAAAGAAAGCTATCTCTATCTTTTCCATACCGAAGAGGTGATTGGCTTAGATGGGAACAGATGATCTTCAATGACTTCCTAGCCTAACATTGCAAAGATTTTATTCTTTTTCTGCAGCCATTTTTATAATCACCTACAAAGTGGTAATATTTATAATATATCTGATTCATCCTGATATTTAAGAAAGTGAGGTTAATTCCATGATCAGAACATTAGTAAGTGACCGGTCTATCTCATATGACGGTACGCAAATGAAATCTCATTGGATATATGAAAATTTTGGCCTGGCCGGGGATGCTGCGGTGGCTTTTACCGGTGAGGTAAAGGTTGAACTGGACAAGATGATTGATTTGATCGATGTAAGCAGGAAAGAATCGATCTACTCCCCGTTGATGCTCAACTTCCTCATCGAACACTTTAACCCCAATCTGGAGTTGGCCATATACCGGCAATGGCTGTTTATGACCCTGATCAAGGAAGAATTGAGTCAATTTGAAGTGAATGTTTATCGCATGGGCGATGATCTTTATTTTAATAAAGCCAAACTTTCCGTCTCGGTGGCTACTGTTTCCAGTTTGTCATCATTGATTCATATCGGCTTGAACATCAGAACGGAAGGTACGCCGGTCAAAACAGTCGGCCTGACCGAATTGGGAATCAACGATATAAATGCCTTTGCGAGTACAATCATGCTGAAGTACAAGCGGGAACTTGAACATATCTACGAAGCTCGCTGCAAGGTGCGCAGTGTATGACCATACGCAGATCAATATTGGCAACTACTTGTAAAGCAGGTTTCCAGACCGTAAAATAGAAAAAGTATGAATGAAAGGGGATTCAAATTTGCAGGAGGAGCAGAAGGATCCAGGCAGACTGGAGCTTATCGCTTGTAAGAAATTTTCCGCTCATGATGAACTGGTTTATGTGATTGATTTTTTAAACAAAAGCCTCAAGGACAAGAAAATCTTGTTTGGTTTGAGCAAAGACAAGCAAGTTGGACAAATGATCATAAAAATATATGAATTTTAGAACAAACCAAGCTCGCATTTTGATTATTGGCTGACACTGTGGAAAAATAGTATTGGAGTGTACTGATTGAACAAAGAACTAAAAGAATTCATCAAGGAAACGTTGAGCATAGTTATTATTGCTTTTATTCTGGCCATGATTTTAAGAACCTTGGTCATCGAAGGTCGCATTATCCCTTCCGAATCCATGCTGCCCACCTTAAAGGTAGGGGATCGGGTCATGGTCAACAAATTTATTTATTATTTTAAGCAGCCCCAGCGCGGTGATGTAATCGTTTTTGCTCCCCCAGATATTTTGCAGTCCAAAGATGACTATATAAAAAGAGTTATTGGTCTGCCGGGGGAAACAGTCGAAATGAAAAACAATCAGGTTTACATAGATGGAAAGCCGCTGGCCGAACCGTATCTGAACGAACCGCTCAATTATACCTATGGCCCAGTGACGGTACCCGAGGGCAGTCTGCTGGTCTTGGGAGACAATCGCAATCACAGTTTTGACAGTCACATGTGGAACGCCTGGATGAGCCAGGACCGCATCAAGGGTAAAGCCTTCGTTATTTATTGGCCGGTAAAAGAAATCAAACTGTTGGAACGAGGAGTTAGCTTCGAATGAAAATATTGATTACCAATGATGACGGTATTCATGCTCACGGTATCCAAACCCTGGTGCAGGAACTAAGTCAAATCGCCGAGTTATATCTGGTAGCGCCAGATCGTGAACGCAGCGGAACGGGCCATTCCATCACAGTATTTGAACCAATAAAAGTAGTTAAAACCACTTTTCCGGGTGTCAAACAAGCCTGGATTGTAGGCGGCACACCGGTAGATTGTGTCAAAATCGCCCTGGCTCGTTTGATAGAGGAAAAAATCGATCTGGTTGTCTCCGGGATCAATCACGGCTCCAATCTGGGCAGTGATGTCCTTTACTCCGGTACGG
>CAZACF010000008.1:0-28599 GCA_964483565.1 uncultured Syntrophomonas sp. | reverse complement strand
TTACGGTTCTAGCCGGAGAGACCAAAAGCATCACCATCAAGCAGCAGAAAATACAATTGGGCGGCGTGGATGATCCGGAAGGTTTTTTAGACAGTCCATACGTGGAAGGAAATGTACGCCAAGGCTGGAAGGAACAGTTTGAAACCTGCCAGGCAGCAACCGCCAATGGGAGAGAATACACCATTCTGCTGAGCCATCGTCCGGAAATGGTGAAGCAATATCGAGTCAGCGGATTTAATCTGATCCTTGCCGGCCATTCTCATGGAGGACAGGTGAGAATCCCAGGATTGCTGAACGGCCTTATCGCACCCAATCAAGGATTCTTTCCCCATTATGCGGGTGGACGCTATCAACTGGGCACGACCACCCTAATTGTCAGTCGTGGAATGAGCAGGAGCAGGCTGCCAAGGGTTTTTAATCCCCCCGAACTGGTAATGGTGGAATTGAAGCCATGAATTAAGATGAAATAATTCTGGTGAGAAAGCGACAGTGGTTGGATTTTAGGGTCAGTTGACAATGAAAAAGGTGACAATAAGGACCGTCCCCGCTCACCAGAAGCTGTTGGGGTCAGCGTTTTGGATGCTGGTGAGGATGCGCTGTCTGGCTCCGGGGTAGCGGGATTCGATCTCGGCCACGATGGTTTTGATTTCTTCACGTTTGGTAAAGCCGTCCGCCGGGCAGAGGTTTTTCACGGGAGTGAAATCAAGCGCTGCACAGAAACGTTTGATGTCTTGCTCGGCTACCAGAATCATGGGCCTTATCACCGTAATATCGATCCGGTCCAGATAGGTGACGGGTTTAAAAAGGTGATAACGTCCTTCAAAAATCATTGACATAAACAGGGTATCGATGGCATCATCGGCATGGTGTCCCAGGGCTACTTTATTGCAATTCTGTTTTTTGGCGGCCCGGTTGAGTGCTCCGCGGCGAAGATTTGAGCATAGCGAGCAGGGGTTCTTCTCCTGACGGATGTCAAATACGACTGTACCTATATTGGTTTCCTCAACCAACAAGGGGAGTTGCAGATTATCGCAGACTTGCTGCAGGGGGCGGTAGTCATTATCAAAGCTCAAATCCAAATATATCGGCACCAGGGTGAAGTCCAGCGGGGTATATTTCTGCAGCATGCATAGAAAATAGAGCAGGGCGGTACTGTCCTTCCCGCCCGATAAACCCACAGCGATACGATCACCGTTTTCCACCATCTTATACTTCAGGTTGGCCCGGCGCACGTCACGAAATATTCTTTTATTGAGTGTTTTGTTGTTCATCATTTACTTTCCTGTGTTGGTAAAGCTTTGGCCCGCCGGTAACTCTGACTCAGCAGCACCACCGGATGAACGACCTCTGCCTGCCATTTGCTGCGCTGCGCTCCATAGCGCAGTTGCATGGTGCAGCTGGGGCAACAGGTGGCAATCTTGCTGGCCCCGGTAAGCATAGCATGGTCCATTTTTCGATCCAGTATTTTCATGGAGATATCATAGTGCGTCAAGCTATATGTGCCTGATCCGCCGCAGCAGCGGTTGGCCTCTTTCATTTCTACCAGTTCCACTCCGGGGATGCGGCGCAGCAATTCGCGCGGCTGTTCCTTGATGCCCTGGGCGTTGGCCAGATGACAGGGATCATGGTAGGTGACTTTGATAGTTTTGGCCTTATCATTGGCCGGTGGCTGTACATCCAATACATCGATCAGGAATTTGGTCAGATCCATAACCTTTTCTGAAAAGGCAAAGGCCTGGTCTTCAATTTTTAACCCGCCTAATAAAAATTCCATGTTTTTATGAGACAGCGCTGATGAACAAGAGGCGCAATCGGTCACGATATAATCAAAATCAAAGGAATTGAAGATTTTCACGTTATGGGCCGCCAGTTCCCGGGCGGTTTCCATTTTGCCGTTGGCGATCTGGGGCAGCCCGCAGCACTTGGTGTCGGGCGGAATAATAACTTCGCAGCCGTTTCGGGTCAACACGTCCACGGTGGCTTTGGCCACTTCGGGGTTGAACAGGTTGGTGGCGCAGCCCAGGAAATATCCGACGGTATAACGTTTCTCTCCACGGGCCGGATTGACCTCGTCCAGTTCACTGCGGGCCGGGAAATAGGGTACGGAAGTCAAAATTTTCTCTGCCTTGGGCAAATCGCCCGGCAATAATTTGGTGATTCCCAGACTGCGACCCAGCTTTTGTAAGCCGGTTTTTTGGGCCAGCCACATGAAACGCACTGAGGTTTTCAGCATGGCGGGATGGGTCCACATGGTGTCAAAAATGAGTTCTTTGCCTAGTGAAGGGTTTTTTTCATAAATATAGGAACGCGCAGCGGCGTTTAGTTCGTGAATATCGATACCGGACGGGCAGGCCACTGAACAGGATTCGCACATCAGGCAGTTGCCGAGTCGGTCATACACTTCCTGGGAAGGTTGTACCACACCATTGCGCAGCATGCCGACCATGAAGACGTGACCGCGCGGTGCGGCGGTTTCATTACCGATTTCAGCAAAGGTAGGGCAAACACTGCGGCACTTTCCGCAGCGAACACATTTCATGATTTGTTCTTTTACAGGGGGCAATTCTTTAAATTCCATTGATATTCTTCCTTCCTGGAGGAGGTAACAAGCCTCATTAGTCACGCAAGTCGGGACGGTTCTTGCTTGTGTATTTTATCTATTAAGCAAGTTGGGGACGGTTCTTGCTTGCGTTTTTTAGCTATAACTGTATGCTCAGTCTGAGGTTTATGCATTAGTTCCGCTTGGGGCCGGTCTTTTGACTGGCCAGGTTTGCAGTTATCGGTGCTCATTTGTGACTTTGGAGTCTTTATACGATTTCGTGAGTCTCGTTTTTGGGTAATGTATATCTCTACTAAATTGTAAGTTTTCTTGGCGTCGTTATGTTCTTTCGCACGGCTGTCGCCTTACCTCCGGCGCTACCTTACTGGTGTTCTTAGCCCGAAGGGTTAGAACACATGTGTAGTACTCGAAGGGTGCGCCACTAAAACATAAACCTCTGCGTATGGTTGTGCACTGGGGAAGGTCGTACATAGACCTCTGCGCATAGTTAGTTAAAATAGTTTCCCTGGATTCATGATGCCTTTGGGGTCGAAGGCGTCTTTAATTCTTTTCATATATTCAATGGCCTGGCCGTGCTCCAGTTCTGCGTATTTGCGGCGTACCGCGCCGACGCCGTGTTCGCCGGTGGTAGACCCGTTCATTTCAATCGCCAGTAGGTGAATCTCATCGACCAGCTTGAGCACTCTTTCTACTTCTTCCGGAACTTCGGGGTTGATCACCGGGGCGGTATGGACATTGCCGTCGCCAATATGCCCGTAGTTGACCACCTGAATACCATGTTTGTCAGCTAACTGGCGAATGGCTCTCAAGGTATCTGCCACTTTGGCCAGGGGCACGCTGATGTCTTCGCCGGCAAATATCCGGGTGCCGTCGGCTCTGACCCGGGAAGCGGCAGAAGCGGTTACGCTGCGGCCTTCCCATAATTGGGCCATACGTTTTTTGTCGGTCGACCATTCCACCAACCGGGCTCTCCGCCCGGCGATTTCCTTGATCTGTTCACCCTCGTATTCCACGCTGGGCAGATTGCCGTCTACTTCAAAGAGCAGAATGGCTTCACATGCAGGCAGATTGATTTCCGGCTTGAATTCATTAACCGCTTTGATAGCCGAGCTGTCCAATATCTCTATTCCGGAGGGCAGCAGGCCGCCCCGGTAAATATCCAGTACCGTAGCCGGGGCATCGTCCAGGTTGTCAAACACAGCCATCGCAATGCCGCGCGCCTTTGGTTTGGGCCAGACCCGCAGACGGATCTGGGTGACGATCCCCAGCACCCCTTCCGAACCAATCATCAGTTTGGTCAGATTCAGTCCCGATACATTCTTGATACAGCGGGCTTTCATACCCCCGGTGTAAATGATGTCACCGACGGGGGTAACCACTTCCAGACCTAGAATATATTGTTCTGTGGTGCCGTATTTGACTGCCCGTAAGCCGCTGGCATTGTTGGCCACCATCCCGCCCACCGTACACATTTGACTGCTGCCGGGATCAGGCGGGAAGAAAAGATTGGATTTCTCCAGTTCCTCGTTCAATTTGGCATGGATTACACCCGGTCTTACAATGACCTGCATATTCTTGGCATCGATTTCCACAATCTCATCCCAGGTGGAAAGATCCAAAACAATTCCGCCTTCGGTGGCAATGCAGCCCCCGGTTTCACCGGTGCCGGCTCCACGAGGAATGACATTGACGTTATTTTCATAGGCAAAACGCATCACCTGCTGGACATCGGCGGTACTTTTGGGAAAAACCACTGCAAAGGGATCGGCAGGTTCCATCTGGGTTAAAAAAGAGCTGTCGTAGGAATAATACATCAAGTCCAGTGGTTCAGTTAAAACCTTATCTTTACCCAGCAATTTCACCAGTTCTATTCTGATCGCTGCGGAATCCATAGTTTCACTCCTTAAAAGCTTGATTAACGACTTGTTTTATTACTACGATATTATATCATAATCGGCAAAATATCCTTATATGTAAAGTTTGTATACATGCCGGTTCCAAGGCAAAGTATTATAGAAAGTCAATAACTGTCCCCAACTTGCGTAAAAAACCAACCGCAGAGGTTTATGTTTTAGTGGCGCACCCTTCGAGTACTACACATGTGTTCTAACCCTTCGGGCTAGAACACCAGTAAGGTAGCGCCGGGGGTAAGGCGGCGCGACTTGCGCATAGATTATGATATAAATGAACTCATGAGGTATAATAGATGAAAATATTGAAACGGGCAGGAATGAAATCGTGATCAAATTAGCCTATGGGCGCGGCCATATAGAACTGCAGATCGATGAAAAGAATCTGGCGGCTGTCTTGCAGCCCCGTCATTTGCAAACCATAAGCGGCGGAATGGAGATGGTGGAAGATTCGCTGGCTCATCCCGTGGCCAGCCCTCCTCTACAGGAAATTATCGCTGCCAAAGGGGCCTGCAACGCGGTCATCGTAGTCAACGATATTACCCGGCCTACGCCCTATGAATTGATATTGCCGCCGTTGCTGAGAGAAATCGAACAGGCTGGTATTCCCGCTAAAGAAGTCACCCTGGTGATCGCCACCGGGATTCATCGTGCCCATACCGAGGAAGACAACCTGACGATTTTTGGCGCGGAGATCTGCCGTAAATACCGCATCATCAATCATGACTGCGACCAAAATCTCAAGTCTTTGGGATTCCTGTCCAATGGCATGGAATTGATCATCAACCGCCTGGCAGCCGAAGCCGACCTGCTGATTACCACCGGCGTGGTGGGGCTGCATTATTTTGCCGGTTATTCTGGGGGGAGAAAATCCATTCTGCCCGGCGTAGCCGCCCGTGCAGCCATCGAAGCCAATCATAAAATGATGAATGATCCCCGGGCTTGTCTGGGTAATTATGAAAACAATCCGGTCAGTGATCTGATGTTGGAGGCTGCCCGCAGAGCCGCGGTCGACTTTATCGTCAATGTGGTTTTGCACAGCCATCATGAGATTGCTTTTTGCGCCAGCGGGGATGTAGAAGAGGCCTGGCTCAAGGCAGTGCAATATGCTGAGCAGATGAACGTGCTGAAAATAGATGTTCCCGCCGATATTGTGATTGCCAGCTGCGGAGGTTATCCCAAGGATATCAACATGTATCAGGCGCAAAAAGCCATGGACGCAGCCGTTTTGGCGGTCAAACCAGGCGGCACAATCATCCTGGCGGCCGCATGCGAAGAAGGCTTGGGAGAAGAGAACTTTGCCGATTGGGTCAATGCCGCCTCCTGTCCACAGGATATTATGGATCGGTTCAATCGCCAATTTGAGCTGGGTGGGCACAAGGCTTTTGCCATCTGCCGGATTCTGCAACAGGCGGAGATCCTGTTGCTAAGTTCGCTGACTGACCAGCAGACCGAAGGACTGTTCCTGAAGCCGGTACACTCGATAGAAGAAGCCTTGCAACATGCCTTCCGGCGTCACGGGAAACAAGCCCGGGTCATTGTCATGCCGGAAGCTCCCAAAATAGCGGTTAAATTAAACCGAAGCGAATAAAATGTGGGAATTTCCATAAAAATTTAGTAAGGGACATCTTCCATTTGAATTTGCGTTGTGCAGACTGAAAATCTGCCGCAAACATCTTGGCAAAGGAGCTTTTTATGTTTGAAGAATTGCGCCGTCAGCTTCCGGCTGAAATCATCAAAGAAAATGAACCCATGCAATACCATACCAGCTTTCATATCGGCGGGCCGGCTGATCTGCTGGTATTGCCCCGCAGCATTGAGCAAGTTAAATGCGTGCTAACCTTTTGCGATCGAAACACAATCCCTCTATTGGTGATTGGTCGAGGCAGTAATTTGCTGGTACGGGACAAAGGTTTGCGCGGAGTCGTCATGAAACTGGCGGATAATTTCCAAGAATTACAGCTTGAAAACGGGCAAATCCATGCCCAGGCAGGCATCGGTCTGTATGAACTGGCTCGCTATGCGGCAGCTGCGTCTCTGCAAGGTCTGGAATTTGCTGAAGGCATTCCCGGCAGCCTGGGCGGAGCAGTGGTCATGAATGCTGGTGCTTATGGCGGGGAAATGAGTGATGTGGTTGTGGAAGTCCAAACTATTGATGAAAAGGGAGATATTCGACTGTTTAGCAAGGACGAACTGAATTATTCCTACCGGGGCAGTGTTTTGCAGAACAGCAGTCACTATGTATTAAACGCACGGTTGCAACTTGCGCCCGGCGACCAGCCGGAAATCAATACCCGCATGCAGGAATTTGCTCGTCAGCGAGCCGCCAAACAACCTTTGGAAATGCCCAGTGCAGGCAGCACTTTCAAACGGCCGGACGGTTATTATGTAGGGCCCATGCTTGAAGAACTGGGCTTGAAAGGCTATCCGTACGGTAAAGCCCAAATCTCTGACAAACATGCCGGGTTTATCGTCAACCGCGGCGGTGCCACAGCCGAAGACGTTCTCACCCTGATTGCCATCGTGCAAAAGCGGGTTCGGGAAAAATATGGTATTGACCTGCAGCCTGAAGTCCGGGTGGTAGGTGAGGAGTAATCGTAGGGGAAGAAGGAAACCGGGTTGAATTCGATTTTGTTGTCAACACTGAATGCCAAATACATCCACAGTTCGCTGGCGCTTCTTTATCTGCAGGCTTATTGCCGGGTGCACGGAGGACTGTCACTGGAGATAAAGGAATTTACCATCAACGAATCAATGCTTGATATTATGACGGCCATTCATCTGCAAAATCCACAAGTTTTATGTTTTTCTTGTTACATTTGGAATATTAGACCCATTTTGGAGCTCATCGCGGATTACAAGAAAGTAGCCCCCCGAACCATCATTATTCTGGGAGGCCCGGAGGTATCCTATGATGCGGCGCAACAGCTTAGCGACCATCCTGCAGTTGATTATATCGTGCGGGGGGAAGGGGAAGAGACCCTAAGAGAGTTGTTGCTGGCTCTGATAAATGAGCAATCAGTGAGTCAGATCGAGGGGATTAGCTATCGCTGCAATGATGAAATTATTCAGAATCCCGATCGGCCTTTGATTGATGAACTGGACAGCATACCCTTTCCTTATCCCGCTGATATGCAGTACTTTCAGGACAAAATCGTTTACTACGAAACCTCCCGGGGCTGTCCCTATCATTGCAGTTACTGCCTTTCCTCCACCCAGCACGGGGTCAGGTTTTTTTCCTTGCCCAGAGTGAAAGAGGATCTGGCGTTTCTAGCCAGGCAGGGAGTCAGAGAGATAAAATTAGTTGACCGTACCTTCAATTGTCATGAAGAACGAGCCATCGAGATCATGCGCTGCATCATAGAGTTGGAGACCCGCACCCAATTTCATTTCGAAATAGAAGCATCTACGCTGTCAGAGCGCATGATGGATTTCCTGGCAACTATACCGGCCGGAAAGTTTAACCTGGAAATCGGTATACAATCTACCTTTGAGCCTGCCCTGCAGGCGATCAGCCGAAAATCACAATGGAGCAAAGCCCGGGAAAAAATAGCCCGACTTACATCCTATCAGAATTTTCATATCCATTTAGATTTGATCGCCGGATTGCCCTTAGAAACTTATTTGGATTTTGCCAATTCTTTTAATGACGTCTATCAGCTGCAGCCCGACGTGCTGCAGCTCGGATTTCTGAAAATGTTAAAAGGCGCGGCGATTCGTAAAATGGCGGGCGAATATGGATATCAATTTCAAACCTTGCCGCCCTACCGGGTACTGACCAACCAGTATATGAATTATGCGGAGATGATCAAACTACAGCAGATCGAGGATTTGCTGGAAAAATATCATAATTCCAATGACATGACCAAAAGTATTACATATACTATCAGTAAGATATATGCAAATGAAGCTTTTCAATTTTTCGAAAAACTGGCTGCCTGCTGGCAGTCCCGAGATCTCTTTGCCAAGGGTCATAAAAAGGAACAGTATTATCAATACCTGCTCGAGTTTGTGCGCGATTATCATGGGGAGCACCTGGAGATCCTCAACGAATTGCTGAAATATGACTATCTCATCAATAATCGCCATCGTCTGCCGCCATGTTTGACTTCTTTCAATCCGGATCATGTGAACCAGGAGTTATATGATTTTATCAAGGACGAAGAATTCCGCGCTTGTTATCTGGTTGACCGACGCGAGCAAAGCAATCGGGAGATAAGGAAAAATATGCATCTGGAATATTTCCGTTATGACCCGCAGACGGCAGAATACCAACCCGATTTGATAAAGATTATTTTTATTTACGATCCAATCAGGAAAAAAACGGTGCGAAAATTAGTGGTTCAATAAAGATGAGCGACAAATTTGCATTTTTAAAGTAGAATTGAAAGGAGAATGTTACATTCACATATAGTTTGCTCATACTAATAATTGAAACATAGGGATGGAGATAGTTCATGGATCATAAAGAAATGGTTGCCCGCGAGGGCTGGATATTCATTGCCTTCTTTGCCGGTGCAGCAGTGGCGCTGTATTACTTTACCGGATACAGGGGAGCGCTGCCGGCGATTATACTGGCTTTATTTTGTGCTTATTTTTTCCGCAATCCTGAACGTATTGCCAATGAAGGAGAGAAAATCGTCACCTCACCGGCTGACGGAAAGATAATGGATATCGAAGAAGTCACGGAAGATCGTTTTATCCATGGCAGAGCGATACGGGTAAGGATCTTCCTCAGTTTGTTTAATGTCCATATCAATCGCAGCCCGGTAGATGGAAAACTGGTTTGGCTGCAGAAAACCGGCAGCAAATACCTGGCTGCCTATAAACCGGAAGCCTCTGATCAAAATGTACGCAATTATCTGGGCTTCGAGTCCAATGACCAGAAAATATTGGTGGTACAGATCACCGGCCTGGTAGCCCGGCGCCTGGTCTGTTGGGCAGCCCCCGGAGACCTTTTAAAAAGGGGAGAGCGTTTTGGTCTGATTCGTTTCGGATCCTGCACAGAATTGTACCTGCCGACTGACGCGGTGATAAAAGTCAAGGCTGGTGATAAGGTGAAGGGAGGGGAAACGGATATTGCTGAACTTTATTAATAAAAGCTATGCCAATACGATCACATTGTTGAATATCATTTTCGGATCATTGTCGCTTATCTACACCATGCATGGAGAGTTTACTACTGCAGCTGTTTTTATATTACTGGCCGTAGTCATGGATGGGCTGGACGGAAAAGTAGCCAGAAAGTTGGACATTATGTCCCAGTTGGGAAAAGAACTTGATTCGCTCTGCGACCTGGTATCCTTTGGAGTGGCGCCGGCACTGCTGATTTATGCACAGGTTCTTGATCCCTATATCTATTCGCTGGGCATTTTTGCAGCGGTCTTTTATATCGTTTGCGGAGCCTTCCGGCTGGCCCGCTTCAATGTTTTGAATATCAGTGATTATTTTGTGGGAATTCCCATCACCTTGGCAGGTTTCCTCGCAGCGCTCCTTTCATTGCTGGCTGCCTGGCTGCCTGGTAATTTGATTTTAGTCTTAATGTTATTGCTGGCCGTACTCATGGTAAGTAATTTTAAAGTGCGCAAGTTCTGATAATTGAGGACTCATGCCAATTACATTCTGATAACAAGGTTATTTCATTTTAATTTTAGGGACATATGCATATTATATTGCTTACGAGGACGCATATCAGAGATTTTGCAATGGCTTTGGTTTATCATACGGAGGAAAAATTGTCATGGCTTTACCCGATATGGAATTCTTAAAACGGCGCCAACCGGGCATCTTAGGTGAGAATCAATCGTTTCGTTCAGCGGTATTTATACCTTTGCTGGAACTGAAAGGCGAACCATATGTTTTATTTGAAAAAAGGGCAGCTGATTTAAAGGTGCAGCCGGGAGAAATTTGTTTCCCCGGCGGGGCCATCGATAAAATAGACGCCAACCCGGCCCAGGCAGCTATCCGCGAGACAAGTGAGGAACTCAAGATTCCCAGTGCTGATATTGAACTGATTGCCCCGCTGGATATAATGGTCAGTCCGTTTAATGCCATTGTTTATCCTTTTGTAGGGGTCATCCATAATCCGCAAAACATTTCTTTCAATCACAGTGAAGTGGAAGAGATATTTTATGTACCCCTGCAACATCTAGTTGATCAGGACCCTTTAAAATATGTCCTGCACCTTGCTATTCAGATGCCGGAAGACTATCCTTATGAACTGGTCCCCGGCGGCAGGGGTTATCCCTATCGCACCGGCAAAATACCCCAACAGTTTTACTTCTGGGAAGATCGCATCATCTGGGGCTTGACCGCCAGGATAATGCATCATTTTTTAGGGTTATTAAGCACAAAATAAAATATCAATGTGCCCCTGATTTCATTTGAATTGGGGGCATTTTTACAAGTAAGGGGTTCATATTGACAATTCAACACAATCGGATATGATGAAAAAAGATTGAATTGGGGGAGGCGTTAACGTGAAAAAAGGCTGGATTATTGCCCTGGTCGTAATAGTATTGGTGATTTTTAGCGGGGTTGGCAGTTACAACAACCTGGTTAATATGAATGAAAAGATAGACGGCAACTGGAGTCAGGTGGAAAATCAGCTGCAGCGCCGGGCGGATTTGATTCCCAATCTGGTATCGACCGTAAAAGGCTTTGCCGCTCAGGAACAAAGTATTCTTAACAATATTGCCGATTCACGCAGCCGATTGATGGGTGCCGGGAGCGTAGCTGACAAGGCAGCTGCCAATGATCAACTGAACTCGGCTCTGTCGCGCTTGCTGGTAGTGGTTGAAAACTATCCCAACCTTAAGTCAGACGCCAATTTTCGCCAGTTGATGGATGAATTGGCCGGTTCGGAAAATCGGCTGGCAGTAGCCAGAAAAGACTACAATGATTCTGTGCAGGTATTCAATGCCAAAATAAAAAATTTCCCTAATGTTGTCTGGGCCGGCATGCTGGGTTTTGATGAACGTGAATACTTTAAAGCGGCCGAGTCAGCCAATCAAGTTCCAGAAGTTAAATTCTAACCCACAGGGCTACGTATGATAAGAGCAATAATACCTTCAAACAATCAAAACCATAGAAAAAACCGTCTTTTAAAATATCTGTGCAGGGGGAGCTGGCTCTCCCTGTTACTGTTGTTTTTTATGCTGCCACTGCCTTCCCGGGCGGTCGATATTCCATCCCCGCCGGCGGATCTTTACGTACTGGATCAGGCCTCGGTAATGAGCAGTGAGACCCGCTCCCTGATCATTAGCACCAGCCGGGATCTGGCCTCGCAGACCAAAGCCCAGGTGGTGGTCGTGACGCTGAACACCCTGAATGATCAGGTGCTGGAAGAAGTATCGCTGACCATCCTGAGGGAATGGGGGATTGGGGATAAGCAACTCAACAACGGGGTATTGATTCTGCTGATCCCTTCCGAGCACAAATCCAGAATCGAGGTCGGATATGGGCTGGAGGGAATTCTGACCGACGGCAAGACAGGACGCATTCAGGATGAATACATGCTGCCCTATTATAAGCAGGAACAGTATGATCTGGGCCTGCGTAACGGCTATCTGGCAGTTGTCCAGGAAGTGGCTCAAGAATACAACATTACCCTTGCCCCCAGTCAGGATTACCAGGCAACTCCCGGAGTGACCGAAGAATCTGGTGAACCGACCCCGACCTGGCTTAAAATACTGGGCATATTTCTATTAATTCTGCTGATCTGGCTCGATCACCGATTTTTGAACGGTTTTATCCTGGGCATGATCCTGAGCGGATTGTTCAGAGGCGGTGGCCGGGGAGGCGGAGGCTTCGGCGGGGGCGGGGGAGGCAGCTTTGGCGGTGGTTCCGGCGGAGGCGGAGGCAGCAGCCGGGGCTGGTAGAGGACCGGCACGCTTGACGCTGGGCGCTAACTTCCATGAATAATTTAAAGAACCGTCTTCATTTAATTTCCCTATAATAAATAATATAATTATTACTAGAATACGGATGGGAGGTTTTTTAATGGAGAGAAGTTGGTATGCATTCTACGACGAAGGAGTTCGTCACAGCATTGATTACCCCGGTAAGCCAATGAAGGATTATTTCAGCAAATGGGTCGGGAAAAATCCGGACAAGCCCTATCTGATCTGGGGAGATAAACAGCTCACCTACAAGGAAGCCAACAGCATTGCCTGCAAATTAGCCAGTTCGATTATTTCTCTCGGGTATGTAAAAGGAGACCGGATTGCCCTAATGACCACCAACCTGCCGGAGTATGTTATCTGCCTGCAGGCTTGCTGGAAACTGGGTGCAGCTATAGTACCCACCAATCCCATGTATACGGTGCCTGAATTAACCCACCAGTTCGGCGACAGCGGGGCCAAGATCGTATTTACCGAGGCCCAGTTTGCCAATAAAGTAGTTGATATCATTAAAAACAGTAAAACCAGTGTAGAAAAGCTGGTAGTAATCCAATCAGCCAATAAAGTTGAGCTTGAATCGGCTGAATATATTTATGATTATGAGGACTTGGTTCGCCAAGGAAAAGACCAGGAACCAGATATAGAAGTCAAAGCCGAAGATCTTTCCATGCTCCAGTATACGGGCGGAACGACTGGATTATCAAAAGGATGCATTTTGACCAATGCCAATTTGGAAGCCATGGCTTACCAGGATGTAGAGTGGTTTAAACCTCCCTTTGCCAATTCGGAAGAAATCGTTTCCATGGCAGCTATGCCCCTGTATCACATCTATGGTTTTAACACTAGTGTAAACATGATGATGGTGGCCGGGGGGACGATCGTCGTGGTTAATGGCCCCACACCGGACAATCTACTGAAAAATATCAACCAGCATGAACCCAATTATTTCGCCGCTGTACCAGCCATGATCTACGGATTGAACAATCATCCTGAGATCGGCAAATCCAAGATCAAATCGATTAAAGGAATGATCTGCGGTTCATCACCACTGGCCGTCGAGGGACTGAACAAGTTTGAAGAGCTGTCCGGCGCAGTCATCACCGAGGGCTACGGACTTTCAGAAACCTCCAACGTGCTGACCTGCACACCTTTCTACACCAAGCGCAAGATCGGCAGTGTCGGACTGCCCTGGCCGGATGTGGATATCAAGATCGTCGACCTGGAAGAGGGAACCAAAGAAATGCCCAATGGCGAACCGGGCGAATTGATTGCCAAAGGCCCGCAGATCATGAGCGGCTACTGGAATAATCCCGAGGAAACAGCCAATGTACTGCGGGACGGATGGCTCTACACCGGTGACATTGCTACCATCGACGATGACGGTTTCATTACCATCGTCGACCGCAAAAAAGATATGATTCTGTGCAGCGGTTTTAATGTCTTCTGCCGGGAGATCGACGAAGTCATGTACACCCATCCCAAGGTATTGGATGCCTGCGCCATTGGTATTCCTGATCAAAAACGTGGGGAAACACCAAAAATATTTATTATTCTGAAACCGGGACAGACTATGACAGAAGATGAAGTCAAAGAATACTGCCGGCAGTATTTGGCTCCCTACAAAGTTCCCACCCATGTTGAGTTTATCAGTGAATTGCCGCGCACCTCGGTCGGCAAACCGATGCGTAATGCTTTACGCCAACAGGAAAAAGCTAAAAACAATCCACAGTAAAGAATCATTAAAGTTTCTTGGAAAGGGGATGAAACAATGGAATTTTTTGATGTTGTTTTTAATCGGCGGGCGGTTCGCCAATACAAACCTGATCCGGTCAGCCGGGAGGATATCCTTAAAATCATTGAGGCAGCCAGTTATGCTCCCACCGGCCAGAACCTGCAACAGGTCGATTATATTGTGGTGACCGGTGCGGCCAAGGAAAAACTGGGTGAGAGTTACGGCGTAATCGGGGTGGCTTATTCCAAGGACTGGGAAGATGAAGAGAGCCGCCGCAATTTTGTTGAATATGCCAAAACCTATGGCGGTGCGCCGGTCGTGATCGTAGTGATCAGCGAGACCAGCAAATATGATGGGGTTCGCAAGATGCACCTGGAAAGTGCCAGCGCAGCCATGGAAAATCTATGTCTGGCAGCCCGCGCACTGGGTTTGGGTACGTGCTGGATGACCGGCCCGTTGCAGGATGAGGCGACCATTCGGAAAGTCCTTGACATCCCTGAGAATAAGGAAATCGTTTGTGTGACTCCGCTTGGTTATCCGGTCGCTTTTCCTCCCGCGCCACCCCGGGTGGATCCCGAATTGAAAAACAAGATTCGCTGGGTGGAATAATCCAGACTCATTCAAAGCGCAAAACCGATCCTTTTATAAAAGGGTCGGTTTTCTATATGAATTGCAGGGTAACGCTTCATTCACGACAATTAATATGATAAAATAATTTCGATAACAATTTAGGTAAATGTTAACAGCTTTGGGGACATTAGACCTGATGTTGTATGGAGGGTGTTCCACTTGAATGAACCAAGAACCAATGAGCAGCTATTGCAGGAAATCAATTACCTTAAGACCAAAATTGCTGAACTGGAAAAAGAAAAAGCAAACGACTTATTGGAATACTCTGCAACAGTAAAAGCATTGCGTGTTTCAGAGGAGAAGTTTTCCAATGCTTTTCATTGCAGTCCTGATATCATGACCATTTCTTCTTTAAAAGACGCTCGTTATGTGGAGGTAAATGAAGCTTATCTCAATATTGTCGGTTTTTCACGGGAAGAGGTAATCGGCCATACCAGTTATGATTTGAATATTTGGCAGTTTCCCTTTGACCGGAAAAAACTCTTAATGCATTTACAGGAAAATGGACGTGTACGTAATCTGGAGTTTGTCTTTCGCAATCGCAGCAATGAAATGGTTACTACCTTGACTTCTGCCGATATTATTAAGGTAGATGGTGAAGATTGCCTGCTTTGTGTAGTTAAAGATATCAGTGATCGCAAAAAGATGGAACGGGATTTGATCCTGTCCGAACAACGCTTTTTTAAAGCCTTTACTTTTAGCCCCATCACGATGAGCATTACCACTTTGGAAGAGGGACGCTTCTTAAATGTGAACGAACGATTTTGCCAGGTGTTGGGATACAGCAAGGAATTTTTGCTGTGCAGCAATTCAATTGAAATTAAATTTTGGGTAGATTCTACCCAACGTGATGAGGTCAAGCAAGTAATCGGGGAGGGCGGTTCAGTCAGGGATTTTGAGGTGCGATTCCGCCGGGAAGATGGTGAAATCAGACTGGGTCTATATTCAGCTGAACGGATAGAGTTGGACGGCGAAATCTGTATCCTCAGTCAGTTTATTGATTTAACCGAACGTCGCCATATGGAAAATGAAATGACACGTCTGGCCCAGTTGAATCTGGTGGGGGAAATGGCTGCCAGCATCGCCCATGAAATTCGCAATCCCATGACCACGGTGCGAGGCTACCTGCAGTTACTGAAGGAAGTCGAAAAATATGCAGATGAGCTAGAGTCATTCAATATGATGATCGAAGAGATGGATAGAGCCAATTCAATCATTACAGAGTTTCTTTCTTTGGCAAAAAACAAAATGGTGGAAATAAAACCAATCAATATCAATACCGTTCTAAACAATGTTTATCCGCTTATGTTGGCCAATGCCATGATGCAAGATAAAACCATCAGTCTTCATTTAAATGATATCCCCAATTTGCTTCTGGATGAACAAGAAATACGACAATTAATCCTCAACCTGATTAATAATGCTTTGGAAGCGATGGGGGAAGGCAAGGCTGTATTTGTATCTACCTATATGTCCAATGGACAGGTAATCTTGGCGGTGCGTGATCAGGGCGTGGGAATTAAAAAGGAAATATTCGAAAAGTTGGGAACGCCTTTCTTCAGCACCAAAGAAGGAGGTACGGGACTTGGCCTGGCAGTTTGTTATGGGATCGCATCCCGTTATAATGCCAGGATCGAATTTGAAACAGGCCCGCAGGGCAGTACTTTTTATGTATGTTTTCCCCCGGCTTAAAAGATTTAACCCCGGTTTTTGCCTGCTGCATTACGTATTTATAGTAAAGCAGCAGGCATTTTATTTTGCCCTGTCAACCAGCTTGCATCTAGTTAGGGAAGGCGCACAGTCTCCTGGTAAATAGACAAAAAACTCCCGCAGATGCTGTGCTACAATGAGAGCAGAGTTTCTACTAGGAGCATTTATATGAATCATCATTCTACAGTTGATGCCGAAAGCCGGATTTATCAATTATATCTGGATTATCGCAACGGCCAGACGGCAGCGCTTGACGATATATTTGAAAAATTGATGCCATTTTGTCTGCGAGTTTGTTCCAAAACCTGCGGCAGATATATTTATGAAAATGATGACGAAGCCAGTATTGCACGCCTGGCCATGTTGGAGGCACTGGACAAGTATGATCCGGCCAAAGGCACGATGATGGTTTTTATCGGACAGGTTATAAGAAATCGGGTCATCGATTATAAACGCAAAGAGCAAAGACAAAGTATTATTTCATTTAAACTATTTTCCAGGGGAGAAGACCAGTTTGAGCAGGAAGCAGACGAATCCTTTTTTGCAGAAATTATTGATTCGATTGCCAGGAAACAGGAAATAGACGCGCTGCAGGCATTAATGCAGCCATTCAACATTTCTTTTCAGGATTTGCCCGGAGTATCGCCCCAACAGCCAAAGACCAGGCAAAATGCCCAGCAGATCGCAAGGATTATTGCCGAAAATGATGCTCTGCTGGATCATCTGTTACGTAAAAAATCCCTGCCACTCAAGGAACTGGAGGAAAATTGGCAGATCAATCGCAAACTGGCCGATCGTTACAGAAAATATATCATTATGACTACCTTGATCTTTGTTAATGACTTCCCTTTGTTGCAGGATTATCTAATACCCAAGAAAGGAGGCCGGGCGGATGAAAACTAATAAAGGAATAGTGGTTGAAGCTGATCGTAAATATGCCATCATTTTACTGCCCGGCGGCCAATACAGGAAAGTACGCACAGCAGGCAAATATTATGAACCAGGTGATCTGTATGAAAACAACCTCACTCCCATGCTCAAATATGCAATCGCTGCAGTTTTACTGCTGACCATTTTGGCGGGCAGGATTGACTATAACTCGGTCAAAGCCTATGCCCGGCTGGAACCGGATCTGGAACTGGGGGTCAATCGCTGGGGCCGGGTTGTGTCAGTCGAGGCCAAAAGCGAAGAAGGCCAACAGCTAATGGAATCAGTACAGATCAAAAACAATAAGGTAGAAGTAGCCGTGGAAAAAATATCCCGGCAAGCCATGCTGGAGGAAAATACAAGTTCCCAGGAAATCCGGCATAATTTAAAAGCGACAGCCAAAGACAAAAAAAATAAAAATCTGGAAAAGAATATTATGAAAGAAATGGAAAAAGGCCTGCAGAAAGTCGATAAGAAAAATGACATAAAAGATAAAAACAAAATAAAAGCAAAAGACACCAACAAAAATAAAGAAAAAAGTGATAACCGAAACGGCAACGAGCTTGACAAAAATGTGCAAGAGACAAAAACCAATAAAAAAAGCCCAGCCATTGAAAAATCGACATCTGGAATAACAAATTTCGTTCCTGTGATTAACAATCAACAGGAAAAGCTAATTACTCAACCCAAGTATCAGAAATTCGAAGCATCAAAAAAGAACGATGAACAACGCTTAGAGCAGTTAGAAAAGGAAGAGATAAAGGAGAAAAATCCGCCCGGTCAGAGCAAGAAGAATAACAGTCATAAAGCAAACAACCAGAGCAAGAAAAATAAAGAAAAATAATAAGACCAAGGGGACGGGGTTGTTGTCACACCCAAATCTCAACCAACATCCCCAATCAAGTTATTTGATAGGTTCTTGAGTGTTTTTTCTTTCTTGCGGGGCTTCCGTTCTTATTGACATTAAGAGTCTAAATACCTAGACTTAATGTAGTATTTAGTATTTAGAAAGCGAGACCGGATGTCGCATCTGACCAAAAACCTGATTGGTAAAAATGCCTTGTTGTTGGTTTTATCTGAACAGGAACCAGAGCAGGGATACGGTACGATTCGGGAAGAACTTCGTTGGCGCAGTTGTGTAGGCAAAGTCGGGGCCATGGAAGCCCACAAGGTGGTGGCGGCGATTGAGACCGCTGCCAAGAAAAACGGGATCATCAATCCCGATGTTTATCGCGAGATCCATGCCCTTTATCATGCCATTGTGGAAGCCATCGAGGGCGTGACCCGCGGGCAGATACAACTCGGGTCCGTATTGCGGACGGTGGGACTGCGGTTTTCCATTATCCGCGGCAACCCCTATGACTCGCCGGAAGAAGGCGAATGGATTGCAGTCGCGCTCTACGGAACGATCGGTGCCCCGGTCAAAGGACTGGAGCATGAAGTGGTGGGGCTGGGCATCAATCACCTGTAATCGGCAAAATCAAATATAATTATTACCAGGTAGAGCCTATAGTTTGAGTTTTTAGGGGGCTTTATTAAGAAGGTCATGGACTTTTTTAATAATGCCCCTTTTTACTATGAAAAAGGAGGTCGGATTACTTGATTACACTAACCGGAAACTCCCTGACCATTAAAGAAGTTGAACGAGTTCTCTATGGCTATGAAGAAATAAGTATTGCGGAAGCAAGTCTGGAGAAGGTCGATGCCAGCCGCTCGGTGGTGGAAAGAATCGTGGCGGAGGAACAGTTGGTCTATGGTATCACCACCGGCTTTGGCAAATTCAGTGATGTATTAATTAAAAGCGAATATGTGGAGGAATTACAGCTCAACCTGATTCATTCCCATGCCTGCGGGGTGGGAGAAAAGTTTCCGGAAATGGTCAGCCGGGCCATGCTGCTGCTGCGGGCCAATACATTGTTGAAAGGATTTTCCGGGGTACGCCGGGAACTGATCGAGATGCTGGTCAAATTGCTCAATGCCCGTATCCATCCAGTCATTCCTCAGCAAGGTTCCCTGGGGGCGAGTGGAGATTTAATCCCCCTGGCGCATCTGGCGCTGGCACTGCTGGGGGAAGGGGAAGTCGCCTATCGGGGCAAAATATGTTCAGCCATCGAGGCCTTGAATGCAGAAGGAATTAAACCCATCACCCTGCAGGCCAAAGAAGGTCTGGCTTTGATCAACGGCACCCAGGCTATGACCGCCATGGGTGTTTTGGCCTATCTGGAAGCAGAAAGGCTGGCTTATCAGGCCGAATTCATAGCTGCCATCAGCATCGAGGGATTGCAAGGGATTACCGATGCCTTTGATGAAGAAGTGCAGCTAGCCCGGGGCTACCAGGAACAGGTGGATGTCGCCCGTCGCATCAGAAAAATCCTGGAGGGCAGCCGGCTCACCACCCATGCGGCGGAGCTGCGGGTTCAGGATGCCTATTCCCTGCGGTGCATCCCTCAGGTATTGGGGGCCAGCTGGCAGGCACTGGCTTATGTCCGTGACAAACTGGAGATTGAAATTAATGCGGCCACCGACAATCCGCTGGTTTTTTGCGAAAGTGACAAGATTATCTCCGGGGGCAATTTTCATGGTCAGCCGATTGCTTTGGCCATGGATCTGCTCAAAATTGCCATGGCGGAATTGGCCAATATTTCCGAACGTCGCATCGAACAACTGATTAATCCCAGCTTAAACGATTTGCCGGCCTTTTTAAGCCCACAGCCGGGATTGCAGTCCGGCGCCATGATTTTGCAGTATTGTGCAGCCTCACTGGTATCAGAAAATAAGACTTTGGCGCATCCGGCCAGTGTCGATTCCATACCTTCTTCGGCTAATCAGGAGGATCATGTCAGCATGGGCACGATTGCCTCCCGCCATGCCTATCAGATTATTCAAAACGTTCGCCAGGTGCTGGCGATTGAATTATTCTGTGCGCTGCAGGCGGTGGACTTCCGGGGCGTTGATAAAATGGCTCCCATCACCAGAGCCATCTATGATGAAGCTCGCAAAGTAACACCTTCGATCAGCAAAGACAGGATTTTTTCCTATGATATTGAAAAGGTAAACAACTGGATGATGGGCAAAGGATTTAATATAAAGTTGGAATAATGCTGAAGTTAATTGAAAATGGAGGTGCTGAAATAAATGAATAACCAGGACGTATATAATGCCATGCAAATCAAGCTTGATCGTGAACTGCCGCCCATGCCGGAATTTATGCCGGGTATCAGGCGAGCACCCTCCCGGGGTTTCAATTTAACCCGCAGCCAAACTGAAACCGCTTTGAAAAATGCCCTGCGTTACGTGCCGGAAGAGTTGCATGCGACGCTGGCCCCGGAATTCATGCAGGAATTACTGACCTATGGACGCATTTATGCGTATCGTTATCGTCCCGCGGGTCATATTCACGGACGGGACATAGATTCTTACCAAGGTAATTGCATCGAAGGCAAAGCCTTTCAAGTAATGATTGACAACAACCTGGATTTTGAAGTTGCTCTATACCCTTATGAACTGGTTACCTACGGCGAGACCGGGCAGGTCTGTCAGAACTGGCTGCAATACCGCTTGATCAAGCGGTATCTTGAGATATTGACCCAGGAGCAGACACTGGTGGTGGAATCCGGCCACCCACTGGGATTATTTCCTTCTAAACCGGAAGCACCACGGGTCATTATCACCAATGCTCTGATGGTAGGCATGTTTGACAACCAACTGGACTGGGAGATTGCTACCGCCATGGGGGTGGCCAACTACGGACAAATGACCGCGGGCGGGTGGATGTATATCGGCCCGCAAGGCATTGTGCACGGTACCTTTAATACGCTTTTAACCGCCGGACGTATGAAACTGGGTGTTCCGGCTGATGGTGACCTGCGCGGTAAACTGTTTGTTTCCTCGGGATTGGGCGGCATGAGCGGAGCACAGCCCAAAGCGGTGGAAATCGCCAACGGGGTGGGAATCATTGCCGAAGTGGACGAATCCAGAATCAAGAGTCGGTTTGATCAGGGCTGGGTCAGCATGATCTGCACCAGTACAGAAGAAGCTTTTCAAATTGCCCGCGAGTATTTGGACAAACAGCAATCCATATCGATTGCCTACTATGGCAATATCATCGATCTGCTGCAATATGCGGTCGATCACCAAATCCATATTGATCTGCTCTCCGACCAGACATCCTGCCATGCAGTGTATAATGGGGGCTATTGTCCGCAGGGAGTTACCTTTGCCCAGAGAAGCCAGATGCTGGCCCACGACCGGGATAGATTCCATGCCGAGGTCGACAAGAGTCTGCAGACCCATTTCCAGCTGATCAAAACCCTGGTCGATAGGGGAACCTATTTCTTTGATTACGGTAACTCTTTCCTGAAAGCCATCTTTGATGCCGGTGTCAAGGAAATATCCCGCAACGGCAGCGATGAAAAAGACGGTTTTATCTTTCCGTCCTATGTGGAAGACATCATGGGACCGGAACTGTTTGACTATGGATATGGGCCGTTTCGCTGGGTATGTTTGTCCGGTCGGGAAGAGGATCTGCTGAAAACCGATCAGGCCGCCATGTCCTGCATTGATCCCAACCGCCGTGGTCAGGACCGCGATAATTACAACTGGATCAAAGACGCGCAAAAGAACCAACTGGTAGTGGGTACCAAAGCCCGTATTCTCTACCAGGATGCGGAGGGACGCAAAAGAATAGCCTTGAAATTTAACGACATGGTGAGAAACGGTGAGATCGGTCCGGTCATGCTGGGACGCGATCATCATGATGTCAGCGGCACCGATTCGCCTTTCCGGGAAACGGCCAACATCAAGGACGGCAGCAACGTCATGGCCGATATGGCCACCCAATGTTTTGCCGGCAATGCTGCTCGGGGCATGAGTATGGTGGCGCTGCACAACGGTGGCGGTGTCGGCATTGGCAAAGCCATCAACGGAGGTTTTGGACTGGTGCTGGATGGCAGTGAACGGATCGATGAAATCATCAAATCCGCCATGTTGTGGGATGTGATGGGCGGAGTAGCTCGGCGTGCCTGGGCCCGCAATCCCAATTCCATCAAAGTTTCCCGGGAATTCAATCAGGAATACGCTGGCGCCGGACATATTACCATACCTTTTATTCCTGATGAAGAATTGATCCAGGAGACCGTGCGCAAGGCACTTGATAAAGCATAATCAATGCATAATCAATGTAAGGATTGAAAAATTTCGAGGAGGATTATCGATGGCAACACTCGTGGAATGTGTCCCCAATTTTAGTGAAGGCAGCGACCTGGAAAAAGTAGCCCGGATCATCGCTCCTTTTATCAGTACAGAAGGGGTAAAATTATTAGATTACAGCTCTGACCGCGATCATAATCGATCGGTGGTCACTGTCATGGGGGAACCGCAGCAAGTCAAAAAAGCCATGCTTGAGGCGACCGGCATTGCAATGAAAGAAATTGACCTCCGCCATCATAAGGGAGAACATCCCCGCATGGGAGCGGTCGATGTGATTCCCTTCATCCCCATCCAGAATTTTACCATGGAGGAAGCAGTAACTCTGGCGCGGGAAACGGCTGAGGAAATGGCAGCCCGCTATGACCTGCCTATCTTTTTATATGAAAAAGCCGCCACCCAGCCGGCGCGTGAGAACCTGGCCAATGTGCGCAAAGGTGAATTTGAAGGTATGAGCGAAAAACTCCAACTGCCGCAATGGCAACCGGATTTCGGCCCGGCCAGTATTCACCCCACTGCCGGGGTAACAGCAGTAGGTGCCAGGATGCCGCTGATTGCTTATAATATTAATCTAAATACCGATAATCTGGATATTGCCAATCAGATTGCCCGCAATATCCGCCACATCTCCGGTGGATTCAGGTATTGCAAGGCCATGGGAGTCGTGCTCAAGGAAAGAAGTATCGTCCAGGTATCGATCAATATGACTGACTACACCAAGACTGCCTTATACCGGGTATTTGAAACAGTCAGGTTTGAAGCCCGCCGTTATGGTGTAGAGATCGTGGGCAGCGAGATCATCGGCTTGTCACCTATGGCAGCGCTGGTTGACGCGGCGGTTTACTATTTGCGTCTGGAAGACTTTAAAATGGAGCAGATTATCGAGCAGCGCATGCTGGAATAAAGGAGGCAGAATCGATTTGACAGCCCATCTCATCATCCGCTCCCATCAAATCTACCCTTGTGCCGGGGATTTGGACCTGGTTATGGACGGGTTTGTGGCGGTTGTGGGTAATAAAATTCAGACCGTCGCGGCAGGCGATATCCCGGATAATCTATGCGGCCCGGACACTATAATCATTGATGCCCGTGGACAAACGGTGGTACCCGGATTGGTCGATCCCCATACCCATTTAGTGCACGGCGGCTCAAGAGAGAAAGAACTGGCTTTAAAACTCCAAGGGGCTTCCTATTTGGATATTCTCCAAGCCGGGGGCGGAATCCTCAGTACGGTTAACGCAACCCGCCAAGCTACCCATGCAGAATTACAACAAAAAGCCTGGCGCAGCCTCGATCAGATGTTGCTGCACGGCACAACGTCGGTGGAGGCCAAAAGCGGTTACGGATTGGATCTGGATCACGAAGTTAAATGTCTGCAGGTAGTTCAAGATTTAAATAGACAGCACCCGGTGGATATCGCCAGTACATACATGGGAGCTCATGCGATTCCTCCGGAATACAAAAACAATCCCCAGGGGTATATCGATTTGATGTTGAACGAGGCGATTCCTCACATAGCTGCTGCCGGGTTGGCGGAATTTATGGATGTCTTCTGCGAAGAAGGAGTATTTTCTCCCCAACAGGCCAAGCTATTACTGGAGGCAGGACAAAAAATGGGCTTGAAAGCCAAGCTCCATGCCGATGAGATTATCCCGCTGCAGGGAGCAGAACTGGCGGCGGAGTTGGGGGCAGTTTCGGCGGATCATTTACTGGCGGCTTCAGCGGAAGGCTTGCAGGCCATGCAGCAAGCCGGCATAACCGCTGTGCTTCTGCCGGGTACGTCCTTTTACCTGATGCTGGGCAAATATGCTCAGGCTCGAAAAATGATCGACATGGGCATACGGGTAGCCCTGGCCAGTGATTACAACCCGGGCACTTCGCCCTGCGAGAACTTGCAGGCTATCATGACTTTTGCTTGTTTTGGCATGCATATGGCCCCGGCAGAAATTCTGCAGGCCATGACCCTCAATGCTGCTCATGCCATCGACCGGGCAGACCGGATCGGCAGCCTGGAGACAGGCAAGCAAGCCGATATTTTGATTCTAAATGCGCCCAACTGGGATTACATCGTTTACCATTATGGAATCAATCATGTCGACAAAGTGATTAAAAACGGCCGTGTGGTGGTGGATAACACCCAACTGGTGTATCATAAAGAGGAGCGTTTTTTAGCAATCAATTGAATGCTGCCAGTGAAAGCTAGCCATAGATAATGAGCATTTATTCTACGAGGGAGGAAATGTATGAGCAGTTTATTGGACATGAGTGTTGGTGATTTTAACCAGGTCTTGAGCAGCAAGGCTCCAGCCCCGGGCGGAGGAAGCGCGGCAGCGCTGGCCGGCACGCTGGGCGCAGCCCTGACCATGATGGTGGTCAATCTGACTCTCGGCAAGAAAGCCTGGGAAGCGTTGGAGGAAAATATTCAAAAACAAATCCTGGCTGATTTTGCCGCCATCCAATCTTTAAACCAGGAACTGGCCGTTTTGGTCGATGAGGATACCAAGGCCTTTACGAAATTTATGGATGCCATGAAATTGCCTAAAGAAAATGAGGCGGAAAAGTCCTTGCGAGCTGAGCAGATGCAAAAAGCTAGTTTGTTTGCCCTGGAGGTGCCGTTGCAGACGGCGGAAAAATGTCTGCAGATCCTGCGGCATCAGAAGGATATTGCCTTGTACGGCAACAAAAATGCCATTTCCGATATCGGTGTAGGAGCCGAACTGGCTTCTGCCGGGATAAAGAGCGCCGCTTTGAATATCAAAATCAATCTGCCCTCCATTGATGATGAAACGGTTAAAACCGATGCTGTCCATAAAATAGACCGCATCACCCGGGAAGGAGAGATTCTCCTGGCCGACACCATGGCCATCGTCGAGCGCCGCATCGGCTGATCCCTCCGAGCAAGTTGGGGACGGTTCTTGCCTTGCGTAAAATAAATATCTGAATATCTCGCTAAAGCGTTTTCTTGTTTGCTGGTGACAAATATGAAAACGCTTTTTATTTAAAGGATTTCGGAAGTAATGCATGGAAATAAGTAATTATTATATTTTGTAATAATTATGATAGGGGGAGAAAGAATGGTTTTGAAAGCACCGGAATCCTATGTTTACAGCGGACCTCGCAATGATCTGCTGGCCAATTTCATGCGTGATGTCCCCAGTACGGTTCACATGTTTTACAATACCGTCAAATACTGCGGACATCGACCGGCGCAGAAGTACACCAACGGCAGCTGCTATCTGACTTTGACCTATAATGAATTGGCGGAGCGGGTGGAAAATTTCGGCCAGGGATTTATGGCGCTGGGATTGCAAAAAGGGGATCGGATCTCGATCATGGCACCGACCAATCCGATCTGGGACTGGGTTGATTATGGGGGACGGGCGGCCGGTTGCTCCGTCAATACCATTTATCCTGACGATTCCAGTGAAACCATCATTTTTACCACCAACCACAGCGAAACCAGCTGCATTTGCGTCCATGACGAAGTGCTGTTGCAGAAGATCCTCAATGTCTGGGACAAACTGCCCACCGTCAAACATATCGTAGTGATGAATTCCACCTACCAAAGTTCTATTAAAAACGTCATGAATATGCAGCAACTCTGGGATTTGGGGCAGGCGTTTCGGATCGGCAATCCCCATGCTTATAAAGAACGCTGGCAGTCTCTGACGCAGGATGATCTCTGTACCATCCTCTATACTTCCGGGACCACCGGCAAGCAAAAGGGATGTCCCTTGACCCACAAAAATATTTTAAGTTCCACCCTGGGAGTCAGCCAGGTCGGCTTTTATGGCAATACTCCTTTTAGTGTGGACGATACGATCTTTTCCATTCTGCCGCTGAGCCACAACTGGAATCGGATCGATAATCACAGTGCTTGCATTTCTTACGGGGGACTGATCGGTTATGCTCAGAGCCCGCGCACTATTTTGCAGGACTTTCAGGAGATCAAGCCGACCTTTGTGATGTTGGTGGCGCGTCTCTGGGATCGCATCTGGAATGGAGTAGCCGGCGCGCTATGCTCCACCCCGGAAGGCAAAAATAAGTATGAATGGGCAGTGAATATCGGCCGCAAAGTATTGGAAACCAGAATGGATGAAAACGGAGTGATCGATCTGACCCAGGATCCCACCCTGTATCTGGACAATGCTTTGAAGGCCGAGTTTTTACAGGCGGACCGGGAAGTGTTTGCCTTTTTCCGGGGGGTATTCGGCGGACGGGTCAATAAAGCCTATTCCGGCGGTGCCTTGCTGCCGGCTGATCTGCAGAAGAACTACTGGGGGATGAATTTTCCCCTGTTGGATGGCTGGGGACTGACGGAAACAGCCTCGGGCATCAATATGGTGCAGGCCCGTTGTGTGCGTATCGGCTGGGAGGCACCCCAAATGGCGGGCTCCAATATGGAAGTAATGCTTGATCCGGATGACAATGAGATCCTGGTGCGCGGGGACAGCGTCATCAAAGGATATCTCAACAATCCGGAAGAAACCGCTTTGAGTTTTACTCCTGATGGTTGGTTCAGGACCGGAGATATCGGGGAAATTGACCATGGCTTCCTGCGTATCAAGGACCGTAAAAAGGCCATCATCGTATTGGATACCGGTAAAAATGTATCTCCTGCCTATATTGAAATGAAGTTTACCAACAACCCCTACGTGGAGCAGATCCTGGTGGTGGGCGACAACCGCAAGTATATCAGTGCACTGGTGGTGCCGTTTTATGATAACATCATCAATATTTTCCGTCAACAGGGCATCGCCTTTGATGAATCGCAGCTGGTTTATGCGACCGTCAACGGGATGAACACCTGTGTGGAAGTAGGAGACGATCTGGCCGGTCATCCCGAGCTTTATAAAATGATCGATGCGGCCATCAATAAAGTCAATGAGGATCTGGCGGATTTTGAAAGAATCAAGCGATTTAAGATCATTCCCCGCAAATTTACCGAGGAGCGGGACGAACTGACCCCGACGCTGAAGATCAAGAACCGGGTCGTTTTCGCCAATTATCCCAAGGAGATCGAGGAACTCTATTCATAGTAAACCAATGATGGTGATCGGACCGGGCAGGATGGGAATATTCTGTCCGGTTTTTTTGCCGCTATGATGTTGGTCAAGGGGGATAAATGCTATAATAATTGCAATTATAAGGGCAGCGTATAGGTTTGCTCAAAGGTGGAATATAGATGAATGAATATCACTATAAAAGGATCGACGCCTTTACCAGCGGCAGTTCATCAGGAAATCCTGCCGGGGTGGTGTATTTGCGTAAAGGGGAAACCATTTCTGCAGAACAAATGCAAGCTATCGCCCAACAGGAAAAGGGGATCGTAAGTGAGGTAGTCTTTTGCCGTCCTCTGCAACCCGGACTTTATGAATTAAAATACTATTCGTCTGAGTGCGAGGTAGCGTTTTGCGGCCATGGAACGATCGCCTGCATGTACGATTTAATAAAAAATGAGCCCGATTTAATGAAGTACAATACGTTGACCATACGGACTCAAAAAGGGGATCTGCCGGTCTTTAACGAAATTAATCGGACTGATTCGGTCTTTATCACTGCGCCAGCCCCGGAGCTGATTGACTACCGGGGTTCTCGACAAGAAATTGCGGACAACCTGGGGATTACATTGGATGGATTAAATCCGGATATGGCTATTGAGATAATCAATGGCGGACTGATCACCTTGCTGGTTCCCATCCGATCTCTGGATACGATTCTCAAGCTGGCGCCTGATGGTGCACAACTGGGTCGATTTTGTCTGCGTCAGCAGGTTGATATTGTGTTGGTTTTCAGCAGCGAAGTATTTTCTTCCGAGCATCTTTTTCGCACCAGAGTCTTTGCTCCTAAATATGGATATTTGGAAGATCCCGCCACCGGCTCAGGCAATTCGGCTTTTGGCTATTACCTGCTGGGTAAGGGTCTCTGGGATGGCGGCCATATAATATCAATTGAACAAGGCCCCAGCCAAGAACATCCCAACGTTGTCAAATTAGGCAGCCAATTGATAGAGGGCCGCCAGCA
>CAZACF010000007.1:0-28661 GCA_964483565.1 uncultured Syntrophomonas sp. | reverse complement strand
CCAGTGAAATAAATGAAATTTTGGATGTCCTGATTGAAGATGGCAAGATCAAAGCGGTCGATAAAGAGTTGACCGATAAGCAGGCGGAGATCATTGATGCAACGGGAAAAATGGTCTGCCCGGGATTTATTGACATGCACGTCCATCTGCGCGAGCCGGGCTTTGAGTACAAGGAAGATATCGCCTCCGGTACCCGGGCAGCGGCAGCGGGCGGGTTTACGACGGTCTGCTGCATGCCCAATACCGATCCGGTCATCGACAATGCCGCTGTGGCCAGTTTTGTGCGGGAAAGAGCTCGTAAATCAGGAGTTGTAAATGTCATGCCGATTGGGGCAATCAGCAAAGGCCAGGAGGGCAAGGAACTGAGTGAGATGGCGGAACTGATGGAGGCCGGCTGCGTGGCCGTATCGGACGACGGTAAACCGGTGCGAAACGCTGGCTTGATGCGTTATGCCATGCAATATGCGGCCATGTTCGATCTGCCCGTTCTTTCCCACTGCGAGGAGACCAGCCTGTCTGCCGACGGACAGATGCATGAAGGCTATTATTCCACCATTTATGGTTTAAAAGGCATCCCCGCCGCCGCCGAAGAGGTCATGGTGGCCCGGGACATCATTTTGGCGGAAGCCACCGGCGCCAGGATTCATATCTGCCACGTTTCCACCGCCGGCTCAATCGAATTGATTCGCGCCGCCCAGGAAAGGGGCGTACTGGTAACCTGCGAAGTCACCCCTCATCATTTGCTCCTCACCGATGAGGTGGTGGGTGGTTATGATGCCGACACCAAGGTAAACCCGCCGCTGCGTTCCCTGGATGATGTACTGGCCTTGCGGGACGGGATATTGGACGGGGTAGTGGATTGCATTGCTACCGATCATGCCCCCCATCACCGGGAAAGCAAGGATTGCGAATACAATCTGGCTGCTTTCGGGATTTCCGGCCTGGAAACTGCCGTGGCGTTGATCATGGATCAACTGGTGATCCCCGGCATCATTGATGAAGAAACCATGGTACGGCTGTTTACGATCGGTCCGGCCGACATTCTGGGCTTGCCCAAGGGTACCCTGGAGACCGGTGCGGCGGCTGACATCACCATCATTGATCCGCAGCTAAGCCAAACGGTTGATCCGGAAAAATTTTATTCCAAAGGTAAAAACACCCCGTTCAAGGCCATGAGTCTGCGTGGCTGGCCTTGTCTGACTATCGTCCAGGGCAAAGTCGTCTGTCGTGATGGCATCGTCATCAACGGGTAATGATAAAACAGGGGAGGTACTATGAAAGGATATTTGGTAATGGAAAACGGCCGGGTATTTCAAGGCTCGTTGCTGAATGAATGCCGCTCTGCCGGTGGTGAAGTGGTATTTACTACCGCCATGATCGGTTATCAGGACGTTATCACCGATCCGTCCTATTACGGCCAGATCGTGGTCATGACTTATCCGCTGGTCGGCAATGTAGGTTTTAACGAAAGCAGTTTCGCTTCCAGACGCGCCATGGTAGAGGGCTTGATCCTGCGGGAAGCGACCGCCTTTCCCAGCCATTGGCAAATGAAAACCGATATGATTACCTTTTTAAATGACAGCCAGGTCACAGTCCTGACCGATGTTGATACCCGGGCGCTGACCCGAGTGATTCGCAATGGTGGCAGCATGGGCGGAATCATTACCGCCAGTCTTGATGAACGGGAAAAACTAACCGTGTTAGCCCGCCAGGCCAGTGAGCGCTTGCAGGGCGATCTGGTCAGGCATGTTACCCGCCGGGAAACGGAGCGTTTCGGCGATGGACAAAAACGCATCGTCATGCTGGATCTGGGCAGCAAACGCGGGGTCCTGGATTCTTTTTTGCAACGAGGCTGTGAAGTGGTGGCTGTGCCCGCCGCCAGCAGCGCGGAAGAAATTATGGCCCTGCAGCCGGATGGTTTGTTTGTCTCGGACGGGCCCGGCAATCCCGAGTCTTTGGGATATGCGATTGCCACTGTTAAAAGTCTGCTTGAGCGACTGCCGGTTTTTGGAGTGGGGTTGGGTCATCAGGTAATCGCTCTGGCCTCAGGGGCAAAAGTCAATAAACTGACCTATGGTCATCGGGGCAGCAATCACCCGGTGAAAGATCTGCTCAACGGTCGGGTCTATATTACCACCCAGAATCATGGTTATGCTGTTGACGAAATCTCCCTGACCGGTACCGATTTGCGGGTATTCCTGCGCAGCCTCAACGACCATACGGTGGAAGGTATCAGTCACTGCAAACTGCCGGTATTCTCTGTGCAGTTTGATCCCGAGGGCTATATCGGCTACAGTGACACCGGCATCTTTTTCGATCGCTTTATCAGCAGTATTGAGGTTAGCTGCCGCAACAACAACGTAGGAGGGTAAGCAATGCCATTAATAGAGGGACTTAAAAAGGTGATGGTGATCGGCTCCGGCCCCATCATCATCGGTCAGGCGGCCGAGTTTGACTATGCCGGCACCCAGGCTTGCCGGGCCTTGAAAGAAGAAGGCATTGAAGTGGTGCTGTTAAACAGTAATCCGGCCACCATTATGACTGATACCAATATTGCTGATCATGTCTATATTGAACCGATCACCATTGCCACTGTCAGCAAGATTCTGGACAAGGAAAAACCGCAGGGAATTATCGCCACCCTGGGTGGTCAGGTCGGACTGAACATGGCTCTGGCCCTGGATCGGGAAGGAATTCTGGCGCGCAGCGGGGTGCCGCTATTGGGAACCCCCCTGGAAGCGATTGCCCGCGCCGAAGACCGGGAACTTTTCAAACAGACCATGGAAGAAATCGGGGAACCGGTACCGGAGAGCGATATCGTCACCTCGGTGGAAGCTGCCCTGGCTTTTGCCGGGCAGATCGGTTATCCGGTCATCGTTCGGCCCGCCTATACGCTGGGGGGAACCGGCGGCGGCAATGCCGTGAATGAAGAAGAACTGCGCCGTATTGCCCAGAAGGGGATTAAAAGCAGTCCCATCGGCCAGATCCTGATCGAAAGAAGCGTGGCCGGTTACAAGGAAATTGAATTTGAAGTCATGCGCGATGCCAACGACAACTGCATTACCATCTGCAGCATGGAAAATATTGATCCGGTGGGGATTCATACCGGGGACAGCATCGTTGTCGCCCCTGCCCAAACGCTGACCGATGAAGAGTATCAAATGTTGCGGGCGGCTTCCATCAAAATGATCCGTGCGCTTAAGATCGCGGGGGGCTGCAACGTGCAGTTTGCCCTGGACCCGTTCAGTAAAAAGTATTTTATCATTGAGGTCAACCCGCGGGTCAGCCGCTCCTCAGCCCTGGCTTCCAAAGCAACCGGCTATCCCATTGCCAAGATTACTACCAAGATCGCCATCGGCTATCATCTGGACGAAATTCCCAATGTGGTGACCGGCAAGACCACCGCCTGTTTTGAACCGGCCATTGATTATGTGGTGCTCAAAATGCCCCGCTGGCCCTTCGACAAGTTTGTCTTCGGGGATCGCCGCCTGGGCACGCAAATGAAGGCCACCGGTGAAGTCATGGCCATCGACCGCAGTTTTGAAGCCGCTTTTCTGAAATCCATCCGTTGTTTGGAACTGGGCATTAACGGTCTGCGTCTGCCGGAATTGGCTGATATTCCCGATACAGCACTTCACACCCGGCTCAAGGAAGCCGATGACGAGCGTATCTTTATTGTAGCAGAAGCCTTCGGCCGCGGCCTCAGTATCGATGAGATTTGGGAAATTACCCGCATCGACAAGTATTTCCTGAGGAAGATCAAGAACATCATTGAGTTTACCGGCCGTTTAAAAGAACAGGAATTGGATACGGAATTGCTGAGGGAAGCCAAAAAGAACGGCTTTTCCGATATCGAGATTGCCAATTTGCAGGAAGGCTTGCAGGAAGTGCATATCCACCGTCTGCGGACCGACAAGGGCGTTACTCCCACTTATAAGCTGGTGGACACCTGCGCAGCTGAGTTTGATGCTGTTACCCCCTATTATTATTCCTGTTATGAGGACGAAAATGAAGCCACTCATGATTCGCAGGCCAAAAAGATTCTGGTCATCGGCTCGGGACCAATCCGCATCGGACAAGGAGTGGAGTTTGACTATTGTTCTGTCCACTGTGTCTGGGCCCTGCGCGATGCCGGCGTCAAAGCCATCATCGTCAATAACAATCCGGAAACGGTCAGTACCGACTTTGATACCTCTGACCGGCTCTATTTTGAACCGCTGGTTTTTGAAGATGTCCTCAATATTATTGATGAGGAAAAACCCGACGGGGTCATCGTCCAATTCGGCGGCCAGACTGCCATCAATCTGGCTCAGCCACTCAACAATGTAGGGGTCAGGATTATCGGTACTTCCAACGACAGCATCGACCGCGCCGAAGATCGCGATCGCTTTGATACGCTGGTGGAAGAGCTGGGCATTCCCCGTCCCCCGGGGAAAAGCGTTTTTACGCTCAAAGATGCCATCCGGGCGGCGGAAATCATTGGCTATCCGGTGTTGCTGCGTCCTTCCTACGTGCTGGGCGGGCGGGCCATGGAAATCATTTACAACCGGCGAGAACTTGAACACTACATGGCTACCGCCGTCAAGGTCAGCCGCGAGCATCCGGTGCTGGTCGATAAATATTTGCTGGGCAGAGAAATTGAAGTGGATGCGGTCTGTGATGGCCAGCAGGTTTTGATTCCGGGGATCATGCAGCACATTGAAAGGGCGGGCGTTCATTCCGGAGACAGCATGGCGGTTTTCCCGGCCCATTCGCTCAGTGAGCAGATCACTGCCAAAGTAGTGGATTATACCACCAGGCTGGCTTTGGCTTTGAAAGTCAAGGGGCTGATCAACATCCAGTTTGTGGAGTTCCAGGAGGAACTGTATGTGCTGGAGGTCAATCCTCGCTCCAGCCGTACCATTCCTTTCATCAGCAAGGTAACCGGCATTCCCCTGGTAAAGCTGGCCACCGAAATCATGCTGGGCCAAACCCTGCCGGGCTTGGGTTTTCAAGGCGGATTGCAGCCGTCCCCGGACTTCTATGCGGTCAAGGTGCCAGTCTTTTCCTTCAACAAACTGGAACAGGTTGACATCACCCTGGGACCGGAAATGAAATCCACCGGGGAAGTCATGGGCATCGACCGTTCGCTGAAAACTGCCGTTTACAAAGGGTTGGTGGCAGCGGGGATGGTCATCCCGCAAAAGGGAACCATTGTAGCCACCATTGCTGACAAGGATAAACAGGAAGCCATCCCGATTCTAAAGGGATTTCATGACCTGGGCTTTCAATTGATTGCCACCCAGGGGACTGCGCAAGCACTGCGGGAGGCCGGGGTGGAAGTGGAATCGGTCAAGAAAATAAAGGATGGCTCTCCCAACATTGTTGATCTCATCCGTCAGGGAAAAGCAGACTTTATCGTCAACACCATGACCCACGGACGTGATCAGTTTAGTGATGGTTTTATTATCCGCCGGGCGGCAGTGGAACTGTCCGTTCCCTGTCTGACTTCCCTGGATACTTTGAAAGTCATGCAGGAAGTTATCGCCGAAGGGGAGAAAATAGACGATATGCAGGTTAAATCACTGCAGGAATATGTGGCCGGGCTGTCGTTGCCCGGACGTGGATGCTAAAGGAGTTGAGTCAATGGCGACGCTGGAACAAGCTCTGATCATCAGCAATGAGCAGATGGCTGCCGATCTATTTGAAATGGAAATGATTGCCCCGCAGGTAGCGAGCCTGTGCAAACCTGGGCAATTTTTGCAGGTGGGGATTGATATCAACCGTGATCCGCTGTTGCGCCGTCCGATCAGTATTTATGATGTTGATCAGGACCGGGGTACGATCAGGCTGCTGTATAAAGTGGTGGGACGCGGCACCCATCTGCTGACCACCCTCAAAGCGCAGGAATATTTGGATATTATGGGGCCATTGGGCAACGGCTTTACTTTGCCGGTTCAGCCGGTACGCGCCGTTCTGGTGGGCGGCGGGGTGGGCATTGCCCCCTTGCTTTATCTGGCTCGCCAGTTGCTGGCCTTATCGGGGGACGTTACTGTATTGTATGGGGCAGGCAACTGCCGCGATCTGGTGGCCGCCCAGCGCTTTGAAAATTTAGGCGCGCAAGTACTGGCCGCCACCATGGACGGGAGTGAAGGTTATCCAGGTTTGGTAACCGATTTGCTGGCAGAGCAGATCAAACCGGCAGAAACCGATATGATCTATACCTGCGGCCCGGAGATCATGATGGCAGCGGTGGCAGATTTCGCCGTTCAACATCATATTCCGGGGGAATGCTCCTTGGAGGAAAACATGGCCTGCGCGGTGGGAGCCTGTCTGGGCTGCGCTCGCAAGCTGAAGGGCAGTGATGCCAATTATGTCAAGGTATGCAAGGACGGACCTGTTTTCAGCCTGCAGGGCATCGAGCTTTATAACGGAAGGAAGTCATGAATATGGATCACAGAGGTGAGCAGGCCAATATAGATCTCAGCGTAAATCTGGGCGGTATCCTCATGAAAAATCCGGTAGCGGTGGCTTCAGGTACTTTTGGCTACGGGTTTGAATATGCTGATTTTATTGACAGTCGTACCATTGGGGCCGTAATTGTCAAAGGCACTACCCTGGAAGCCCGGCCCGGCAACCAGCCTCCCCGTATCACCGAAACCCCGGCCGGTATGCTCAATGCCATCGGCCTGGAAAATCCGGGCGTGGAGGTGTTTTTACAGGAATATCTGCCCGCCCTGCGCCAACAAGGGGTTACAGTAATTGCCAATATTGCCGGCAATTCGGTGGAGGACTACGCCCAAATGGCGGCCCGCTTGGAGGGTCATGACGGGATTGCCGGTATCGAACTGAACATCTCTTGTCCCAATGTCAAGCAGGGCGGTCTGCAGTTCGGCACCGACCCGCACATGGTTAAAACCGTGGTGGCCGCCGTCAAGGCAGCCAGTTCGCTGCCGGTCATGCCTAAACTGTCACCCAATGTCACCGACATTGTAGCCATTGCCAAAGCGGCCCGGGAAGGCGGCGCCGATGCGCTGTCCATGATCAACACCTTGCTGGGCATGGCGATTGATATTCGTACTCGCCGCCCGGTGCTGGGCAATGTTTTTGGCGGCTTGTCCGGACCGGCCATCAAACCGGTGGCCTTGCGCATGATCTATCAGGTTTATCGGGAAGTGGATCTGCCTATACTGGGCGGGGGCGGAATTATGAATACCACCGACGCCCTGGAGTTTATAATGGCTGGAGCCAGCGCCGTTTCTGTCGGCACCGGCATCTTTGTCACCCCCCGTCTAGCGGCCGACATCGCTGTCGGGCTGGAGAACTATCTGCAGGACAATCACTTGCGGGATATTTCTACGCTGGTTGGAGCCGCAGTGAGCAGATAAGCTGGCAGAATACCTGCCAAACAGACCAAACAATGGCCCGGTAATCAGGGGAGCGGGCCCGGATCACCAGGATGGGCTCAATCCCCTCGCTTCGCCATTATCCCTTGCGCTCTATGAAGCCGCATCGAACGCACCCATAGCACGAGTAGTCTAATGGGCGGCTATTGCCAGATATCTGCAGTCCTTTGAGCCAACCACCTCACAAGGGTTACCGCAGGTAAACGGGGTAATATCACCCTGAGCGTGAACGAAGGCTCATTAATTATAAAAACCCTTTATATCAAATTCATTTTTCGGGCTTCAAAACGCAACTCATCTCTAAAATCGGGATGGGCAACTGAGATCAGGGCCAGAGCCCGTTCCCGCTGACTTTTGCCGCGTAGCCTTACGGCTCCGTATTCCGTCACGATATAATCGGTATCGTTGCGCGGGACGGTGACGGCTGCTCCTCTCGAAAGACAGGGAACGATGCGGGAAATCGTACCCGCTTTGGCGGTGGAAGGGAGGGTCAGAATTCCCTTGCCACCAGGTGATTTGACCGCGCCACGGATGAAATCCAGCTGACCGCCGGAACCACTGTGATGTCGGTAACCAAAAGATTCCGATACACACTGGCCGAACAAATCCACTTCCAGGGTAGCATTGACCGCCACCATTTTATGATTAGCGGCGATTGTGTTTATATCATTGGTGTATTCTACGGGATGTAATTCAACCAGGGGATTTTGATGACTGAAGCGATAAATTTTATCCGTCCCAACCAGCGCGGTGCCGGTTATTTTGCCGGTATGAATGGAACGTTTGTGATTATTGACCGCACCACATTCGATTAAATCCACCATGGCATCTACGATCAGTTCGGTATGAAGTCCCAGGTCGTGTTTCTCCTGCAAAAACCCGGCCATGGCCATGGGGATCCCGCCAAAACCGAGTTGCACGGTGGATCCGTCTTCAATCAGTTCAGCCACCCTTTGGCCGATATTTTGCTGAATATCATTGGGGGCAGTGCTTTGCAGCTGAGGAAGAGGGGCTTGATTTTCCACGATGCGATCAATCTGATTGATATGGACAAAACCACTGCCGGACGTTCTGGGCATATTGGGGTTGACCTCAAAAATGACCTGCCGGCCTTTTTTGATTGCCTCGAGAGCATACGCCACCGACACGCCCAAATTAAAATATCCCTGCTCATCCATCGGGCCCACGGCAGCCATAAAAATGTTAACCGGCACGAATTCCTGCCGGATGATATGACTGCTGTCATGAAAATGGGTGGGTGTGTAGTCGGCCCATCCATCGGCTACGGCTGTACGGGTATGGGCACTGGTAAACCAATTGTTGAGTTGCAGATGTTCCCGGTTTCCTTCTTCCACAAAGGAAGAGCGCCAGGGACTGAGCATTTGCACAATACTTACCTTTTGGTATTGATTGCGGTTGGCCTGCAAGGCTTCCAGCAAGGCAGGCGGTTCAGCCGCACAGAAACCGCAGAATATGACCGCGCCGTCAGGAATACTTCTGACAGCCTCTTCAGCAGAAGTCAGCTTTTGCTGATACTGCAGACGCCAAACATCAGCCATAAAATAATTACCCCCCAACAATAATAACATCACATGATATGATTCTCCGAGTTGACTATAATTGTAAATTATAATTGCAAATATGCCTAGAAGATCGTTTGAAGTGCAACAGAAGATTGACTCGTTTTGCAATTTACATAATACTATTACTAATGTGGCAGATTTATTAATATAAGGAGGCAGTATATGGACCCGAAAGAAAGAATCATCCTGGCACTGGATGTGGATACCCATGAACAAGCACTGCAACTGGTCACAGAGTTGACCCCTTATGTAGGGGCGTTTAAAATCGGTATGCAGTTGTATAATAGTGCCGGTCCGGTCATTGTTGAGCAAGTCAATCAGAGGGGCGGCAAAGTTTTTGTGGATCTGAAGTTCCATGATATTCCCAATACGGTTGCATCCGCCGCTAAAGTACTGACCCGCCAGCATTGCTATATGTTTAATGTGCATGCCGCCGGGGGACGGGAAATGATGAAAATAACCGCTGATGAGGTCAAGGCGGAAGCGGCTGCACTCGGAATCAAAGCGCCCCTTATTCTGGCGGTGACGGTTCTCACCAGTATTACTGATCAGCAGCTCAAAGAGGAAATGTATGTAGAAGGCATGAACGTACGTGAGTTGGCGGTCAAATGGGCGGTGATGGCCCAGCAGTCAGGGCTGGATGGAGTGGTATGTTCTCCTCGGGAAATTACTGCTATAAGGGATGCCTGTGGACAAGATTTTAAAATTGTTACTCCCGGGATCAGACCGACCTGGTCGGAGGCCAACGATCAAAAACGCATTACCACCCCTTGGGATGCCATGGATCTGGGAGCAGATTACATGGTCATCGGTCGTCCTATCACCAAGGCAGAAAATCCACGCGCTGCGGCGATGAGAATCATTGAAGAGTTGGAGGGAACCAGTCATGCTGAGTAAGGAACAGGCAATTAAAATATTTTCTGAATCGGGGGCTTTGCTGGAGGGACATTTTAAATTGACTTCCGGACGGCACAGCAATCAATACATGCAGTGTGCCCAGGTATTGCAATACCCTGCTTATACGGAAGAATTGGCTCGTCATCTGGCCGATCAATTTGCCGGGGAAAAAATCGATTTTGTAGTTGGGCCAGCCATGGGAGGGATCATCGTTTCCTATGAAGTAGCCCGCCAGTTGAACGTTCCCAGTATGTTTACCGAACGCCAGGAAGGGAAAATGTCTTTGCGGCGCGGGTTTGCGATTCAGCCTGGCAGTCGGGTGCTGGTGGTGGAGGATGTGGTCACAACCGGCGGTTCAGTAGTGGAAGTCATAGAGGTCGTTCGTCAATTAGGCGGTATTGTTGTCGGAGTGGGAGTGCTGGTTGACCGCAGCTCCGGCAAGGCTGATTTTGGCGTGCCGCTGCATTCTGTTCTCAGCATGGATATTGAATCATGGGAAGCCGACCATTGTCCCTTATGCAAAGAAGGCCAGGGAGAAGCAATCAAACCTGGCAGCAGATAAATTATTTTAGACAAACACCAGGAAACTCCAGCGATTTATGGGCATACAATCATGCCGGCAAGGGAGGGAGAAGAATGCGAGTAGTATTAAACGGAACTGATATGCAATTTGCCGAAGGCGGTTACAAATATGTTTTCGTGAAGCCTTATCAGAAGTTTACTGAAAAAACCGTCAACAAGGAGAATGGCGATAAAATGCATTTCGAATTATATGACAACGGCGTTCAAATACGTACCCTTATTACCAAGGAAGAGGTCAATACCATCATTAACCGGGAGGTAGCGGTTGATACCGTCAACCAAAAGATCTATATCCTGGAGGCCGACAGCCAGGTGCGTAAAAATCAGGATGGATCCGTGGAACTGATTTAATAAAGAAGTTACGATTGATTGTTATGAAGGTGACACGTCAACGAACAAAATAGTGACGGCCATGGGACACTTCTGTAACCATACATAATAAAGATTGATGGACAGCTTGCGTCCCAAATCTTCATAGAGGATCTTGCTATAAAGTCATTTGGCGTGGTTCGAGAATATAAAAAATGGTTACCCGGAAAAGTTGGCACAATTATTGCAAACAATATATACCTGAATATGATTTCTCCCATCATATTTACACGGTAACAGATAAACAGGGTTTATGTTCAAGCCAAACGGCCTTTCTGAAAAAGAAAGGTCGTTTGGTTTTCTGCCCATTAAGGCCTAAATCATAGTGACCAGAATACAACTACCATCATATTCTACTTATAAAAGCATTATTGTAATAAGGAGAGGACTGCTTTTCATAACTAAAATGAAATACTGTGATTTCAAGAGATATTCAAAGAAAAAGAAAGTTTATTAAGGGAGAGAATATTTTGATTAGAATAGGAATGCTTCATCATGAAGAACACCCCAGTAAAAGTAAAAAAGCGTATGCTTTTGCAGCAGTTGCCCTGGCTGAAGGAGTTGAACTGGTATTTTTTACACTGCGCGGAGTAGATCTGGACCGGCGCCTGATCAGAGGATATAGGTATAAAGACGGTCAATGGCAGAAGGTAGATACTGATTTTCCCGACGTCATATATAATACCGGCAGTCCGCAGAAGCTTGCCCGTCATCGGCGTATATTGGCCAAATTAAAGCGAGATATTCCCTTTACAACTTCAGCATTGGGCAATAAAATGAGCGTTTACAACCGGCTTCTGCCCTCAGCAGAATTTAGACCATATCTTATTCCGTCCGAGCCTTTGCAATCATTACAACATTTATTCTCCTGTTTCCAGCAGTATGAAAAGCTGATTATTAAACCGATTAATGGACACCGCGGCATGGGAATCGTTTCTATTGAAAAAAACAAAAATCTTTTTATTCTGGTCAGAGATGGGCATAAAGAAACCATGACTGCTGAGCAGCTTAACGAATATATATCTGCCCGAATGCAAAAAACCAAGCTGATGGTGCAACCCTATATAAATTGCCGAACCAAAACCGGTCAGGTTTTTGATTTTCGTCTGCATGTGCAGAAAGAAGGCCAGGGAATGTGGGTTATTACGGCTATTTACCCGCGTATCGGTGCCCTGGGAAACATCGTATCAAATATTCATAAGGGCGGTTCAACCAATTATCTGGAATCGTTTTTACAACAGGAATTCCCTGACCAGGCCACTGCGATCAAGCCCTTCCTGGAATATTTTGCGCTGCGATTGGCCCGGCATCTGGATATTCTTCAATATCAGCTTTATGAGGAGAGGCTGGATGAGATCGGCATTGATATGGGACTTGATGATAAAGGCAGCTACTGGGTTTTTGAGGTGAACTGGCGCCCCGGTTGTCCTCCGGCCTTTGATTTGGAACTGGATTTGGTCAGAAATACAATCCATTATGCCATGTATCTGGCGAAAAATGCGCGCAGCAGGAACTGATGATGAAAAGAATCCAGTTAAAGGAGGGGATAATTTGCAGGCGATCGTATTTCTGGGCACCCTAAAGTCAGGCTCCAGCCGTGAAGCGCTGAGAGCGGCCAAAAGAATGGGTTATTATGTAATACTTTTAACGGATCGGCAATCTCATCTTAAACAGAGCGGTGAATTTGCCGAAGTTAATATTATGCTAACATGCAATTTGCGTGATCTGCAGGAAATTAGATTAAACATTGTTAAAATACAGATGCGTGATATTAAGGTTTGCGCTATCGTCAGTTTTACCGAAGCTCATTGCCTGACTGCCTGCATTATGGCGGATGAATTTGGATTGCATCGATTCACCTGTCATGCCATTAAGCAAATGAAAAATAAAATCATCTCCCGCGAAATATTATCGCTGACTGATTACAGCCCGCGTTTTATGGCTATATCAGCCTCGACGAAGTTGTTTGATATCGAACCTTTGCTGAGATTTCCCTACCCCTTCATTATCAAGTCGCCGAGTTCAACCGGCTCCGCAGATGTTTTTAGAATCAACAACCGGCAGGAACTGTACTACTATCTGCGTCATCTGCAGAATAAACGTCCATCTGAATCAATTTTGGTCGAAGAGATGCTGGAAGGGCCACAATATTTGATTGAAGTTCTAGTACATGAAAAAAATATATTGATCGCAGCGGTCATCGAGCAGGAAGTCACATTTTATCAGCGCTTTATTATCACCGGTTACAATTTGCTGCTGGAACTGCCGGAAAAACTCCAGGATCTGCCCGAAGCAGTGGCCGAAATTGTCAAAGCCCACGGAATGGAAACCGGTGCCTGTCATCTGGAAATGCGTCTGGTAAATCAACAGTGGAAATTGATTGAAATCAATCCCCGCATCTCTGGAGGGGCGATGAATAAACTGATCTATTTGGGGTTGGGGGTGGATCTGACGGCGGAAACCATTAAACTGGCTTTGGGGCAGGAACCAAATCTAAGTCCGCGATACTTGCGGCATATTTTCGTCCAGTATCGAACCGTTGCCCAGAGCGGCATACTAGATAAAGTAACCGGCATGAACCGCGCCATCAAATCTGCAGGGGTGCTGGAAATTTATGTACGGCCGCGCCGGGGGGCTTACCTGAAGCCGCCTATGTCCATGCTAAACCGCTATGCTTATGTGATCGCCACCGGTGGCAGTGAAGATGAGGCTCGCTACAATGCCAAAGCTGCTGCCATGAAAATTCAATTCTGGATGCATCCCGGCAATGGCCCGGAAACGGAAAAAGTCAATCGTTTGGTTGGACCTGCAACGCATAGCGCCGCCTATTTTCATTAAAATGTTTAGGGAATTGGACTTCTGGGCAATAACTGCTAATCAATGCTTTCCAGCAATCGATTCAGCAGATCGGAGCAGGGGTCGGCCATGACCGTCCAGTAGTTGTCATAGATAACCATGCCCGGTTTGGCGGCATTGGGTTTTTTTACATTCTGGCAGAAAGTATAATCAACCGCTACTTTGTTGGATTGACTGGCTTTGCTGTAATAGGCTGCCAGGGTAGCCGCTTCCATCAAGGTTTGGTCAGGAACATCATGGATTGATTTGAAATGTGCGGGCAGCTTAATGATGACATGGGTTCCGGGAACTTCTTTAGTGTGCAGCCATAAATCATGGCGATCTGCTTCACGCAAGGTCAGCCAGTCATTCTGCCGATTGTTCCGGCCGACTAAAATGAGCAATCCGTCGCTGGAATCGAATCTTCTCGGCTGGCTGCGCTCTTCACGTTTTTTGCCTTTCCCGGAGCTGGCTTTCATATATCCTTCCTTCTCCAGTTCTTCTACGATTTCATCAATCTGGGCGGGATTTTCCGCCTGCTGCACGGCGACCAGTACCGATTCAAGATAGTCAATTTCCTGCTGGTTATGAGCCATCAGTACTTCCAAATGTTTTTGCGCACCCCGACTTTTGTTGTAAATTTTAAAAAATCTTTGCGCATTTTGAATGGGGGTGAAGCGCGGATCCAGGGGCAAGGCAACTTTTTCGCCGCTGATGAAATCCTCCACCACCGCTTCTTTATCACCTTTTTTAAACAAATGAGCATAGGCCGTCAGTAATTCACCGCGGGTTTTGTATATTTCATTGTCCTGCGCTTTGACCAGATCGCCTTCCTGCAAAAAACGTTTTTTATAAAATTTATCCAGACGTTCCTTAATGTTGCGCGACAAATTGGTTTTCATCGAATCAAGCCGGAGCATACTCATCTTTTGCCCGAAAAATGCATCACAGGCTTCATTCATGCTTGGATAATTCCGGCTGAAAGCCACTGTGGCACCCTCTGGATCAGTAAACAGACCAAACTCCAAGGGTTGTTTTTTATGGTTATAGTGAACCTGGGGGGGGACCTGTCCCTCATCGATGGCACGCAGCAAATTGATGATCCAATAGTACAATTTATGTAGTTCAAATTCACCCGCTTGGCCCACCGCAGCAGCAGGATCAAGGCTGCATTGCAGACAGATATGACGGGCAGAATAAGGACTGATGCCGCTATAGACCCGAAATATTGCCGTCGCCAGATCAGTATCTTCAGCCTGACTCCACATGGCGGCGGTGAATTGTTCCCAGGTTGTTGTGGTTGGGTCAAGTTTATCCTGAGAGGGCGGAGCAACATATTCCTTGCCAGGTAAAACTTCCCGGTAGGAGCTCACATCGCTGCCATATTTTTTAATCGCGTCCAGAATAATCTGGTTCTCAGGATTGACCAGGATGATATTGGAGTGACGTCCCATGAACTCGCAAATCAGTAATTTGTCCTTCCATTCCTTAAAATCGTCCAAGGCTTCGATGCGAATATGGATAATGCGCTCCATGCCCAGTTGTTTTATTTCCTTGATCTTGCCTCCCTCCAAATATTTGCGCAGCAACATGCAAAAGGAAGAAGGCTGGCTGGGATTAGGTTTTTTGTCTGTACTAAGGTGAAATCTTGCCCAACGCGCATTGGCAGACAGCAAAAGCCTATGATTTCCGCTTTTCATCTGCCGCAGGGTAATATTTAATTCGTCCCGTTCCGGTTGGTGAATCTTGTCAATACGAGCATTGTTTAATTCCTGGTTCAGTTCCCGGCACAGGCACCTGATCGCAAATCCATCAAAAGGCACTATGATTCTCCTTCATAAGATAATAGCCAATGACTGTTTCATTAGCACTCAGTATAACATTTTCTGATGATCGGCTTCAATCCAGGGAAAAAATCGTCGCATTGTTATTCTTCAAATCTTGACGCCGAAGGTGAAATAGTTAAAACTATTCATTAATAAGAAACAGGGAGGTTACGTGGTGGCAGAGAATATCAAGGTCATCGTTTCCGGTGCGTTAGGCAAGATGGGCAAGGAAACAGTCAAAGCAGTGTTTCATGAACCCGGTCTCGAACTGTCCGGCATGGTTGACGTGCGCGGCAAAGGCGAGTCTATGGGAGATATACTGGCAATCAAGGAACTTGAATTATCAGTTGAAAATGACCTGGGACAGATGATTACCTCCGTCCAGCCGGAGGTAATGGTTGATTTTACCAATCCTCAGGCCGTTTTTAATAATACCCGGATGGCATTGAAACAAAAGGTGAACTGTGTGATCGGTACGACCGGTTTGAATGATATGGAATTGGCCCAATTGGAGAAAATTGCCCTGGAAAATCAGGTGGGGGTGGCGGTGATCCCCAATTTTGCTTTGGGTGCGGTCTTAATGATGAAATTATCACAACAGGTGGCGCAATATTTTCCTGAGGTTGAAATTATTGAACTGCACCATGATCAAAAAATGGATGCCCCCTCAGGTACCGCCATAAAAACAGCCGAGATGATAACTGCCAACCGTCAGCGAGTACCGGCTCGTAATGCCAGAGAATTTGAAAAAGTGACCGGTGTCCGCGGCGGCGAGGTAAACGGAATCAGAATACACAGTGTTCGTCTGCCTGGGTTTGTGGCACATCAGGAAGTCATTTTTGGCGGGATCGGTCAGAGTTTAAGTATCCGCCACGATTCCTACGATCGGGTGGGATTTATGCCGGGGGTATTGTTGACCGTCAAAAAAATTACGCAAATCAAAGGATTGGTATACGGTTTGGAAAAATTCCTGTAAATGAATCCAATGTAAATGAAAGTTTTGCATAATGATCTATTGAATTATGCAAAATCCTCAAATAAAACGATTGATCCGTTCCGCGAACGTCATGCATTGACGAAACGGGACGGATTTTTTTTGATACTAAATTTTAGATAAAAAATGCCTCTTTGCTCCTTTCCTCACAACTAGACAAGCACCACTCATGCCCACTCTTCATATATTGCTAATAATTCCGCACAAATTCGTAAATATCCTGAGGAGGTTATAAGGTGAGTTCAGTTCTGTCAGGTATAAAAATAGCATTCTTAGGCGGAGACGATCGTGAATTGATTCTGGCCAATGAACTGGTACGCATGGGAGCGACTGTAGCTGTATGTGGTTTCCCGCGTGAAATGGTTGGCCATGGTGCCTTTGCGCTATATGATCTGGAAGAGGCTTGCAAAGGCACTGAGGTGGTTATATTACCTTTGCCGGGAACCAGTCCGGAAGGGGTCATTCGGGCCGTTTATTCAGAACAGGAATTGAAACTAACCGAAAAGGCCATTGCAGTTTTGGCTCCACGCGCACTGGTGATCATTGGCACAGCCCGTGAATATTTGAAAAAGTGGGTGAGTGAACGAGGACTGAATTTACTGGAAGTTGCTGAGATTGATGAAATCGCCATTTTAAACTCAATACCAACCGCCGAAGGGGCAGTCCAAATTGCCATGGAAGAAACCGATTTTACCATTCATGGCAGTCATAGTTGTGTAATTGGCTTTGGCCGGGTAGGGATTACGTTGGCTCGCACTTTAAAAGCACTGGGTTCAGAGGTAACCGTTATCGCCAGGAATCAAGGCCAACTGGCCAGGGCTTATGAAATGGGATGTAAAAAGTCAGTGTTAAGCGATTTGCAGGAAGTGATGCACACAGTAGATCTGGCCTTTAATACCATTCCTGATTTGGTTTTGGATCGTTCCATCTTAAAATATGCCAACCCCAAAGTACTGATCATTGATCTGGCCGCGCAGCCAGGGGGAACAGACTTTGAAGCAGCCAACCATTATGGTCTCAAGGCAATATTGGCACCGGGATTGCCGGGAAAAGTCGCACCGTTGTCAGCAGGAAAGATACTTGCCAGTGTGATTCCGGAGTTAATCATCAAGGAACTCGTAAAACAAGAACAAGTTTCAATGTTCGCTTAGCAAGGAGGTGGAAAAGTGCAACATGCCCGCTTGGAAGGAGTGAAAGTCGGTGTTGTTTTAACGGGTTCCCATTGTACGATCGCTGATACCCTGCCGCAAGTTCGACTGCTTAAAACAGAGGGTGCAGATATATATCCGGTATTATCTTATTCCGTCAATGAAACCAACAACCGTTTTTATCGGGTGGATGATTTAAAAGCAGATTTGAAGAATATTTCTTCCCGGCCATTGATCAATACGATAACAGGAGCTGAACCGATTGGACCGCAAAAAATGTTGGATATTGTGGTGGTTGTTCCGGCTACCGGTAATACCATTGCCAAATTGGCCAACGGGATCATTGATACTCCAGCCTTGATGGCAATCAAAGCCCATTTACGCAACCAGCGTCCGGTGGTGATTGCCATATCGACCAATGATGCCCTGGGAATCAATGCTAAAAATATAGGACTTTTGCTTAACATGAAGCTGATTTATTTTGTTCCCTTCTGTCAGGATGATCCGATTAATAAACCTAATTCAATCGTAGCCAGACTGGAACTACTGCTGGATACAACGGTTTGTGCACTGCAGGGCAGACAAATTCAACCAATTATGCTGGGGCCTGCCTAAACTATGATAGTAATTTAAGCTGATTGTGGTAGAATACAATAGATAAAAACCAATGCAGCAGAACGGGAGGAATAAAATTGGGTTCAGGGGTCAAATTAGCAATTGTAGGAGCAACCGGAGCTGTAGGGCAGGAAATGCGGAAGATTCTGGCAGAAAGAAAATTTCCGATCGAAGAATTGATTTGTCTGGCAGATCCGCGGGAAGCCGGAACCAAAATAGAATTCAGGGGAGAAACATTTACCGTCCAGGCAGCCAGCCCGGAAGCGTTTAAAAGGTCTGATATGGCGTTATTTGCGGTCGGTACAGAGATAAGCAAATCGCTGGCCCCCTTGGCGGTGAAAAACAATTGCGTGGTGGTTGATAACAGCTACGCATTCAGAATGGATGAAGAGGTACCGCTGGTGGTGCCGGAGGTCAATCCGGATGATGTAGATTGGCATAAAGGAATCATCGCCAATCCCAACTGTTCCACCATCATCATGGTGGTAGCAATTCATCCGATTTTTAAAGAAGCCGGCTTGAAAAGAGTTATTGTTTCCACCTATCAAGCCGTTTCCGGCGCAGGTATAGACGGATTGCGTGAATTGGAAGAAGCCAGCCGCTATTATCTTGAGGGCAAAGAATATGAGCCGCAAGTATTTCAACATCCGATTGCTTTTAATTTAATTCCCCATATTGATGTTTTTACTGAGCAGGGTTACACCAAGGAAGAAATGAAGATGGTCTATGAGACTCGTAAAATAATGCATGCTCCAGACTTGAAAATTTCAGCCACGACCGTAAGAGTACCCGTTTTCAGAAGTCATTCAGAATCGATCTACTTGGAAACTGAACGGTTCATAACCCCGGATGAGGCGAGAAAAATACTGGCTGAGGCGCCGGGTGTAATCGTTCAGGACGATCCAGTCAACAACCAATACCCCATGCCCTTGTACACTTCCAATCACGATGAGGTTTATGTTGGCAGGATCAGAAAAGACATTAGCGTCGACAATGGCTTGGCATTATGGGTGGCAGCCGATCAAATCCGAAAAGGGGCTGCTACCAATGCAATCCAAATTGCCGAATTATTATGGAACAAAAACCATTTTTAGGATGGTGTGAAGTTTGAGGATCATCGTTCAGAAATTCGGTGGAACATCCCTGGCCACATCAGATTTTCGATCTCGAGTCTGTGATATTGTGGCTGCCACGCGAGAAGAAGGTGTTGGCGTGGTGGTAGTGGTATCAGCCATGGGCCGCAAGAATGATGCCTATGCAACCGATACCTTTATTCATCTCCTTAAGGAGGCCAATGCTTGTCCGCCTCCCCGGGAAATGGATATTTTAATGTCCTGCGGTGAAACTATATCGGGGGTTCTTTTGACCAGTCAGTTTTGTGCCCGCAATATACCGGCAGTATTCTTTAGTGGAGAACAAGCCGGGATAGTAACCGATGGCAACTATGGTGACGCGCATATCCTGTATGTTGATCCCCGCAGGATCCTTGAAAACATGGAGGCCGGCAAAGTGGTTGTGGTGGCTGGATTTCAAGGGGTTGGGGAAAATGGTGAACTGACCACGTTGGGCAGAGGCGGCAGTGATACCACCGCCAGTGCCCTGGGGGTAGCGCTGAATGCAGAATTTATTGATATATTTACTGATGTTGAAGGGGTGATGACTGCCGATCCCCGGATCGTAAAAGATGCCCGTTTGCTGGACGCCATCACCTATAATGAAATATGCCAGCTGGCCCGTGAAGGAGCCAAAGTTGTTCATCCCCGGGCGATTGAAATTGCCATGCAAAAAAGCATTCCTCTGCGGGTAAGATGTACCTTTACCGATTCTTTGGGAACCATGGTAGCCAATCAGATGCCAGGCACGGATCATCGTATGAGGATCATTGCCGATCGAATGATCACCGGTATCACCTATACTTCCAACATTGCCCAAATTATGATCAACACCGTCAATCTGCAAGAGGCTAGGGGAATTGAACTGAAGGTGTTCAAATCTCTTGCCCTGGCTGATATCAGTGTTGATTTTATCACCGTTCATCCGGAAAGTATTCGCTTCACCGTGAATATTGATCAGGCTGAAAAGGCTCAGGAGGTTCTCAGCAACCTGGATATCCTTCCTCAAATCGAGCGTAATTGTGCCAAAGTAGCCATTGTCGGAGCGGCTATGACTGGAATTCCCGGAGTCATGTCCAAAGTAGTGGAAGCCTTGACCGAAAATGATATCACTATACTTCAATCCGGTGACTCCTATACCAACATATGGTGTCTGGTCAAAAGCGAACATATGGAAAAGGCTGTGCAAGCTTTACATGACAAGTTTGAATTGGGGTGCAAATAAAAACAGGGCGGTGAGCACATGTCGGAAATGAAACTGATTACCGCAATGGTCACACCATATAATGAAAAACTGGAAGTTGACTATGAAAAAGCAGCTGATTTGGCGCGCTATCTGACCGTCAACGGCAGTGATGGCTTGGTAGTCAGCGGAACCACCGGGGAATCACCGGTATTAAGCCAAGCAGAAAAAGTGGCTTTGTTTTCAACAGTTAAAAAAGCAGTAGATCCGCATGTCCAGGTGTGGGCTGGAACCGGCTCCTACAACACCAGGGAGTCGATAGAATTGAGTCAGGCGGCCGAAAAAGCTGGTGCGGACGGATTGCTGCTGGTCAATCCCTATTACAGTAAACCTACCCAGGAGGGCATGTTCCAGCATTTTAAAGCCATCGCTGACAGCGTCTCCCTGCCGGTTATGCTATATAATATTCCAGGGCGCAGCGGCGTAGAATTATGGCCTGATACGATTGCCCGGCTGGCAGAAACCGACAATATTGTGGCGATCAAAGAGGCCAGTCGAAATATGGATCAAGTGACCCAAATCAAGGCCATGCTGGGGAAACGATTGGCTGTATTCTCCGGGGATGATTCCATGACCCTTCCCATATTGGCAGTTGGTGGCAGCGGGGTGGTAAGTATTGCTTCCCATCTGGTCGGCAACCAAATCAAACAGATGCTCAATGCCTTTGAACAGGCTGATAATAAAAAAGCGATGCAATTGCATCAACATCTTTTTCCCATGTTTAAGGGATTGTTTGTGACAACCAATCCCATACCGGTCAAAGAAGCCCTGAATATGTTAGGTTTCAAGGTGGGCGGGTTTCGTCTGCCGCTATGTAATGCCGGCGAGAATGAACGGGAGTCAATTCGCAAGTTGTTAACCCAATACCAGCTTCTTTAATTTCTAATAATAAACTGGAGCATTAAATGGGCACAAGGTGGCCCATTTTTCTTTTTAGACAACCAAAATATAACAATTTAATAAGTTGTATGAACATTCTCTTTGGGCTATAATAAATCATACATTTGTGAGCGGACAAATATTTTATTGGACTGCAAATTAAATAATTTAGGAGGTGTTTGAGTGTCAGACGACGCACGAATCCAGGTAATTCCCCTGGGCGGTTTGGGGGAAATCGGCAAGAACATGATGGCAATCAAATACCAGGATAGCATTGTTGTGATTGATGCCGGTCTAATGTTCCCGGAAGATGAGCTTCTGGGCATTGATATGGTCATTCCGGACATCAGCTATCTGGTAGAAAACAAAGAAAAAATCAAAGCGATCCTTTTGACCCATGGACATGAAGATCATGTCGGGGCGTTGCCCTATGTCCTGCGAGAGATCAATCCGCCTGTATATGGCAGTCGGCTTACCATCGGAATTGTTGAAGGCAAACTAAAGGAACAAAATCTGGGCAATATCCAGCTCAATATCGTTCGTCCGCGGGACAAGATCAAAGTCGGTATTTTTGAAGTTGAATTTTTCCGGGTCAGTCACAGCATTCCTGATTGTATGGGCTTAGCTATCCATACCCCGATTGGGATCGTTTTACACACCGGTGATTTTAAGCTTGATCAAACTCCGGTAGATGGACAGGTGACCGATTTTGGCAAGATGGCTGAACTTGGTGAGCAAGGCGTTGTGGTTATGATGTCGGACAGCACCAACGCTGACCGCAATGGTTTTACCATGTCTGAAAAGGTGGTCGGTCATACTTTTGAAGAATTATTTGGCAAGTGTAGTGGACGGATTATCGTAACCACTTTTGCTTCCAACATCCATCGTATTCAGCAGGTCATTTTAACAGCAGATCAATTTGGTCGCAAAGTATCGGTAGTAGGCCGGAGTATGATCAATAATATCAAAATCGCTAGTGATTTGGGTTATATGAATATTCCCGAGGGGATTTTGGTAGAAATGGAGGAGATCGAGAATTATCCTCCAGAAAAAATGGTGGTAGTTACTACCGGTTCCCAGGGGGAGCCGATGTCCGCTCTGACCAGAATGGCCACTGCCGATCATCGCTGGGTGGGTATCGTGCCGGGTGATACAGTGATTATTTCCGCTACACCTATTCCCGGTAATGAGAAACTGGTGTCCAGAACGATTGATCTGTTATATAAGCAAGGGGCTGAAGTTATTTATGAGAGGACGAGCGGAGTTCACGTTTCCGGTCATGCTTCTCAAGAAGAACTAAAAATCGTTTTAAATCTGATCAAACCAAAATACTTTATACCGGTTCATGGAGAGTATCGACACCTGATGAAACATGCCCATCTGGCAGAAAGCCTGGGGATGCCGCGATCGAGGGTGTTCGTCGCTGAAAACGGACAGGTTATTGAAATTGGCAAAAAGAAGGCCAGCATAACCGGCAAAGTAACCGCAGGCAAGGTTCTGATAGACGGATTGGGTGTAGGCGATGTCGGCAACATCGTACTGCGTGATCGCAAACAACTCTCCCAGGATGGGATCATGATCGTGGTAGTCACGATTGATCGCGAAAATGGCGAAGTGGTTGCTGGTCCAGATATTGTCACGCGAGGCTTTGTATATGTACGTGAATCAGAAGAATTGATTGACAGTGCCAAACTGAGAGTCAAAGAAGCCATGGACATTTGCTTCCAGAAAAACATTACGGAATGGGCCCAGATTAAAAACCAAATCAAGGAAAAGCTTGGCAAGAGCTTGTATGAAAGGACCGGGCGGCGACCGATGATCTTGCCCATTATTATGGAAGTATGATTAAAAAGGGGTTTAATGTTTCCGTTCGAATCATTCTGCACGAAAAGAGAAGCCTTTAATTATGATTATTAAGTCATAGATTCTAATCCCGGTAAAGGGATCACTATCTAAGAAATCGCTAATTAATCGGACCAAAAGAAGTTGTTTTAAATCGGGAATTTGATTTAAGACAACTTCTTTTCTCGTTTGTATGTTTTGTTCTGCAAAAGGTAAATCTAAACCTGTGGATCAAAATTGAAAGGAGTTTTTGTTTTGCCAGATTTACCTGCAGATCCGGATGTTGCAATGGAGCCTCAAGAAAACCAGGAGAATCAAAAATTACAAAATATCAAGGAACTGGGACAGATCGACATTCCCAATTTTAAAACAGATATACACTGTCTGACCATCGCCGGTCAGGTAGAAGGTCATATGGTTTTACCTCCGCAAAACAAAACCACTCGTTATGAACACGTAATTCCCCAGTTGGTGGCAGTGGAAGAAAATCCCAATATAAAAGGACTGCTGGTCGTATTGAATACCGTAGGCGGAGATGTTGAAGCCGGACTCGCCCTGGCAGAAATGATCGCCAGCCTTTCCAAACCGACCGTCTCCATCGTTTTAGGCGGCGGACATTCGATCGGCTCAGCCATTGCAGTTAGCGCCGACTATTCTTTTATTACCCCTACGGCTACCATGACCATTCATCCAATCCGCTTGACCGGTTTGGTGATTGGCGTGCCGCAAACCTATGAATATCTCGACAAAATGCAGGATAGAGTAGTGAATTTTGTGGTACAGCATTCCCAAATCACCGAGCAGCGTTTTCGTGAATTGATGTCCAGAACCGGTGACCTGGCCAGAGATATCGGTACCGTGCTGGTGGGCAAGGATGCGGTGGAATGTGGTCTGATCGATGAAATGGGGGGATTACAGAATGCCCTGCGCAAATTAAATTCTCTGAAGGAGACAGGGGGCTTGCTGCAATGATTTATTATATGGCAGATCCCCTGGATTTGCTGCAGGATATTAAAATGCCGGAACAAAGGACCATGACTCTTCCTTCCGGAGGATTTGTCAATCTGGAGATCATTGATACCCACCAGGCCAGAGTATCCAGTATTATCAGCACAGATCCGATGGATTATCTGAACGATCAGCTTCAGCCCGGGACTATGCTGGATATATCCTATTTAATGAAATAAGAAGCGGCAGCCAGGGCTATCAAGCCATGGCCGGCCTGACACTGTTACAGACGGGATGTTAAAGTTTAGCCAAAACTCACCAATACAGATCGTCTCGGCTGTAACATTAAAAACGAACCCCCTTCCGGTTATATTGATCTTAAGTGAATGAGCATTATCCGAAATTTCAAAAACACCCTCTGGTTTAAGTTTTTGTAAGATCTCCCCCAATAATCTGCAAGAAATACCTATATCCAACCGTACACATTATTAGATGATAATTTAGCTCCTATGCCAGGGCCTTAAAGTCGCCCATTGAGGAACTTAACCATCAAATCTATTCTCAGAAGTCGGTAAAGTGCATGCTTCCAGAATGTTAAAGGAGTAAATAATATGTGGAAAAAATACCTGTTGATCGTGATAACGGCATGGCTGGTTTTAAGTATCACTGCCTGTCAAAGCAACTTAAGCAGAAGCGGTAATGAAGATAATGGAAATAATCCGGCGGTTAATGAACCTGAGAACAATAACAGTACGCAAAACGGTGAAATTGTGCTGGAGTTTACTGCAGAAGGCATTATTAAACCGGAAATCGCTAAAAGGATCATTAAAGCAAGAGCAGATGAACTGATCCAGGCACTCAAAGACAAAGATACAAACTTGGTTGCTGATTATGTTCATCCGGTCAAGGGTGTGAGGTTTACTCCTTATACTTATGTTTCAACAGATTCAGACCAGGTATTTGAGCAAGAACAGATGAGAGTTTTTTTTGCTGATCAGCAGGTATATTTATGGGGCAATTATGATGGTTCAGGTGATGAAATCAGGTTATCCCCCGGTCAATACTATGAAAAGTATATTTACACGGCAGATTTTATTAATGCCGAAGAGGTTGGCTACAATGAGGTGCTAAGCTTCGGGAATATGCGAGAGAATCAGTTTGAAGTATATGAAAGACCTATCATTGTTGAATACTATTTTTCCGGATTTAACCCTGAATATGAAGGGATGGACTGGCAAAGCCTGCGCCTGGTATTTGAAGAATATGAGGATGAATGGAAACTGGTGGGCATTATCCATAATCAATGGACGATTTAAATCTACATAGATGTACTTAGATGATTTATTTGTAGTGAATGGCGGCTCTGTTCAGATCCGCCGTATCCTTTACGGCAAACGCAATTATGAATAGCTTTTGTAACAGTAATGATAAAAGTGATTAGAAATTAGAAATGCATGATATATTGTGAACCTCGACAAGTCTTGGCTGGCTTGACACTATTACAGACCGGGCGTTAAGATGGGTATAGCACGCATAAAAATATCAAGGAGAACTGTTATGCCCGGTTATAAATATATAATTTACAACGTATAAACTTGTTTCAAACTGTAATGATCAAACATTTTTGATAGTGTTTGTTGAATTACGGAAGAAACAGGTTTTTTATTTTATTCATTATTTTATAAAAAAATGTTATCAGGAAGGAAAATGGATTGGATAGAAGAATTATAGATGGTAAAATATGTAATACAAGATGGGAGGGATAATTGCTTTATGGCTCAGGCTAAAAAAAACAATTCCCCCAAAAAAACTACTCGGTTGCCAGCCAGCAGAACGATCCGGACAAAAAAAGATACTGCTAAAGTCAAGACTTGGAGGCTCCGTGAGGAAGTTGCTTCAATAGTCTTTTTTATGCTGGCGGTTTTTGTTTTTGCCAGCCTGCGCAATTTTCATGGCAGCCCGGAGGATCAGCAATTTATTGGCTTGCTGGGAACACAATTATCCAAATCCTTGCAGACCTTATTTGGCCAGGCAGCGCTGCTAACATCCTTTTTTATGTTGTTTTGGTCCATACATATCGGAATCATGAAAAAAATGTGGTCGATTCGCATGTGGGGTTTGACCTTGCTGTTGCTTTCCATCATGATGGCCATGAGTATTCTGAATGTACCTGAAGGTCTCAGTACCTGGGAGGCAGGTTTGAAGGGAATGGGCGGAGGTGCTGTCGGGGGCGGTTTGGCGTATGTTTTGCTTCGCCTGCTGGGGCAAGTTGGTGCGACCATCATTTTGCTTCTCTTTGCAGTTCTGGCGCTGATCATGATGGTAGAAAAACCGGTAAACGACATAGCGACAGCCATTTGGCAGGGGATCAAACGAATCGCTGCCAACTTGAATCAAATCATGTTTTATGAAGAAGAACCGGCGGTTTCCTCGCCGCCTGTGTCATCCAAAAAAACGGATGCGTTGATTATTGATAATGCTTCTGCAGTTATTGAAACACCGCTCATTGAACCGCATATGCCAGAACCAAACGTGGAGCTGGCCCCCCTGGAAAGCAATGCCAAATTGAAACTAGTCAACGGCGGCAAAAAAAATAATGCTCTCAAAGAAGGTGCAGAAATTGTTTTTCTGGGGCAGGATGAGCCCTTTGAATATCTTAAACCGCCGGTGGAGATGCTCCACGAAATCAATAATAATCGGGTCATCGACAAAAAGAATATCAAGGATAGTATTGCTATCCTGGAAGATACTTTTACCAGCTTTGGTATTTCCGTCAAAGTGAATCAAGTTAGCTGTGGTCCGGCGGTAACCCGTTATGAACTAACCCCTGCTCCGGGGGTGAAAATCAGCCGGATCATCAGCCTTACGGATGATTTGCAGCTCAATTTGGCTGCCCCTGGAATCCGCATTGAAGCTCCCATCCCTGGAAAATCGGCGATTGGGATTGAAATACCCAATGCCAAGATAAGCAGTGTGGGTTTGCGCAGTATTCTTGCCTCCAGTGCCTTTCGTAATTTGAACAGTCCGCTGGCCATCGCGCTGGGAGAAGATATTACCGGCAATTGTGTCGTTGCCAAACTGAGTGATATGCCACATTTGCTCATTGCCGGCTCTACCGGATCTGGCAAAAGTGTATGCCTCAATAGTATTATCATGAGCATACTGCATAATGCTACTCCGGATGAACTGAAGCTGGTATTTATTGATCCCAAAATGGTTGAGTTAACCATTTACAACGGAATTCCTCATTTAATGACTCCGGTGGTAACCGATCCTAAAAAAGCAGCGGTGATTTTACGCTGGATGACCACCGAGATGGACAAACGCTATAAATTGTTTTCTGAAAAAGGGGTTCGTGACATCTATCGGTATAATCAAAACGCAACCGAAAAGATGCCCTTTATTTTGATCATTATTGACGAACTGGCTGACTTGATGATGGTTTCGCCGGTGGAGGTCGAGGATTCCATCTGCCGATTGGCGCAGATGGCCAGAGCCGCCGGAATTCACTTGATCGTCGCTACCCAGCGCCCGTCCGTGGATGTTGTAACTGGTATCATCAAGGCCAATATACCCTCGCGAATCGCTTTTGCAGTTTCCTCACAGGCAGATTCCCGAACCATTCTCGATATGGGCGGAGCGGAGAAACTGCTGGGCAAAGGTGATATGCTCTTTTTTCCGGTCGGTGCCATCAAACCTTATCGTTTGCAGGGAGCCTTTGTATCTGATTCCGATATTGAGAGTACAGTATCATTTATTAAGCAACAATTGCCCGATAAAGAAGCAGAACGTATCAATGAACTTGATTTCAAATTGGATGAAATGAATTTGGAAGCAGACGATGATATGTTCTGGGAAGCGGTCAAAGTATTTGTGGAAAGCAAAAAGGCATCTGTTTCCTTATTGCAGCGTAAACTTAAAATCGGTTATGCGAGGGCTGCCAGGTTGGTGGATTGCATGGAAGAACGAGGGATCGTCTCGGAAATTGACAACAATAAAAAGCGGGAGATCTTAATCGACCAGGAACAACTGGAAAAACTATATCCCGAGTCGAGATACTTTTAAATATGGTAAACTATAAACAAAAGTTTTTAAAGATAAACAAAAGTTTCAAATTGGGAGAATGAATAGTAATGAAACTAACTTCAAGAGAGCAGGAAATCATAGAGGTATTAATGCAAGATCCGCTGGCATCCCAGGAAGATCTCGCCGCTCGTTTCAACATAAGCCGTTCATCAGTAGCAGTCCATATTTCCAACTTGATGAAAAAGGGTGTCATTCTTGGCAAAGGCTATGTTTTTAATAAAAAAGTATCTGCGGTGGTAGTGGGGGAAACCATGCTGCGCATCAATATTAGCAATGATCCTGCCGGCTGCCGGATAGATACCGAATTGGCAGGTTTT
>CAZACF010000006.1:23701-31549 GCA_964483565.1 uncultured Syntrophomonas sp. | reverse complement strand
AAATTTAAGTAATTATCTTCATCTATCAGAATCAATTGTTACGGGCATAAAATATATCAGCAGCTGATCACCAACTTCTATCCCGTGTTTTTTAATTTCCCCGGCACAAAGTTCCAATACGATGCGTGCCTTCCGATCCGATGCTGTTGCAAAAGGATACATGTTTTCTCGTAGACTGGTGACCCGGCACAGATTATCCATGAAAACCACATCGATTGGAAAATGCATGCCAAAACAATGAATCGATTGGCAAGGCCATAATAACATACCTTCGCCCGCCAGCAACTCGTCTCTGCCCAGTAATCCGCGCATGCGGAGAAAAAAACTTTTGGCCACTTCGACACTGGAAGCAATAATTGTTTTGTTGCTATGGTTTGCAATACTGCAATAAATTTTTTTGTTCATTTGAATATCTCCATCATCAGTATTACAGAGGGGCCAAGCAAAATTAGAAAAATAGCAGGGGAATAAATAAACCATGGGTATGAGCAATTTGATCAACAGAAATTAATTGTTTGTCTATACGGAAGGCCGTGAGGATTATTTAGCCATTACATCGCCATCATTTGAATAATTGCTGGAGCTAATGCAACCACAAATATAGTGGGAAAAATGAATATTACTAACGGAATCAACATTTTTACTGGCGCCTTCATCGCTTTCTCCTCAACTCGCTGACGTCGGAGCACTCGCATCTGATCTGCCTGACTGCGAAGTACATTGCCCAAACTAGCCCCAAGCTGATCGGCCTGAATAATCGCTTCAACGAACTTGCTCAAGTCATCTACCGCATTGCGATGTCCTAAATCTTTCAATGCCTCCCGACGAGTTTTACCCATCCGCATTTCCTGTAAACTCTGATTAAATTCTGTAGCAATAGGACCTTTAGACTTTTGTACCACTCGTTGCATAGCCGCGTCAAAACCAAGACCAGCCTCTATACTTACAGTTAAAAGATCCATAACGTCAGGCAGTTCACTTCTTATGGATTCCTGCCTGTTTTTCGTATAATTTTTTAGGAAATAATCCAGCATGAGAGATCCGAAGATAAAGCCCAATAGGATAAATATTACCTTGTTAATTAAGCTGGTATGAAATAGTAGCGTACAAAGTAAGTAGACCAAAATGGCCATCGTAACCGCCACAGCGATTTGCATTGCAACAAAATCAGCAGCTTCCCAGCCAAAAGGCCGGCCAGCATTTTCGAGTTTTTTTTCTATGGTATCTTTTTGTTTTACTGGTGTATATTTTTGCGTAATAGAGGACATTTTAGCAACCAAAGGGTCTAAGATGCGTTCCTTAAAATTCACCTGCAGTTCTTCATCTACCCCGCTTTTGATGTGTATTTTAGAATAGTTGCCAATGTCTCGCAGACGCCTTCTGTTTTCTAGAAGTGGAATAAAAAAGTACTCCATAAAAACTAATGTCAAGCAAAATACAGATGCAAATACTTCAATTAAAATAATCGACATTAGCCAGCCTCCTTATAAATGAATATCGGTGATCTTGCGCATAAATAAAAATCCGATCACCTCTGAAATTATTGCTCCGCCCATGAGAAACCAACCAACCCGGCTTGCGAAAAAAGCAGCCATATAATGCGGATCGATTACCATTATAAGAGCGGCCAATGCAACCGGCAAAAGTGCCACAATGATACCAGATATTCTCCCCTGTGCCGTCAGAGTTCTCACATCACCTTGCAAACGGATACGCTGTCGAATGGTTTCTGCAATATTATCAAATATCTCCGCCAGATTTCCGCCAACCTGCCGCTGAATCAATACCGCGCCGATCATCAACTCCAGATCATCATCTTCTACCCGCTGAATAAGGTTTTGCAAAGCTTGCTCAGTGGTAATGCCCAGATTGATCTCGCGCAAGGTTCGGCGAAACTCAATTGCCAGTGGTCCAATGGTTTCCTTGCTGACCAGATCGATAGCTTGCTGGAAACTATACCCGGCTCGCAAAGAATTGGACATACCAGTTAAACATTCGCCAATTTCACTGTTTAATAATGCTGCTCGCTGTCTCTGTTTATGGGTCACAACCAACCAGGGTATAATCATTCCCAAAATGGCCAATACGAGCATAGGTGAACCTCGGCCAAAGAAAAGCATCCCAAATAATGCACCTCCGACAGTGGTTAAAATATTCAGACCGATAAATTCTTCACTTCGCATTAATATATCGGCTTTGGCTAATTTGGTTTCCATCTTTTTGGAAAATGACAAATTAATAAATTTTTTTCCCATAAAACTTAATAAACTAGAAAAATTAAATTTCAGTTTATTTCTGTCCTTGATCGCAGCATCGTCCTTTAACCCTTTGGTTATATTGTTTAAACGGCTGTGAATGCGTTCCTGCTCTTTAACACTGAGACGATGTAACCCGATGATCAAGCAAACTACTGCCAAAAATGTCAATAAGCTTATTATGGCTTCCATACTTATATCCTCCCAATTATTTCATAATTGGATGAAATATTTCTTTATCCAGTTTGACTCCCTCAGCTTCAATCCGTTCTAAAACTTTAGGTGTTATCCCGGTTGCAAAATGATTGCCGACAATCTTGCCGTCACCATCCACACCCCTTTGCTCAAAAAGGAAAATGTCCTGCAATTGAATGATTTCGCCTTCCATTCCCAAAATTTCAGTGATGTGAGTGATAACTCTGCTGCCATCGCGCATTCTGTTTTGTTGAACAATCAGATCAATGGCTGACGATACCTGCTGACGGATCGCTTTCAAGGGTAAATCCATTCCCGCCATCATCACCATGGTTTCCAAGCGAGCCAGCATATCCCTTGGTGAATTGGAATGTCCAGTGGTGAGTGATCCATCATGTCCTGTATTCATTGCTTGAAGCATATCCAAAGCTTCTCCGCTGCGCACCTCTCCAACTACGATTCGATCAGGCCGCATACGCAGACAATTTCGCACCAGATCGCGGATGGTAATAGCGCCCTTGCCCTCAATATTTACCGCCCTGGATTCTAGGGAAAGTACATGATCTTGGCTCAACTTCAACTCGGCTGCATCTTCTATTGTAATAATTCGTTCATTTTCAGGAATATATCCGGTTAAAACATTGAGCAGGGTTGTTTTTCCACTTCCGGTTCCTCCTGAAATAATGATATTGAGTCGTGCTTTTACGGCTGCCTCCAAAAACCTTGCCATTGGTAAACTCAATGTGCCGAAGCGTATCAAATCATTAACCCCATAGGGGTTAGCAGAAAACTTACGGATGGTAATACTTGGACCATTAAGGGCTAAAGGAGGGATAATTGCGTTGACTCGAGATCCGTCAGGCAAGCGAGCATCCACCATGGGTTGGCTTTCATCGATTCGGCGGCCAATCGGAGATACGATTTTATCGATAATATGCATCACATGTTCATCATCTCGAAAAAACACATCAGTCAGAAAGAGTTTTCCGCTCCGTTCAACATACACCTGATTGGGACCATTAACCATAATCTCAGTTACATCTTCATCACGCAACAGCTTTTCAATTGGTCCCAGCCCCAGAACGTCATCCATTATTTCAGCACCAATCAACTGCCTCTCTGAAAAGGGAAGGTTAATGGCTTCCTGTTCCAACATATTCATAACCATATCCCGCGTTTTTTTAGCTAATGCCTCGGGAGAAATTTCGTTTTGTTTTGAATCTGATTTAATATTATCAATCACTTCTTGATGAATCTTCATTTTCAGTTCCGCATATTTATCAAATCTGGCTTCTTTAGAAGAATCTAGTACCTTTAATGGTAAACGTTCTTTACTTGTAATATCTTGGTTGCCCTGCAACCGCTGTGCCAATGACATATGCTTCGCTCCTAACTAAATAATTTTTTAATCAATGGGCTTTTATTGCCCTTTTCCTTGACTAATTTCAAATCTTTTTGGTATCCCTGATCCTTAATAACCAATTGCGCAATTTTGTATATAGCTTTACTAACCGCAGATTGCGGGTGATTGATGACAAAAGGTATCCCCTTATTAGCGGCATTCACCACAATATTTCCGTCGCTGGGGATTTCTTCAGCAATAATAAAATCAATGGTTTTTTCCACATCACGCATGTCAACGCCAAACTGCTTGGCCCCCCGATTGACAACAAGTTTGGTTTTACTGCTGTGATGCAGTGTGTCAAGTAAATTAAGGCACAGTTTTGCATTCTTTACCGCTGGAAGATCCAAAGGCAGAAGCAGAATAATTTGATTGGAGGCGTCCAGAGCAGTCAGAAGCGCATCCGAAAGATATGGAGGTGAATCGATAATGATGAAATCAAAAGTTTGCCGCAAAAGCATGATTATCTTTTCCACATAATCAGGAATAACTAATTCTGCATCATCTGGACGCAACGGGGCAGGCAATATTTTAACCCCTGAATTATGCTCAATTAAATAACTGTTCACTAATTGCACATCCCATTGATTGCGTTCCTGCACCAACTCTGCTATGGTACGACGGGGTTTGGTATCCATGTAAACGACTACGTCACCAAACTGAAGGTTAAGATCCACCAACACAACCTTATATTTGCTCTCGCGAGCAATAGCCACAGCCAGATTAACAGCTACGGTGGTTTTGCCAGCCCCGCCTTTGGCTCCAAAAACTGTAACCACCTGTGGGGACCTCATGTTTTGTTTCCTGTCGCTCACTTTTATATTTCTGAAATTGGCGGTACGGGTTTTAGCAGACTGAAACAGGCGTCGTATTGCCAGATCAACTTCACTCTTTGCGATTTGGTCCCAAAACAAAATGTCTCCAGCCCCGGCCAACATAGCTGCTTTGATATGGTTGTTATCCGCCTGCTCGTCAATTAGGATAACGCCTATATTGGGATGGGCCAAAGTTATGGCTTCAGTTGCTGAAATGCCGTCCATAATGGGCAAATCAATATCCATGATGATGATATCTGGAAGTAAATGCTCAGTTTTCTTAATCGCACCAGACCCATCCAAAGCATCTCCGATGATCATAATATCCTCTTCCTTCAAAAGGCTATTGGCTAAGCCTTCGCGATGCTCAGGATTGCCGACGATTAATATTCTAATCTTATCCATCGGGCTTATTTCCCCCTTCAAATTGAGAGATAACGAATGAGAATCTTATATTTTTATATAATAAATTCCTGGACTTTACGGCAATTTTATAAATTGTAATAGAATTAACTAAAATTGATTCGCCATGAATGGCGCAGCCTGGCTGAAAGAGTTGTCCCCCGGGGAACGCAGCAGCAGACTTATACCACCCTCCTGCTGAGCCATCTTTAATCGTAATGAATCGTTTAAATTCACAGCCAAGGTAACTGTTTTTGGCGGAGTTACTTTTTCTGGATTAGGAGCTGAAGATGTGTTAAGTGTCGTGCCGATTGCCAGAACTTCAATATTCTGCAGGACGACTACCGATCGCGGCGGAGTTGTTGAATCAATAATAACGACAGATATAACATCAACCCGGTCGCCTTTTTGAATCATATTGGCAACCCCGGTGACCTCATCTACAGGTATCGAAATAGCCCGAAGGCCTTCAGGGATAGTATAGGAAAGGCGTTCGGAACTTTCCCCCGGTTTTACAAGGCGCTTCTCCAATAATACTTCCCCCTTACTAATGGCAACCGTCGAAATCTTCCCTACAGCATTCCGCACATTGACAACTTCATTGTTATTTCTCAATTCGGTGGGAAACGGCTTCAATATAAGCATGGCATCTGTAATTTTTGTGTTGGCAGGAATATCTTGAGTAGCGGTCACTACTTGAGTATGGTTCTGGTTTTTCGCGGCATTATTGACATGATTTAAATAGTTAAAAACCAGCAATGCTGCCAATAAGCCAAATACTACAGCGAGTACCAGAACAAATTTATTGCGCATTGAATATCTCTCCTCAATTCATTATTCAACCAGCTTTACCGTGGTTAATCCATAATTATTGCTTGTATCAAGTGTGGAACTATCTCCTGCGGCTATTGTTTGCACAAAATGTCCATATAGCTGGGCTTCTGTCCCGGTTCCTATAGGATATTCAGTATTAAGCTTAAAAGCAGCAAAGCCAATTACAATGACATTTTGATTTTTATCAAGGAGAACGGTTTCTACACCATTAATCATCACCGTATCGACAACCGGCATGTAAATTACCGGGTTTATGGCTACACGTTGCATAACATTATAGGCAATAGAGGATACAGTCCCATTTTGGGTGTCTACCATACCACCGGTCGTAATTGTTTGCTCACAGCCGATTTTCATGGGATCGTTAGGATCATAAAAAAGTTTTCCCAGATTCCCTCCATGAAGTCCATCCATGCTCAACATTCCACGAAAACCAGGCGGTCCTTGGTGATAATTATCTTCGTATACACTAGCAAACTGGTCTTGTGAGCCGCCTTTTAATAGGATATCGGTTGAAGAGGGAAATTGAACTTCACCTTTTAATGCAATAACCGGAACTAATCCATTCATCCCGGTAATTACTTGGGCATTAGCGGTTGCGGCTGCTTGGACCGACGTTTTTCCTGAATCCGTCCCCAAAAGTTGGGGCATAGCGTAATGTACATCCAGCGAAGCTGTTACGGTAATGCCGGTAATGGTTCCGCTTGTTGAATACGGTGTAATAATGGGTTCCGCATCCAAAGTTATATTTTTGTTTACATATTCTAAAGCTGTATTCTCGACCGTCGCCCATGTCTTGCCGGTGGCTATGTCCTGTGCACCTGCCAGCGCTGCTGCATCAACAGCATTCTGTAATTTTGACTTGCTCAAGTAAACAAGACCACTTTGCGAGACAACCATAGTTATACCAGCGAATACTGCAAAAATAAGCATCAGCAGAATAATAACACTGCCCTTTTCCTTTCTGATCAAACATTGCACAGCAATTGCCTCCCTTACTCTACCCTCATGCTTACTTCAGCTGAAACCCTAAACTTGCCATCGGCAGTTCCATCTACCGTATCAATTATTTGTGTAATAATAGGCACAACTAAATTAACTCTATAATCAGCGCTTACACTCACTGTATCTCCCATCTTGCGACTGGAAAATGCCGGGGTAGTATTATTAATTGTTAATTCTGCACTTGTCAGTGAATTGGCTAAGCAGATGTTGGTAACCTGATTGTTTATTGAAACATCATCATTACCTACAGAAGCAGCACGCGCCCCTGCCCTAACTGCATTATTTAAAGTCAATTGAGCCGTATATATACGTCCAAATTCAACAATCCCTAATAAAAGTGTCATAAGTAAAGGTATAACCAAGGCTAATTCAACCAGAGCCTGGCCCCGCTGATCCTTTATTTTTGAACGCAACATCCAAATCACCTCATCCACCAAAAAGCGCCTATTGTGCCAACAACGATAGCTAGCCCGTAGGGAAACATTATTTTCTCATTATCATAGTGAAACGCAATAACTTTAAACCCGCTAATCAGCATTAGCCATACACTACGGCAGAAATTCACAATTAGCGTTAACAATGTCCCCTGGTATATCAATATAGCGAAAGCAATAATCCCTCCGGCTAACCCCATGCCTAAGGCGGAATAAAAAACAAATAGCGGGCCTTTTATAGCTCCAATTACAGCCAACAGTTTGACATCACCCGCCCCCATACCGCCCATAGCAAAGGGGATTATTAAAATGCTTAAGCCAAGCGCAAATCCTAGCAAGGATTGCAGGAGTCCCAGCCAACCACCGGTTGCCAGATTATTTATGAGGCCGAAAAGCAGGGCTGGAAGTAGTACGATATTATAAATTTTGCGTTCTTTTAAATCACTTATTAAACAGATTAAGAGCATAACCGCCAAAACCATGTCCTGCATCCTGGATCCTCCTTG
>CAZACF010000006.1:1272-23601 GCA_964483565.1 uncultured Syntrophomonas sp. | reverse complement strand
AAAAATGACTAACGCAGCAACAACAATACCCACGATCGCTACCAAAACCACCGCATACTCAGTCAAACCCTGTCCTTCTTCTTCTTTCCACAATTTCTTTACTAAATTCATTTTCGTTCCTTCTTTCTTCAATCAATTTTCATCTGGATTTCAAATCTTCTCTTCCCCATAAAAATGCAAAAAACCACTCGCGCACTTGACGAGTGGTTTAATAAGAACGACAAAACGTCCTTAATTCCATTAAGGTATATATCCCTCCTCGGCAACTGGCTGGCATCGCGGAATAATCGCTTTAGCCCCTCTAGCTTTGCGTCACCCTCTTTCGAAGGTTTTGCCTTTGTTCAGTTGGGTTTAATTAACATCCTTGCGGTGGAGGAATTATCTGTTGTGCAACTGGCTGGCATAGCAGATCATTCCACCTTAGCCCCTTTAGCTTTGCGTCACCTTCTTTCGATGGCTTTGCCCTTTTTAATTATGGTATTCTAGCATCATTGTAGGTAAGGAATTTTCTTATGTCAAGTAAATTTTATCAAATTAACAAATAACTATTCAAGTGTGTATTGTAATTGGTCTTAACGCTAAAATAAGATAGTATAGATAACAAGCGCTACATAAAGTATTTTATTAACGAAAATTTGATTGATTTACGGGATTATTGCAAAAACAATTTTGAATATAAGGCAGGTTACTATGCAAGCAATAAATTTGATCGCCACCGCCGCCTTTGGACTGGAGTCCATTGTGGCCAATGAACTGAAAAAATTAGGCTATACTGATCTAAAGGTAGAAAACGGACGAGTCGATTTCACCGCAGACTTGTCCGCCATTGCCCGCTGTAATCTGTGGCTGCGTTCAGCCGATCGGGTACTGATCAAAGCTGGTGAGTTCAGAGCTTTGAGCTTTGAAGAATTATTTGAACAGACCAAAGCCCTTCCCTGGGATGAATGGCTGCCGGAAAATGCCGAATTTCCTGTCGAAGGCAAGTCAATTCAGTCCAAGCTGTTCAGTGTCCCGGATTGCCAGGCTATTGTAAAAAAGGCTGTAGTAGAAAAAATGAAACGACGTTACTCCCGTCAATGGTTCCAGGAAGACGGGCCTAAATATAAAATCCAGGTTGCTTTGCTGAAAGACCGCGTCACCCTGACCATTGACACCAGCGGAGCAGGCTTGCATAAACGCGGTTATCGAAAACTTTCCGCTGAAGCGCCGCTCAAAGAAACACTGGCGGCTGCCCTGGTCAGTATTAGTCGTTGGAAAGCTGATCGGGCATTGATTGATCCTTTATGCGGTTCGGGTACCATCCCAATTGAAGCCGCCTTGATCGGCCGCAACATGGCACCGGGACTGGGACGAAGCTTTGCCGCGGAAAGTTGGCCTCAACTGCCGGTGGTTTTATGGCATCGTGCCCGTGAGCAAGCACAGGATGTTGTCCTGCGCCATCAGCCACTGGGAATCATGGGGTATGACCGGGATGCAGCAGTGCTTGATCTGGCTCGATTTCATGCCCAACAAGCTGGGCTAAAAAATTTGCTGTCCTTTCAGCAACGGGATATCAGTCAATTAAGCTCCAAATATAAATACGGTTATCTGATCACCAACCCCCCTTATGGTGAACGGCTGGCCGACCGAAATGAGGCAGAGCAACTTTACCGGATTATGGGCCAGGTATTGGCCCATCTTGATACCTGGTCGCTTTATATTATTTGCTCCCATCCCCGCTTTGAAGAATTTTTCCAGCGCAAGGCCGATAAAAAACGCAAGCTATACAACGGTCGCATCCAATGCAATTATTTTCAGTTTTTCGGCCCCAAACCGCAACAACTGCAAGGACCTTTCGCTATTTCCGACCAATGATCCCTATCATAATTATCATGCCAAAGCAATATAATACAGAGTCGTGAATTCTATCCCGACTCTGTATTCTGGCTATTTTTTTGTTTCGCTTATATAATTGCGATTATTTGTCCATAATAATCAAGAATTGCATTTATATTGAGCGGTAATTTCCATGCAAAGATCATAATAAACGCTGGCTACCATGATCAAACTGTGCCGGCACGGACACCGATAACTTTAGTATGACGATTGCGCCGATTCACTTCGGATTAATCCTGGTTCATGCACGGAGGTATAAAAAATGATTGCCGTTGTCTTAGCGGGAGGACGTGGTGTACGTTTATGGCCTGAAAGCCGTTACAAACACCCCAAACAATTATGTAGATTTACCAGCAGCAAATCCATGCTGGATGAAACCCTGGATCGTCTGGAGACTGCCGGTGTTGATCAGATCCTGATTATAACCAATGATGGCTTGCTGACTGACACTGAAAATATCGTCAAGCAACGCGAAGATGCTGATAAAATCGAGATCCTCAGTGAACCAGAAGGGAAAAATACTGCTCCGGCAGTCGGTTTGTCATTGTCGCGTTACTATCCTGCCTTGGCCGATGAAATATTGGCAGTTTTTCCTGCGGATCATCATGTTTTAGATATTCCATCATTTTGTCGCACCTTAAACCGGGCGGTTCAAGCAGCTGAACAGGACCATATTGTGACGATTGGAATTGAGCCCAATCAGGTTGAGACCGGATACGGTTATATTGAAAGATCCCAGTGGGAACGCAATGATCTGGAAGAAGTATTTGATGTCCTGTCCTTTCGAGAAAAACCTGATGCGAAAACGGCCGCCATGTACCTGGATAGCGGACGTTATTTATGGAATTCAGGCATCTATGTAGGCAAGGTGAAAATCTTGATGGAGGAATTCGCTCAACATCTACCGGATATTTCTATTCATTTGCAAGCCGGACATGAGCATTATTTGCACAATTACAGTGCTTTACCCAGCATTAGCATTGATTACGGCATCGCCGAAAAAAGCCAGCGTGTTACCGTAGTACCAGGCAGATTCGGCTGGTCAGATATCGGCAACTGGAATGCGCTGGCAGAGTTGTTTCCTTATGATCAGCAGCAAAATCATCTCTTAGGCCAGGATATTCTGTTTGTGGACAGTAAAAACTGTTTGGTCAAACAAAACACAAAAACCGTGGTACTCTTCGGTCTGGAAGATGTAATGGTAGTAGAAACGGATGATGTTATTCTGGTGGCTGAGCGGCATCGCTGTCAAGATATCAGTCATTTGGTCAAACAGATTGAAACGCTGGAGCGCCACGATTTGCTCTAATAAAAGGGGGAGGCAAAAATGAGCAGTTCAAATATCTTTCGGCAATATGATATTCGCGGCATCGTCGATCAGGAGCTGACTGACGAGATTATGTTTGATATCGGTTGTGCATTTGCCCTTTACGCCCGTCAGCACGGCTACCAAAAAATTCTCTTGGGTCGGGACAATCGTCTCTCCTCACCTCATTATCGTGATCTGATTACAGATGCCTTGCTGCAAAGCGGCTGCGATGTTATTGATCTGGGCATGGTCATTACTCCCATGTTTTATTTTGCTTCCCGTCACCTGGAAATCGGGGCCGGAATCATGATCACCGCCAGTCACAATCCGGGAGAATACAATGGCTGCAAGCTTTTATTGGGGGATTCAACCATTTATGGTGACCAAATCTTAACCATCAAGCATCTGGTTGAAAAAAAGGATTTTCCCCTTCAGCCACGCGGCAACTTGAGCAACCACGACATACGGGAAGCCTATATGCAAATGATTACGGGAAAAATTAAACTGGGTTCCCACAAACCAAAAGTAGTGGTGGATTGCGGCAACGGAACTGCTTCTCCTTTTGCCCCCGAATTATTTGGGCGCTTGGGCTGCGAGACGATCGCCCTGTATTGTGAATCCGACCCGGCTTTTCCCCATCATCATCCCGATCCGGTCAAACCGGAAAACCTGCAAGATTTGATCAAACTCGTCAAACAAACCCAAGCGGATATCGGTATAGGAATTGACGGCGACGGGGATCGATTGGGAGTGGTGGACAAAGAAGGCAATATGATCTGGGGTGATCAGTTGATGATCCTGTTCTGGCGTGACATTTTGCCTCGTTATCCTCATCTGCCCAGCATCGTGGAAGTAAAATGCTCCCAAAGTCTGATTGATGAAATCAAACGTCTGGGCGGCACGCCCTTGATCTATAAAACCGGTCATTCCTTGATAAAAGCCAAAATGAAAGAAACCGGAGCCATTTTTACTGGTGAAATGTCGGGACACATGTTTTTTGCAGATGAATATTTTGGTTTTGATGATGCCCTTTATGCGGCTGCCCGGTTGCTATTGCTGCTGTCCAACAGTAATCAAACCATCGGCGAGATGCTTAGTGATGTCGCCAAATATTATTCCACCCCGGAAATTCGTCTCCCCAGTGATGATGAGACCAAATTCCATTTGGTCGAGCAGGTACTGCAGCATTTTAAAAAGGATTATGAAGTCATTGACATCGATGGTGCGCGCATCATCTTCCCCCATGGTTGGGGGCTGGTACGCGCTTCCAATACCGGTCCGGAAATTATTTGCCGCTGTGAAGGTGACTCTCCTGAGGCGCTGGATGATATAAAAAATATTTTGTTCGGATATCTGCGTTCCATCGGCTTTAATACAGCAAATACAGATTTTAAGCTATAAATGTGATCAGGGTATAAGCTACTTGAAAAGATGCAAGAATATTTACAGGAACTTTTAAAATCGTGCAAAATAGAAGGAGAAAAAACATGAATATCATAAATGTCGGCACTTATCTTCCCAAGCAATGCGGTATTGCTACCTTTTCCGCCGACTTATGCAACAGTATCGCATCATGGGGGAATGACCTTAAAATCATTGCTATTTCCGATAATAGCTGCAACTATCATTACAGCAACCAGGTCGTATTTAATATCCGGCAAAACCAGCGCCATGATTATATTAAAGCAGCTGCCTTCATTAATTCAGCTTCTGCGGATCTGGTAATCCTGCAGCATGAGTACGGAATTTTCGGGGGTGAGGATGGAGAATACGTTTTAGACTTAATCAAACTGTTGCATAAACCATATGTTTTAATTACCCATACCGTCCTGCCCTGTCCTTCCAGAAAACAAAAGCAGGTACTTAATGATGCCTGTCACCGGGCTGCCGGTATCGTGTGCATGACAGAGCGTTCCCGCGATCTATTGATCGATCTTTATGAGGCACCGGCAGAAATCGTAAAAGTCATTGCCCACGGGGTACCTGATTTTATTCGCAAGCCACAGGCAGAACTCAAACAAAAACACAGTCTGCAAAATCACCGTTTAATCAGCACCTTTGGTCTGATAGGTCCTGGCAAAGGCCTGGAAATGGGAATAAAAGCAGTGGCTGAACTGGCTACTACCCATCCGGACATAATCTACCTGATCCTGGGGCAGACGCATCCTATGTTGTTGCGCCGGGAAGGCGAGAAATACCGGCAGATGCTGGTAGACCTGGTTGAAGAACTCAATTTGCAGCAAAACGTGTTTTTCATAAATAAATTTCTTTCCGATGAAGAACTGGGGGAATACCTTTACATGACCGACGTCTATCTTAGCCCCTATCCCAATCTGGATCAAGCGGTAAGCGGAACCATGGCTTTTGCCATCGGTTGCGGGCGGGCGATCGTATCAACGGCCTATGCCTATGCCAATGAAGTTTTAAAGGCGGGCCGCGGTCTGCTGGTCCCCAGTGCTGATCCGCAACTGCTGGCACAGGCGCTGCAGCAAATACTGCACAACCATGAATTGCAGGAAATCATGCAAAACAAGGCCGGAGAACTGGGAAAGACCTGGACCTGGTCAAATGTAGGCCAGGAATATATTGGTTTTTTCAGACAAGTTTTGAATTTAAGCAGACTGGGGGAGGAAAAAATCCTTGCCAAATTATAAACACTTGTACAATATGACTGATAATATAGGGATGTTACAATTCTCACACCATCATCATCCCGACCAGAACAGCGGTTATACCCTGGATGATAATGCCCGTGCTTTGCTGGTGGCGCTCGCCATGGGTGAGGAGGGCTATCCTCTGGCGCTCACTTATACCCGTTACCTGCAGCAAAGTTGGCAGGAAAACGGCACCTGGTGCAATTTGTTACGACACGGTGTATACAGCCCTGCATTCGATTCAGAAGACAGTCTGGGGCGTGCTTTTTGGGCTTGCAGCGTGGGCAGCCAATCAAATTGGCCGCTCATTGCGGAAAATTGTACGCTTATGCTGGAACGGGCCGTAACCAAACTGCCTTTATTGCGCACTACTCGTGGGTTGGCTTATTGTCTGATCGGTTTATGCAAAGGCCATTTTCCTTTTTTAAATACCAAATCCATCAACCATCTGGTTCAACTACTGACAGATCGTTTGCTGGCACTTTACAATAACCAGCATGGCCCCGATTGGCATTGGTTCGAAAATAAAATAACTTACTGTAATGGCGTCATGCCACAAGCTCTTTTCGCCGTACATGCCTACAACGGTAATAAAATTTGTCTCAAAACAGGCCATGAATCACTTCGTTTTTTGAACAATCATCTGTTTGCCAAAGGCTATTTGAATATTATTGGCAATGAAGGCTGGTATATAAAAGGGGAAAAACTGCCGCTATGGGATCAGCAGCCGGTGGATGCTGCTTCAATTGTTTTCGCCTGCTATGAAGCTTATCAGGTTACTGGTTGGAATGAATATAAAACCCTGATGCAGTTGGCTCACCAATGGTACCGTGGGGCAAACATCAACCATTTACCCCTTTATGATATTGAAAGCGGGGGATGTTTTGATGCCCTTACCCGTGAAGGAGTAAATCTAAATCAAGGAGCTGAGGCTTTATTATCCTTATTAGCCTGTGATTTGCTGCTGGCAGAATATTGCAGCGATAACCTGCTGCGGGCTCAATCAATTTAGCGGCCTAACTGCCTTTAACAATAGATCAGGCACAGTTAAATACGACTGTAAAGCTACTGCCTAAATCGCTGGATTCCACCTGCAGCTTGGCCTGATGTCGGGAGATTATGCTGTAGCAAACCGCTAATCCCAAACCAGTACCTTTTTCTTTGGTACTAAAAAATGGGGTTCCCAATTTTTCAAGCATATCTTGTTCTATTCCACAACCTTCATCCACGACAGACAGCATTACCTGGTCCTTCTCCCGCCAGGTTTTCACTGTTACGCTGCCGTTGTCTTGCATTGCCTCCAGTCCGTTACGAACCAAATTGAGGATTAGTTGCCTGATTTCATTTTCATCCAGCAAAATATTCGGTAGTTTAGTTAATTCAAATTTGATATTTTTGTCACCATTCAGGGCATCAGCCATCAATAGCGGTGCCAGCGCTTGAATAATCGAATTCAGATTACGGGAGTGTAGATTAACGACTTTATTCTTGGCCAGGGAAATAAACTCACTGATGATCAGATTGGCTCGTTTCAATTCATCCAGCATCAGATCAAAATACTCGCGATGTTGGCTGAACTCATTGTTTTGACTCATGATCTGCAGAAATCCTTGCACAGTAGTCATGGGATTGCGGATCTCATGACCAATACTGGCAGCCATCTCCCCTACCAAATGCATTTGGCCGAGACGGGCCATATCCATTTGCATCTGGCGTTGCAAGGTAATATCGTCCGCCAGTACCAACCCCCCGGTTATCTCCTCGTCCTCAAAAATCGGAGAACCTTTTAATTCCACCAGCAATTCGCTGCCATCTTTGCATAGAAACCTGTGTTCATGACTGCCAAATTCCCCCAGCAAGCGTTTCTGCAACTGCTCCGCCACCGCTTGCTTGTGCTCGTCAACAACGAATTCCAGCAAAGGTTTCCCCAGCATCTCATCGGATCTGTAACCCAGTTTTTCTACCAAGCGCCGATTTACAAAGGTAAGACAACTATCGCGGTCATAGGTCAGACATAACTCGTTCATGGTATTGATCAATGTGTTTAAATATCTTAATTGATAGCGGCAATTTTGTTCACTTTTATGCAAAGCATCCTCAGCCAATTTTTTTTCATGGATATCGCGGGTAAATAGAATAATCTGATCATGCCCGTTGACGTTATGAATCAGGTTGCCTTTTCCTTCTGTCCATAGATAAGAGCCGTCCCGCCTGCGAATTGCATAGACGCCATTGCCCAAGGAAGATGATTCTCGTCTGAATTCTTCAATAATCATATCGCGCTGGTCGGGATGGATAAACTCCAAACAATTGTGACCAATCATTTCTTCGGGGGTGTAGCCCAATATTTTAAAATGAACCGGACTGACGATGGTGATTGCGAATGATTCTGCATCAATGACCGTGATCAAATCCTTGGAATGTTCAAATATCAAGCGATATTTTTTTTCCGAATTCAGCAGGGCTTCCTGGGTGCGCAGCCAGTATTCAGCCTCCCAGGCTTTATCTTTGTGCTGAAAATAAATCTCCGGGGCGATTGTGGCCGGGTTACGATAGATTTGGCCGCCGATAAAAATGCATTGATGGGAGATGATGGCATCTTTTAAGATCACCGGACTGTCTTCATGACGATGGAACTGGTTGAGTGATTTTAAAGCATAATTAGGGAAAACATCCCGGTTGAGCCTGAGTTGCATCTCCAGAAAACGATCCATTGTTTCTTCTCCATACATCAGCTCGGAAACCGATTCACTGGTGATACGAATGGTACTATAGCCTTGATCAAGATATTTAATCAGTTCTTCAGAAAATATAGGGATGATTTCATCCATTTTTCTGGTTTTCACAATAGGCAAGGTATTAGATGGTCTTAAAATTTCCAATTGACCGGATGATAGATAACGTTCGATTTCAATTCCATGCTTGGCAAAACAGTTGAGTATATGCTCCTCATCCCGGCGCTGTACATGATAAACACATTTTTCTCCGTTCATCAGACCTTGTTTGATAAATGAAATAATTGAAAACAACCATTCCTCTTCTGTTTCGTAAATGAAGCAGCATTTGTCATGAACTTTTATCTTGTTTAGCTCTTTCATCATTTTTGCTTCAGTGCTTGAAACCAACATTGCTCATACCCTCCTTGCTTATCGCAACAGCGTATACAAAACATTCGATGATCGCCCTATCGGGCACCATAAACCGTCAATAATTTTTTGCTGATATTTACCGATATAAATTAAAATACCAAGCATAAGCACAAAAATAAACGAACATAATGGCAAATTTGCATTATGTTTTTTTACTTTGTATGTATTTCCTCGGTTTATGGAATCCGTACTCTCTTTGTTAAGATTTCTTTCTTCAAAATCCGTTTGCTTTCCTGCATTTATTACGAAATGAATTCCGTGATATTGTTCTATGAATCAGCAAATAAAAACAAGGAGCCGTTGAATAACGACTCCTTTTGCAGAAACATTTTGTCTTTTTGGATTTTTACTGTTTTTTCTCTTTATTTTGCATGGCTTCCTTTAATTTGTCACCCAGACTCTGACCGAGATCCTTTTTGTCACTGTAACGGGCCATCAACTTGGGATTAACCCGTTGCCCATTTTTATTTTTACTGAAGATGTCCGTATCAGGTTGTTTTTCCGGCTGGCGATGACCACAACTGCGGTCTGGACAGACCAACATTTTACCCTGACGGGTGTTAACCAGCAGCATATTCTGGCTGCATAAGGGGCATTTGCTTTTGCTGACATTGGTAGGTTTATACTCATGGCTGGATTGGGCAACCGCTTTTACCATATTGCTGGCATCATCTCTGATGGAAGTAATCATTTGGCCTTTGCTGCTCTTGCCGCGAGCTATGTCAGTCAGTTGTTTTTCCCACTGGGCGGTCAGCTCAGGGGATCGCAAGGAGGGCGGTGCCAGCTCAATCAGTTGGATGCCTTTGGCAGTCGGTACAATTTCTTTGCCTTGTCTTTCGATATAGAAGGTATTAAACAGTTTTTCGATAATCTCCGCCCGGGTAGCAGGCGTTCCCAGACCGCTGCCTTTCATGGCCTCCCGCAGTTCTTCATCCTCGATGTATTTGCCGGGGCTTTCCATGGCAGTCAGCAGAGTTGCTTCCGTATAGCGTGCGGGAGGCTTGGTTTTGGCCTTGTTCAAGCGGCAATGCTCAACTTTCCTGCTTTCTCCCTGACGTTTTTCCTGTAGCAGCTGCTCCGGCAGGCTTTCCTCTTTTTTGTCCTCTTTTTCGATGGTTTGGCTGTGCAACGCCCGCCAGCCTGCTTCCTTGACCATCTTGCCGCGGGATAAGAATATTTCTGCTTCAACCACCGTGGTGATGGTGGTTTGTTCATATTTATAGGGCGGATAGAGTACCGCCAGAAAACGTCTGGCAATTAAATCATACAGTTTCTTTTCATCCACGCTAAAGGCGTTTAGATTGAGCTTCTGTTCGGTGGGAATAATGGCATGATGATCGGTGACTTTGCTGTCATCCACAAAACGTTTGCCGGGTTGGATTTTCTGGCTGAGCAATGGCCTGATAAAATCGGTATAAGGCCCGGTCTGCATGGCCTGCAGACGAGTCGGCAGGGTGGGGACGATATCCCTGGTAATATAACGGCTGTCCGTCCGAGGATAAGTGACCACCTTATGTACTTCATAAAGACTTTGCAGAACGGAAAGCGTCTTCTGGGCTGACCAGCCGAAGCGGCGGTTGCCATCCCTTTGCAGTTCGGTGAGATCATAGGCCAAAGGAGGAGCTTCCGCTTTGGTTTCTTTTTTGATCTCTTTGATAACTCCTGTTTTTCCTTTGATTTTAGCAGCAATCGCCTCTGCCCGGCTGGCCTCGTAGATGCGTCCCTGGTTCTTGCTGTCCCGCCAATCTCCATAGTAATCACCAAAATCCGCGCGGATGGTCCAATAGTCAACCGGTTGGAAATGATTGATCTCCTGCTCGCGCTGCACAATCATAGCCAGGGTAGGGGTCTGAACCCGTCCGGCGGTCAGCTGGGCATTGTATTTACAGGACAAGGCCCGGGTTACATTCAGTCCGATCAGCCAATCCGCTTCAGCCCGGCATACCGCGGCTGCGTAAAGATTATCATATTCCCGGCCCGGCTTGAGCTGGCGAAACCCTTGCTGGATCGCATCATCGGTCTGGGAAGATATCCATAAACGTTTGAAAGGTTTTTTCCAGCGGGCTTGTTCCATGATCCAGCGGGCGACCAGTTCTCCTTCCCGTCCGGCATCGGTGGCAATGACCAGATCGCTTATATCCGCCCGATTCATCAGGTTTTTAACCACCTGATACTGATGGGCGGTTTGTTTGATCACTTTTAGATTCATTTTTTCCGGCAGCATGGGCAGATCTTCCAGCCGCCATTGTTTATATTTAACGTCATAGTCATCCGGTTCCGCCAAAGTCACCAGATGGCCCAGTGCCCAGGTCACCACATATTGACTTCCTTCAATATAGCCCTTTTGCTTGTTGCTGCATTTGAGCACACGGGCAATTTCCCGCGCCACACTGGGCTTTTCCGCCAGCACCAAAGATTTCACTGGGATCGCCTCGTCTCTTCCTTCTTTGCTGCTTATCTTATCACGAAAAAGCCCTCGGCGTGAAGCTTTCGTGTTAAATGCAGCGGAATTTCTCGGGAATCAAATCAGCTAAAGTGGCTTTGGCCAGACCGATACTGGTATCCGCCGCACCGTAGTAAACCAGGATCTCATCATCGTCCTCCAGGACTTCTTTATCCGTGCCGGCTACTGCCCCACAGGTAAAAACCACATTGGGCACCCATGCCCCTGATAAACCTATTTCATAATCTTCAATTGGTTCTAAAACAGGATTGGGAGAACGATAAATGACGCGCTGAGGGTTCTCCAGATCCACCAGTATGACCCCTAAACGATAAACATAATTGTGATCGACTCCATGATAGATTAGCAGCCATCCATAGCGTGTCTTGATAGGCTGGGCTCCCGCCCCGATCTTTAACGAATCCCACATCCGGCCCGGCCGGGGGCCGATAATGATGGCGTGTTTTTCCCGACTGGGGAAGACCAGCTCCTTCAGGTAAGTAATCCACATGCTCGGTTCAATCCGATGGTAAAGAATATATCTGTCCTTGATCTTTTCCGGGAAAAGAATCGCATCTTTATCCCAAATATTTTTAAACGCCAAACCTTCCCGTTTCCAGGCTGTAAACTTGCCCGCCAGAAAGTCCTGTAATCCGATCGAAGCCGCAGCAATTTGGGCGATATTGCCATCATAAGCAGTATAAAGCATCCAGATGCGCTCCCCAATCTGAATCAGGCGGGGATCCTCACAGCCCATTTTTTCTTCCGTATTGGCTGGGGAGAAGATGGGCGTATCCAGTCTCTCCAGCACCCGGTAGCCGTCTGTAATGGCCAGCCCGATATGGGAAATGCCATCCTCTCCAACCGCCCGATAGAAAAGATAAACCTTATCTTTGATGCGGATCGCACCCGGGTTGAGTACATATTTGCTTTCCCAGTCATGTTCCTGGATGGGTTCCAGCAAAGGGTTTCCCGCATAGCGAATCAGGTATTTACTCGGTTCGTTGGTAGTCTCCTGGACAACCACCTGAATATCCTTGGGGCGGGCCGGAAGCAGGGCGTCAAGCAGACTCTGTCCGCTTTTTCCGGACTGTAGATAGCGGAAAGCAGTTTGCATAATTTCTGCTTTGTCATAACCCAACTCCATGTACAGGGATTCCAGAAATTCATGGTTAAACCAACGATTTTCGATACTGGTGGTCAGCGGAGTCGGTATATTTAATCCGCCCTTAAAGCTGTAACTGGCCCAACTCCAGACGGTACAGGTTAAGAAAGCTCCGTTTTCCAAAACCTGGCCTAAGCCATAACCATCTGCCATCAATCTGAAAATGCGGGCCGATTCTGCTTGTTCCTTTTGTTGCAAAATCGTGGCCATTGCCCTTATCTTTTCGACTAAAGCCCGGTGGTTGCTGTTTTCAAAAACCCGTTGAGCGGAGAAATCATCGCCTTTCTCCATGGAAGTCATTGAATTACGAGCTTTAAGTCCAACATTTTTACGTTCCTTAACATTTTGCTGAAATAAAAGAGAATAATGCTCAGCCAAACAAATACGGCGGATGAGAGAGGTGAAATAACGTAATTTGGGGAATTTTCCGCCTTTACCATGATCCATAGCCTTGATGGTTATTCGTGCCGTGATTCGATTTAAATTAGTAATCTTGGTGTGTGACCACAAACCTTCCGGCAAAGAACCATTGACAATCAAGGGCTTCAATTCTGCCCATGCAAAACTTTCCGGTTTTAACTGCTCGGTCAGCCAGACGATATCGCGGTCGTTGTAGCTCCAGCTATCGACCAGATTGGCATAGGTCACGGCATCACGCGAATCCATTTTTTCCAGCAGGTCAGCCGGACTGTAAAACCCCAGCGGAATCATTAAGTTTACCGGCGGAAACCTGATTACCATTTCCTTTAAGAGATCCTGGTTGATGGTAAACATTTGCTGGTGCGGTACCATGGCGAACAATCCGGTCACAAACTGTTCCATACCGGCCGCTTCGCTTAAATCACCGGGAAATAGCTGGTTGACGGTTTTTTCTGCAACCTCCATAAATTTCTCCATGGCCTCGATAATTTCTTTCGATTCAGCATGAATCGGGAGCCCCAGTCCCTCCATCAAGAAATGATTGAAACGGTCTTCATATAGTTTGCGTAATTTTTTGAACAAATCATCCGTATTGACGACATGTTTATCCTTGCCGATGATTCTTTTAGGAACCACAATCGGACGACCGGGTATATATTCCATATAACCAAAGGGCACCAGCGCAGGGGCGGTTTGTTCCGATCTTCCCAGCCATTGTTGGCTTAGCTTGGGCTTTTGCTTTTGAAACTCTTCATTCAGCTTCTGCCGCATCAAGTCCAGTTTATAACTGACCAGGTTCTCTTGCTGCAACCCATTCAGGGCACACAGATCATCACGAAACTTGTTCATTTCCAAAACATTGCTGGCAATCCTGGCATTATATAAGGCAGCGGCAGCACAGAGTAAATCATTCTGACCATTTTCTTCACTAAAAGCATAGGCTAAAAATGTCTTGTAGATGCTGCCAACCCATTGCCGATCACTTAAGGTAGTTTTTTCCCATCCCGGCACCATGCTCGCATGTAACTGGCGATCAGTATCCTCCCCCCATAATGATTTAATCGTATCCGCTGACTGACGGTAATATTTACTTAGTTCCTCCCGCAAATTATCCAAGCTGACCTCGGTGGACTGATCCATGCGCAATTTGTTGTAGTTCAAAACATCTACTACTTTGGTCACCAGGCGCTCCTGTAACCAAAGGGCATGGTCACGGCAAAGACAAGCAAATATCGTTTTCAGAATATCAATGAATACCACGCTGTTTTGTTCCGCATCATAGGGTTGGGGGGCCTCATTCAAATACAATTCACATAATTGCTTATTCCAGCACAAAGCCCGGGTGATGATCCAAAAGTCTATCCCAAAACCGGCAATACTATCGGTCCAAAACTTGGCCTCCGTAACCAATTCCTCCACCAAATCATGGGATATCGCGTATATTCCGCCCAACGGTCCGCTCAGACGACTGCCATAAAAATTTTCTAGAATTGGTATGGCCAGCAACGAGGTGATGCTAGCTATACCGCTATGCCTTCTTAAGCTGCTGACCACTAGATCATATTTCCCCTGGATAGGAATTAGCAATCCTTCCAACCAATCAATACTGATCTCCGGACCATGACTGGTCCCCATATCAGCATCAAGGACCAGCAAATCAACCTCCATTTTTCGGGCAATTTGCAGCAGAGCGAGTATCCCCATGCCCCTTCCGCTGGCCTCCGGCGGCATGATAAAAGCAAGATGAGGGTGATATAACTGTATATTCTCGATGGTGTGCATAATATCTTCTGCGTTGGCATCACCTACACAAATGATCAACTGACGTCTGCCGATCCATTTCTTTAAAACCTCATCCACAGACTGCAGCATTTGCTTTAAATCTTGATCGTTATTATGGAAAGAAATTCCAATCAGCAAATCGTAATTGTTATAACTCTCCAACTGCGGCAAGATCAGATTGATTTGCTCATCAAAAATACTTTCCCGCTTGCTGTTCGTCAATCTCCAAGTCCCTCCTTAATACATAAATAGATTTTCGGCATTTGCCGGAAATAGGTAGCTCTAATGTTTATCCTTGAGCTAGTTTTGCTTTTTTCCCATATAATATCCACACGGTTTTTTTCCATGCCTAAATTTATCATGGCATGTTCTTACAACATGCTTTCAAAATCATCTACCAAGCGGGCAAAGTATTTCAGGGCACTGTCAACCGGTTCAGGCGTGGTAAGATCAACGCCCGCCTTTTGCAGCAAAACAATCGGATAATTTGAACCGCCTGATTTTAAAAATTCAAGGTACCTTTCAACCATTTTGTTTCCTTCAGTGCGGATCGCTTCTTTGATCGCGGTAGCGGCTGCAAACCCGGTCGCGTATTTGTACACGTAAAAGGCGGAATAAAAATGGGGGATACGGGCCCATTCAATATCGATTTCCTCATCCAGAACTACCTCCGGCCCATAATACAGTTTATTCAAATCCCGGTAAACAGAATTCATTAATTCAGGAGTAATTGCTTCTCCCTGTTCAGCCTTGGCATGAATGATCTTCTCAAATTCTGCAAACATGGTCTGCCGGTAAACCGTTCCCCTGAATTGCTCCAGATAATGATTAATCAAATACATCTTTTCTTGTTGGTCGCGGCTGTGCTGAAGCAGATAGTCGATCAGCAAAGATTCATTGACGGTTGAGGCAACTTCCGCTACAAAAATGGAATATTGAGCATAAACATAGGGCTGGTTTTGATTGGAGTAATAAGAATGCATGGAATGGCCCATTTCATGGGCCAGGGTAAATAAATCATCCAGTTTGTTATCATAATTCATTAAGATATAAGGCTGCGTGTCGTAAGTACCCCAGGAATAAGCCCCACTGGTCTTGCCTTCATTTTCGTAAACATCGATCCAACCCTCATTTAATCCCGCCCGTACCTGTTCAAGATATTCCTTTCCCAGGGGCTGCAGCGCTTTGAGCATGGTTTCGCGGGCTTCTTCATAGGGGATATTGACTTTGTAGTCTTTGACCAGCGGGGTATAAACATCGTACATATGCAATTCATTTACACCCAACTGTTCTTTTCTGATTTTCATATAGCGATACATCGGTTCCAGGTTATTGTGTACGGCTTCGATCAAACGATCATAAACTTCTACCGCCACATTATCTCCATCCAGGGAGGCAGTTATAGCTGAAGGATATTTGCGGGCCCGGGCATAAAAAATATCTTTTTTAACACTGGAGTTCAAACTGGCTCCCAGCGTATTGATCAGCTTGCCATAGGTACTATACATAGCTTTGAAAGCATCCTCCCGCACCTGGCGGTTGGCACTTTCCATAAAACTGCCATAACGCCCTTTGGTCAATTCCACCTCATGGCCTTCTTCATCCTTGATCACCGGGAATTTGATATCCGCATTATTGAGCATGGTAAAAATATTGGAGGATGCCATGGAAATGTCTGCCGCCATGGCCAACAATCGTTCTTCCGGTATCGAGAGAATGTGCTCCTTCTGCCGGCTGATCTCCTCCAGAGCATGTCGGTATATAGCCAGATCCTGGTTATCCTGCATATACTGATGCAGCTCCTCTTCCGGAATGGTCAGAATTTCAGGAACAATAAAAGCTGCTGCGCTGCTGGCCTCGACATTGGCTCGCTCCGCCCGGTCAAAAAGAGCCTGATAGCTGTGATTGGCATTGTCCTCATCTCGGCGCATGCGGGCGTATACATACAGTTTTTCTGAAATCCTACTCAAATCATCGGAAGTCCGCAAAACCTTCAGTAAGGCTTCCGCAGATTCAGCCAGGGTACCTTGCAGGGCAGCAATTGTTTCCGTCATGTGCTGCAAGGTTGCAAAATCTTCTTCCCAAAGAGCCACATCAGGATAAATCTTGGCCAGATCCCATTTATATTTATGATCGATCTCATCTCTTTTTTTGGTACGTTGTTGAGTCAAATTCGTTCCTCCTGTTCAAACATATTTTGAATTGTCCCTAAACTTATTCTAACCACTTACCGCCAGAATTAATATAATTGCTTGTCTATAGCCAAGCATAAATGGATATTATCGTTTATTTCATGCATTTATTGCCAAAAGAGTTCGGATGTTTTAAACTTAAGAAAAAATTAGCAAAGAGGAGAGGGAGAAATAATGGCAGATTTGAAGAACTATATAAGCGTTTTGTCCATGGCGATTGAAAACGAAGTAGAAGCTTATGAGTTTTATCTGGGGGTATCTCAAAAAGTTGAAGACGCCAGTATTAAATCAATTTTTAAACAGTTGGCTGAACAGGAATTAGGGCACCGGGATTTGTTGTCATCCTATCTCGATAACGATGATCGTCCCTTAACCTTCGAAGCGCTTCCGGACTATAAAGTATCCGAAACCGTTGACAAACCTAAACTTTCAATGCAAATGAAACCGGTGGATGCGATGGCGCTGGCCATGAAAAGAGAAGAAGAAGCTATGCAAATGTATAAAGACCTGGCCGACAGCAGTTCCGATGCGGCCCAAAAAGATTTGTTTATGAATCTTTCCAACATGGAAAAAGGCCACAAGGTTCAACTGGAAGACGTCTATACCAACATGGCGTTCCCGGAAACCTGGTAAACCTTTGAATCTTCGCAGGCACTAATTATGAAACTTGATCATCTGGGTGTTGTTGTCAGCGATTGCACCATATCAGCCCAATTTTATACAGCAGTTTTAGGTTGTATCGTCTTAAATCGTTGGCAGAATGATGAAATCAAGGCTGTCAATCTGTGGTGTTCCGGATTGACGATCGAATTGCTCGAATATGTCAATCCCACCCAATCGTACACATCTGCCGGGGTTGTAAATCATCTGGCTTTTAAAGTGGATGACCTTGATACTCAGATTAGGCGTTTAACAGATTTAGGGGCAGCGTTTGAAACCTCTGTCCCTAAATCCGTCTCCAGCTATAAGAGAATCATCTTTTTTCAAGGCCCGGATGGAGAAAGAATAGAACTGGTGGAAGAAAAATAAACCTCATTCCACACTGTTCCAGAGGATTTCACAGAGATCTGCCACCTTTACCTGTTCCTCCTGCCCGGCCTCCTTGACCCCATCAGAAATCATTGTCAGACAGAAGGGACAATTGCTGGCAATCAATTCAGGTGCGGTCTGCAGCAGTTGCTCGGTGCGGCTCTGATTGATCCGTTTGAAGCCATCGACTGCCTCTTCTTCCAGCCACATGCGCCCTCCCCCGGCTCCACAGCAAAATCCGAAACGACGTGATTTATCGATCTCATTAACCGTTGCCCCAACCGCATGCAAAATCTTGCGCGGTTCATCGTAGATCCCATTATGTCTGCCCAGAAAACAGGAATCATGATAACCCAGTCTAAGTTTTTCCATTCGCTGCGGCTTTAGCTTCCCTTGCGCGATCAAACCGGCCAGGAATTCTGTAGAATGATATACATCAAAAACTCCTCCCATCTGTGGATACTCATTTTTCAGACAATTGTAACCGTGCGGACAGATGCAGATGATTTTCTTTACCCCATACTGTTCAAAGGTTTCAATATTGTGGGCTGCCAGGGACTGATACAAATACTCATTGCCCAAGCGGCGGGCTGAATCACCGCAGCACCACTCTTCTGTACCCAAATAAGCAAAGCTTACTCCCGCCTTGTCCAACAATTTTACCAGCGCTTCGCCTGCTTTCTTGTAGCGATCATCAAAAGCCACTGCACAGCCGGCATAAAGCAAATATTCAAATTCACGACCGTCTTCTGGTAACAAATTGATGATGTCCCGCACCCCTCGTTCTTTCATCCAATCGGCACGAGAAGCCCAGCCTACGCCCCAGGGATTATAGTTTCTTTCCATATTGGTAAAAGCGTTCTGGGCTTCACCCGGCATATCCCCCTGCCACATGACCAAATTGCGGCGCATATCCGTGATCTTGTTCAAGTGTTCAATAAACATCGGACAATGTTCCATGCAAGCCCGGCAATTGGTGCAGGCCCACAGAACATCCGGCGTTACTACATCATAAATCAGGCTGGCCTCGGCCGGATCTACGGCTTCCGCTTCCGCTGCTGACGTCATGGCCAGTTCTTCCTGAACCGATCCTTTGATCATTAAATGGGGCGCCTTACCGTCAAGATGTTTTTTCATGGCCTGGATCAGGGTGATTTTAGGATTAAGGGTCTTGCCGGTATAATAGGCCGGACAGTTTTCCTGGCAACGTCCGCAGCGAATACAGGCATCCAGATCCAGCAGGTCCTTCCAGGTGAATTCCTCAATGTTTTCCACCCCGAAGTGTTCCGCTTCTTCAATATTATGAACCATGCGATTGGCACTGGATTTAAAATCACGGCTAAAATAACCAATCATGCCGGTAAAAATATGCCAGAGTTTGCTATAAGGAACCAGACCGATAAACAGAAAGGCCAGTACCATATGCGACCACCAGTTGATCCGGTGCCAGAGCAATAGACTGTCCAGCCTCATCCCGGAAAACAATACGGAGAACATCCAGCCCACAGGAGAAGCTACCCGTTCATAATCCAATTGACCCATGGTGGTGGATAGCTGCATTTGTGCGGCTAGACGCATTCCTTCCAGCACATATCCCCCCAGCAAAATTAAAAATATCAGCAGCAGCATCCATCCATCTGAAGACTTGGTATCATTGAGGCGGTCCGGTTTGCGCCAGTATCTGATCCCAAACAAGACGATAATGCCCAGCATGGCAAAGAAACCGCCGACATCAGCCAGCCAGGATATTAACGTATATAAAAAACCGGTCATATTGGGAAAGCCAATTTTTGACCAGGAAGCAAACGTAGCCGTAGCAAGCAAAAGAAACACAAAGCCCCAGAAAAGCATAAAATGCATCCATCCTGCCAGGGGCTTTCTCATTAGTTGCAGTTGCCCCATGCTGTTAACCAACCAGGAATAGAAGCGTCTGACCAGCTGATCATTACGATGTTCTTCCCCTTGAGCCAGTCTCCATACTTTAAGTCGTTGATAAAAGCCATACAGAAAAAAGCCTATTGGAACAAACATAATAATGTAAATCAACCATTCATAGGGGATATTGGCCCCCACTTCCCGCATCGGTATACTATATCCGCCCTTCAGGGGTATATATGCAAAAATCATGTTTTTCCTCCTCTTTTGCTGCCAATCAATTGAATCAAGCGTATGTGCTCAGCCAACCGGATGGGCTGAAATTCATCCGTTACGGGTAATTTTCCACAACTTCTCCGGGTTTATACCGATTCAAATCACAGATTGATTGATATCCATAATAAACCCCGCCTCCTTATACAAGGAAGCGGGGGCTTATCAATTCATTTATTTAGTTTATTGATTATTATGGGTCGTGCGATCAGGTGGTTGAATGGTAATTTTCTTGTTAATATCGTAAAACTCCGCTTCAATTATGAGATGGGTTTTTTCGTTGCGTTGGTTATGGGCAGTCAGCACTGCCTTTTTGATAACGTGGTTATGATAATCGATCCAGATACGATATTCGAAATTTCTCCACAAGCTTTCCAACAGTTGATTTTGTAACGATGGTTGGCATCCCACCACCAGACATTCCACACCATCTACTTTGGAAAAACCAATTTTTTTAATTTCCTGTACGCCTTTGAATTGAAAATTGGACAAGGGGTTCAACTCTGATATGAGCAATTCTCCGGAATTGCTGGTGCCACTTTCAATAACCAGCCACTTTTTGGAAAAGGAATCAAAGTTGTAAATGGTGCGGTCAATATAATAGATATCAATTGGTGTGTTGACCATCTCCCCCTTTATATGTGTATTGCCATCTGTAGTTTCACCTTCGACTCTGCTTATCACCTCCTCCCTTCCATCAACTGTGAACCCAGACTGCAGTCTGTATCGAAAACTGTCAAGCTGCGGCATTTTTTTCAAAACCTGCTGCAGCTCAACCTCAGGTTGCAGCTTTGATTTTTCGTAATAATCCATGATCCGTTCGGCACTGGCCAGCAGAGCAAGCAGCAATACAACGGCGGCCCCAAGAAACCAATAGCGTTTTTTTATCTTCCTCACTCCCCCAGTTTTTATGATCTAATCAACAACATGATTGTTATCGTAAATATACGTTTTCTCCAGGCGAAAAAAGCTAATACATTTTTATTAAAATGCAATCAATTATATAACCGAAAAAAATCAGAATATTATTCCGTTTATTATATTCTTTACTATGTATCCCGGCTTCTGATATAATTTGCACCGTAATTAAATAATTAAGGAGGCAATGCGTGTGTTTACCAGTTACAATGAAGTAATGGAATACTGCGCAGAGAATTCTATCCAGATGATCGATTTTAAGATGATCGACCTCCTGGGCAGATGGCGTCATCTTAGTATTCCGACCGCTCGGTTCAAACCCGATACACTTGTTTATGGCATCGGCTTTGACGGTTCCAATTATGGGTTTGCACCAGTAGAAAACAGCGATATGGTATTCATCCCTGATGTCAGTACTGCTGTCCATGAACCTTTCACAGATGTTCCTACCCTGAGCATGATCGGCGATGTTTTCCTTATCACCCAACCGGAAAATCGACGTTTTGACCAAGATCCACGTTCGATCGCCTACAAAGCCGAAGAATATATGAAATCAACCGGTATCGCTGATGAAATGAGGATCGGGCCGGAATTCGAATTTCATGTTTTTGATCATGTAAGCTATGAGTGCAGCCCCAACCATACCGGTTTTACCATCGATGCTGAACAAGCTACCTGGAACAGCGGTGACAATGAATTCCAAAATCAGGGTTATAAAATAGCCCATAAAGGCGGTTATCACATTGCTCCTCCTCAGGATATCCTTTACGATCTGCGGTCACGCATGTGTGTTCTGATGGAAGAAAACAATATCCCGGTTAAGTATCACCATCATGAAGTCGGCGGCCCTGGACAGATTGAAATAGAAGTTGAGTTTGCGGGTATGCGGGAAATGGCTGACAAAACCATGCTGGCCAAGTATTTAATTAAAAACCTGGCCTTCCAGGAGGGTAAAACGGTCACTTTTATGCCCAAACCAATTTACGACGAAGCCGGCAACGGCCTGCACGTGCATATGCATCTTTTTAAAGACGGTGAACCCTTGTTCTATGATGCCAGCGGCTATTCCCAACTGAGTCAGACCGCGATGTACTTTATCGGCGGACTTTTAAAACATGCCCCGGCGGTATTGGCCTTTTCCAATCCCAGTACCAATTCTTACAAAAGACTGGTCCCCGGCTATGAAGCGCCGGTTAATCTTTGCTTTGCCACCGCCAATCGCAGTGCAGTCATCAGAGTCCCGGC
>CAZACF010000006.1:0-1262 GCA_964483565.1 uncultured Syntrophomonas sp. | reverse complement strand
TTATGCCAAAAGTCCTTATCAAAAACGCTTTGAATTCCGTTCCTCTGATGCGACCTGCAACCCTTATCTGGCTTTTTCAGCTATTCTTATGGCCGGATTGGACGGGATAAAGAATAAAATTGACCCCACTGCCGAAGGTTTTGGCCCCTATGATGTCAACCTGTACAATCTGCCCAAGGAAGAACAGGCCAAGATCAAATCTCTGCCCAGATCACTGGATGAAGCACTGGATGCGCTGGAAAAAGATCATGACTTCCTGCTGGCAGGAGATGTCTTCCCCCAACGCTTGATCGATATCTGGATTGAAAACAAACGTAAAGAGGCCCGCAAAGTGAGCGAAATTCCACATCCGATGGAGTTTGAACTGTATTACGATCTATAATACTGATAAAAAAACCGGGAAGAAGCAGTTCCCGGTTTTTTTATGCCTGTTGCGCCATAAAAATAGACCTCTCAGAAGTTCAGTGAACTAATGAGAGGCCTCAAATGACTATTTTTGCTTATGTTACCGCCGGGGGTCAGTCGCTTATCTAGATACTCTTTTTCAGGGGATAAGAGGCGTTTATTACATCATTCCGCCCATTCCACCCATTCCGCCCATGCCGCCCATGGCTGCATGCTCATTCGGATTGGGTTTCTCGGAAACGATTGCTTCCGTCGTCAGAACCATGGCTGCAATACTGGCTGCATTCTGGATAGCGGAACGAGCAACTTTAGCCGGGTCAATGATTCCCGCGGCAATCATATTTTCATAAACATTGGTCAGGGCATTGAAGCCGATGCCTTGTTCTGCTGCTTTTACCTTTTCTACCACTACAGAACCTTCCACACCTGCATTATTGGCAATCTGACGAAGCGGTTCTTCCAAAGCCTTCTTGACCAGCTTTACACCGGTCATTTCGTCTCCTTCTGCCTGTACTTCATCGATCGCTACCATGGCATTGATCAAGGCAGTTCCTCCACCGGATACGATGCCTTCTTCAACGGCGGCTTTGGTTGCGGCTAACGCGTCTTCGATACGGTGTTTCTTTTCTTTCAGTTCAGTTTCGGTGGCAGCACCTACTTGTATTACGGCTACGCCGCCTGATAACTTGGCCATTCTTTCCTGCAGTTTTTCTTTGTCATATTCGGATTCGGTCTCTTCCAGCTGTTTTTTGATGATACCGATGCGGCCTTTGACATCCGCTTCAGAACCTGCTCCGTCAACAATGATGGTTTCTTCTTTCTTGACAACGATCTTGGCAGCCTTGCCCAGCATGGTC
>CAZACF010000005.1:26770-31771 GCA_964483565.1 uncultured Syntrophomonas sp. | reverse complement strand
CTAAAAGGAATTCCCATCTGTTTATCAAGGTTTTAATGAAGACGGATATATGGTCAGCAACGATACCACCCTGATTTACCGCAGTCTTCGTTCAGGGCAAAAATATCGAAGTGAAGGGAATATGGTCATACTGGGTGATATTAACCCCGGTGCGGAAGTCATTGCCGGGGGAAACATTCTGGTCATGGGCGTACTGAAGGGGGTTGCCCATGCCGGCGCTTATGGCGATGAAAATGCAGTCATTGCAGCCTTTCGCCTCAATCCTATCCAATTGCGCATTGCTAACCATATCACTCGTCCTCCCGATGGAGAAAGCATTATAGTTAACACTCCGGAACTGGCAAAGATCCGGGCAGGTAAGGTCGTTATCGAAAAGCTAAAAATATGATTGGGGGCTAAAAGAATGAAAAGTAAGGTACTGGTGATTACTTCCGGTAAGGGAGGAGTGGGTAAAACCACTACGACTGCCAATCTCGGAACGGCTCTGGCCATGCTGGGCAAAAAAGTGGTAATGCTCGACACCGATATCGGCCTGCGCAATCTGGATGTGGTCATGGGTCTGGAGAACCGAATCGTCTTTGATATTGTAGATGTGGTCAACGGCAACTGCAAAATCAAACAGGCGCTCATAAAAGACAAAAGATTTGAAGGCTTATGCCTGTTGCCGGCAGCTCAAACCAAGGACAAGACTGCAGTCACACCGCATCAGATGAAGAACCTTACCAATGAGCTGCGCAAAGATTTCGACTTTATCCTGGTGGATTGCCCAGCGGGGATCGAACAGGGATTTAAAAATGCCATTTCCGGCGCGGATGATGCTATCGTGGTGGCAACCCCGGAAATATCATCGGTGCGTGACGCTGACCGCATTATCGGTCTGCTGGAGGCCGCGGGTTTAAGCAACTCCAAGCTGATTATTAACCGTATGCGCAGTAAAATGGTAAAACGCGGGGATATGATGGATATAGAAGATATACTCGATATCCTTTCCATTAATTTGCTGGGGGTGGTGCCGGAAGACGAGGCCATCGTTGTATCTACCAACCGTGGTGAGCCAGCCGTATTGGAGACGACTTCCCGGGCCGGGGAAGCCTATCGCCGCGTTGCCAGACGCATAACCGGAGAAGACCTGCCCATCGATTCACTGGAGGATTCATCCAAGTTGGTGGACAGGTTTAAAAGAATACTCAAGTTAGCCAGGTAGGGGGGGATTCATTTTGTTAGAACTGATAAGCAGAATTTTTGGGAAAGACACCAATTCCAGCAAAGATATCGCTCGCGAAAGACTGCGCCTGGTACTGGTGCATGATCGCTCCATGGTATCTCCGGAAACCATTAATCTGCTTCGAGATGACCTGATTGAGGTGATCCAGAAGTACATGGACATTGATTTGGAAGGATTGCTGGTCAATATCGAAGGCGAAAACAATTCCGTTGCCCTGATTGCCAATATCCCCATTAAAGGTTTGAAACGGGCCACCGCCATGTAACCAAAGCTACATCGACCTTGTTCCCGTAAAATATTAAAGGTGCTTTATCCCGCTTAAAGAGTTTAAATGCTTTAAGCGGGATGTTCTTTTGTGCGGCTCAATATTTACTGGTTGCCCTCTATCCGTAGCGCACAACTTACAGCATTCATGCTGAATAACGGTACTACAAAGGTTTTCCCTGCCGGCAGCGCACAACTACCGATATTACTTTCGTGTCATCCTGAGTGCCGGCTAATATAGTACTGGAAAAGAAAACAATAACAAGACAAGCGCATCGAAGCTTGAGCTTTGGTGGAACCAGCTGGCTGAAATCCCTTATGGGGCTATTAAATAAAAGGTCATGATTAAGGTAGTTTCACTTGGTTGGGAATACCACCAATACTATTTGGTATTAAAATTTAACAAATAAGCAAATGATTAGCCACGCTGAGGAACTGGACAGGGTTGAATTATTACCCCTATAATGGAGCAGGGAGGAGTCTAAAATGCACATAAAACGAATAAAGTTTTTAGATAAAGGTTTCCTTTTTAGCTTGATTCTGATCCTGGCTTTGGGGTTGGTCACTTTATACAGTGCCAGCAGCGGGATTGGCAGTAGTCCTTTATATTATGTAAAGAAGCAGATCTTATGGTTGTGCGTGGGTATGGCCCTGGCCATCATGCTGATACGTTTTGATTATACCCAGTTGGAAGGCTACTGGAAATACCTGTATGGCATATCTATCCTAACGCTGATTATTGTTTTAATTTTTGGTCAGGAAGTGCGCGGCACGACTGGATGGATTGGTTTTGGACCATTCCCTAAAATCCAACCGGCGGAATTTTCCAAGATTCTGCTGATCCTTGCATTTGCTGCCTATCTAAACAAACGTAAAGATAATCTGGATACGTTGCAGGATATGCTGCCTTGTTTCCTATTTATGGGGATTCCTTTCCTGCTGATTATGATGCAGCCGGATTTGGGAACGGCCCTGGTTTACATTGCGGTAACGCTGGTGATGATGTATATTGCCGGAGCCAACCCCAGAGTACTGGGGATGATTATTTTGCTGGTCTCCCTCTTCATCGCCTTGATGTTGTTTATGCATTTTAAGTTTGGCACCTGGATGCCGTTGGATGACTATCAGATCAAACGGCTGACGGTCTTCGTTGATCCTTATAGCGATGGCCAGGGCGGCCGGGGAGCCGGCTGGAATACGATTCAGTCTTTGGTGGCGATTGGTTCGGGCGGATTGACTGGTAAAGGCTTGTTTAACGGCAGTCAGGTACAATTAAACTTCCTGCCCGAGCATCATACTGATTTTATTTACGCGGTGATTGGTGAGGAATTGGGATTTGTTGGAGCGGTATTGGTTATCCTCCTTTATGGAATACTATTGGTCAGGGCTGTCATTATCAGTTTCAATGCCAGTAATCTGTATGGCAGTTTCCTGGTGATTGGCATCTCGGCCATGTGGATGTTTCATATATTTGAAAATATCGGCATGTCGATTGGAATCATGCCCATTACCGGCATACCGCTGCCTTTCCTGAGCTACGGCGGCAGTTCCATGCTTACCAATATGCTGGCGGTGGGTTTTGTCTTGAGTGTAAACATTAGAGGGAAAAAACTGGTCTTTTGATCAGCGGAGAGGGGCAAGGGGATGCAAAAGGAAGGAATTGATCTTGACATGGCGCGAGGTAAATTACAGGAAGCGATCAGACTGATTCCCAATTATCTGAAACTGCTTTACCGCCTGACTCGTGACAATCGGGTACAAGTAACCGAAAAGGCTTTGTTGCTGGGGACGGCTGCCTATGTTTTGTCGCCCATTGACTTTCTGCCGGATTTTATCCCTTTCGTAGGGCAAGTTGACGATGTTTTGCTGGTGGCTCTCATCCTGCAGAGGTTTATGAACAGTGTGAGTCCGCAGGTGCTTTATCAGCATTGGGACGGGCGGCCCGATCTGCTGCGTAATATCGAGCAAATCCTGTCCTGGTCGCGTTTTTTCTTGCCGGCAGATGTTTATCAAAAAGTAGTGCGCAAATCACGCCAAAATCCTGGCGATGACGGCCAGGATACGATTGATGCGGATTATGAAATAAGATAAGCAAACCGTCTTAAGCGACTTGTCAAGTGCCTCAACCATGGCCAGGCGTGCAATACTGACTTCATTATCATGGTCATAAACATATCTGCCGCAGGAAAAACTGATGCCTTTTGTCTGCGAGTTTGTTCCCCAGCAGATGAACGGCTCATTCGGTAGAGGCGAAGGCGGCAAGGTTGCCGCATGGTGACCATTAGGTAGCAGATATGAATTTTTGTGCGCAGGCAGCAAAGCTGACATAAAATAACCAAGCTTACTATATATTTATTAAAAAGTCAGGTGGTGAGCTTGGTGTTTTATAGTTTTAAGATTCGTTTGTTGATGGTGATTGTCCTGGCGGCTGTGCTGGGATTGGTCATGCAGTCTGACAGCCCCGGCAAACAGGCAGTGGAGCCTGTCTTGCGCTACATAATGACGTCTGATGACGCCCTTACTCAAACCTTCAATCAGCTTGTTTCCCAACCTCAAACCAACCATTGGAAAAGTCTGCCTGCCTCGGTTCGCACCCTGATCAAGTCACCCTGTGACTATTTGACCGTTGAACAAAAATACGGTTCTTACTGGAATGAAGCCCAGGATCGTGAAGCATTCAATCCCGGAATGAGCTTTAAAGTAGCAAAAAATACGCCGGTCAAGGCAGTTTTGCCGGGAACGGTTCAAGCAATCACCCGGGCAAGCCGGGAGTACACGGTCAAAATCAAGCATGCCGGAGGATTGGAGTCCATTTATGGCGGATTGCAGGAAGTAGAAGTGAAAGTTGATCATCCGATATTGATCGAGGAAGTCATCGGCAAAACCGGTGAGCAGTTTTATTTTGAAATGCGCAGCAAAAATGATCCCATTGACCCGCGCAGTATTTTTGAATAAAGATGATTCTCGGTAAAATTGCCGGGATACGGGTGCGAATCAACTGGCTATTTTTACTGGTTTGTGCTGCTTATACCTGGCTGGGGCTGGGCAGCGAAATACTCATCATCTTTGCTTCGGTACTGCTGCATGAATTTAGTCATACCATCATGGCTGCTATACTAAGGGTCAAAGTCGCCGAGGTTGAACTGCTGCCCTTCGGCGGCCAGGCCAAAATCGAAGATTTTACCGGACTCGATCCCGACCGGGAAATTTATATTGCTTTGGCCGGGCCGATTATGAGCCTGTCTTTGGCGGCATTATTTTATTGGCTGCCCCCCCACCTTTTGCATAAAACCCCTCTGCTGATGCAGATCAATCTGTTACTGGGCCTGTTCAATTTATTGCCGGCGCTGCCGCTGGATGGCGGTAGGATCTTGCGGGCCATGCTTTCTCTGTGGATCGGTTACAAGCGGGCCACTTCTGTTGCCGCCGGCTTGGGTAAAACCATTGCCATCCTTCTCTGTGTTTATGGCGGTTACCTTTTTTATTTGCAGCAAAGTGGTGCCAACTATCTC
>CAZACF010000005.1:20111-26760 GCA_964483565.1 uncultured Syntrophomonas sp. | reverse complement strand
TGGCCGGTTTGATATTGTTCTGGGCGGCGCGGCGGGAAGGATTGCTGTTGAGCTACGCTTTTATGCGCTATTTGGTTAATAAAAAAAGTGAACTGGCCAACAAAGGTTTCTTACCCTCTCAGCAGGTGGTGAGTTTTGAAGACACCTTGGTCAAGAGTCTTCTGGCCTCAACCCGTCCCGGCCATTATACCCTGGTGATGGTGCTGGATCAGCAGCATATGCCCCAAGGCATGATCAGTGAGGCGCAAATGATCGAGAGACTCTTAAACCATGGGCCGCGGGTGCGGCTAAAGGACTGTTGCCCCTAATCGCCGAATGATCAGTCCGAACCTATATCGCCCAATCGTACGCTCAAAAGATTGTTAAACCTAGTCCAGCCGGATGCGGGTAAAGGCTTTGCATTGCAGCATGGCTTTTTCCAGCTCTTCATAATCACATTTGCTGCAAGCCGCACATCTTTCGACCGCCAGATTGTTATGAAAATGCTTGCGCACGGCCAGGGCCAATACCCGTAAATCCTCCAGTTCCTCCATCTGGGCTTGCATTAATTGGATAGCTTGCTCCTCCCGTTGCCTATGTTCGGATATTTCCGTTTGCAGGGCAGCTATCTCTATTTTTTTGGCAGACAGTTCCGCTTCCAACTGCTTAGTAAATTGCTCTGTTGTTTGGCTATGCAATATTTACCCCTCCTCATTGCCATTCCGGCACAAGCCGAGTTTGATATTGTCTTTAAACAGCATAACGGCTGATGCCATTTTTAGCAAGTCAGCCGTTTTGTATGCCATATTTGGATTTGGTTATAACTCCAGTTTGCGATCATAGATTACTGCTGCCGCGATGAATAATATGATCGCCAGCAACAAATAGCTCAGGCTGGAAAAATTCAGACTGTTGGCCAGGCTTTCAGTATTGCCCGACATGCGCATCATGACCAAATTGACTTTATGGCTGCCGGTGCCCAGAACTTCCAGCAATTTACCGGATAATATCAAGGTGATGATAAAAGTTGCTGCCGTGACCAGCCCGGAAAACTTTGAGCTTAATTTGCCTGCGATCTGACTGAAGAAACTGGTGCAGCATAAAAAAATCAGGAAGGCCAGTCCAGCCAGGTAGAAAGCCAATAAAGTGCTGATTATTTCCGGATGATTGGACAACTGCGACAAATCCAGCTGATACGGTGCGAAGTATTGAAAAAGCTCGGTGGTATAAAGCAGGTATCCGCTCAGACCAATCAAGAGCGTTCCTCCGATGTATTGGGTCAGCAAAACCATCATTTTGGAGCCCAGAATCATTGCTCCCGATACCGGCAATGACATGATCAGATAAACAGTGTTATGACTCCATTCCCGGGACAGCAACTTAAAAGAAGACAGCAACGGTAAAAATCCGACCAGACCCAACAACAACAGCAAGGGGAATACAAATGCCGGAGAGGGGACATCTGAATTCAGGCTGAAGCCAATCGTCACCAGAACAACTCCGATCAATACAATGAAAATCTCCACGGTGACTTCATGCAGGTCTTTCAAATATAGGGTGGTGAACATTTTAAGTTTACTTTTGGACATTGCGAAAAGCCTCCTTCATGATTTCAACCAACGACAACCCCCGGGTTAATCTTAAATCTTCGGCGGAACCACTCACTACGATCTTGCCCTGGTCAATAAAGAAAACCTCATCAACCAGACCTTCCACATCATTTATTTCGTGGGTGGAAATAATAATGGTCTGTTCTCCTTCCCGAAAATCATGGATCAAGGTGTTGATGATTTCTTCCCGGGTAAGGATGTCGATGCCCGATAAAGGTTCGTCCAGCAGCAAATAAGGGGCACGCCGGGAGACAGTTAAAATCAGTTTGCATTTGGCTCGCTGTCCTTTGGATATTTTGCTGATTTTCATATCTTCACGCAGATTTAAAAAGCCAAGCAGCTCGGTGTATTTTTGCTCATCCCAATCAGCATAAAAGCTCTGCATAAAATCAGCCGCCTGCCTTAACGTCCACCATCCGTACAGATGATCAATTTCCGGCAGGAAAGCGACCTTGTCCCGGCTACGGCGGGGACTTTGGCCGTCCACCTGTACGCGGCCGCGATCGGGCTGGTTTAAACCGGCGATCATCTTCATGGCAGTTGACTTACCCGCTCCGTTGGGCCCAAATAAACCGATAATTTTGCCCGAACCAAATTGCAGGTTCAGCTGATCAAGCGCCTGTATGTTGCCGAAACGCTTGCCTACCTGATCAAATTCAATCATTCGTGGTTGCCCCCTTCATTTCCATTAATCGTTGGTCCAATACGGCAGTAATCTCTTCTTTGGCATAGCCCAGTGAATTCATTTCTGCGAAAAAACGATCCAGGATGTCATCCGCCATCGCTTGTCTGATTTCGCTGATTAAATTCGTATCCGCCTTGACAAAAGTGCCTTGCCCGCGAATTGTTTCCGTTAGACCCATCCTTTCCAGCTCCTGATAGGCGCGCTGTACGGTATTGGGATTGACACTAACCTTCAGCGCATGATCCCGCTGGGAAGGAATCTTGTCCCCGGGCTCCAACTCCCCGCGAACCAATTGCTTTTGAAAATCCTCAATGATTTGTTTGTAAATCGCTTTTGATGTATCGTAGTCCAGTTGACTCACCCCTTCCGCGTACCTAGTGCACTAATGACCTAGTACACTAAAACTCTAATCAACAATTTATTTTTTGTCAAGCAGCTTGCTAAATTATTTCAATCATCTCTACAATAATATTATTGAGGATTTTGCATAATGAACTTTTTAAAAACTGTCGATTTACTTTAGCAAAAACAAGGTATTGCCAGGGAGAGCTTGCCATTGATGGGCGTAAAACTGAAAAAGGATGTTGCCGATGAAAAAGTCAGTGATTGAACCGCTGGCCCAGCCCGATAAAATCATCAACTACTGGAAAAGAGACCGGCTGGTAGCCGCTTTTATTATTATTTTTGGCCTGGGCTACAATATTGCCGCTATCCTGGTGCCGATTTATCAAGGGAAGTTGCTAGATGCGCTGCTGCGTGGGGACAGCTTGGCCGATTTACTGAGCCGGGCAGTATTTTTTGTTCTCCTGATTGCGATCATTCAGCTGATGCGCTACCTGAAGCGTTTTTATACCCGCCGCTTTGCCAACCAGACCAGTGCCGTCATGCGCTTGATGCTCTACAACAGCATCATCCATAAAAGCTTTACGGAATTGGAACGTGAAAATGTCGGTGACTTGATGACCAGAGTGCTGGCCGATGTGGATTTGTGTGTGGAGGGAATGCGCAAATTCACCACTGAAGTTTTTGATACCGGGGTCTTAATGGCATCTTATCTGGTGGCCATGCTCTATTACGATGTAAAAATTACCCTGCTGGGAGCGATTTTTATTCCCGTGGCCATGCTTATCGCCGAAAAACTAAAGACCATCATCTATAAATATGCGATTGATTACCGGGCCAAAAGCAGCCACATCACAGACCTGACTTATGAATATATAGAAAATGCCCTGCTGTATCGTATCAACGGTCTGGAAAGGCAGCGCCGGGAGAAATATCATCAGGAACTCAATGACCTGCAGAACAAAGCCATAAAAGCCAATATCTTTGAAAACGCCATGCAGCCTGTCTATAGTGTGGTGGCCATGCTGGGCGTGATCATGGTCATTTATCTGGGTGGCAGCCGGGTGATTGAGGGCTGCTGGACGGTGGGAACCTTTTCCGCCTATCTGATCATGTTTGCCGCGCTGGCCACCAAGGCCAGCAAAGCCGCCAATCTTTTCAATTCGGTGCAAAAGTCACAGATTTCATGGCAGCGCATCAAGCCTTATTTACGCGAATACCAGGTCAAAGACAGCCGGCTTGATTTTCATCGGGATTTAACTAATTTGGTCATTGAAAATATGAGCTTTCACTATCCTGAGGCCCAGGAAAACATCCTTGATAACTTCAGCCTTACTGCCCGGCAGGGCGAGATCATCGGGGTAACCGGCGCGATTGCCTCCGGCAAAACCACCCTGGGGCTGTCCTTGCTGGGCTTATACCCCTATACCGGCAGTATCCGTATCGACGGGCAGGAACTAAGTGACTATTCCGATTATGAACGCAGTCAGATGATTGCCTATCTGGGGCACCATCCGCAGCTGCTGTCCGATACGATTTACCACAACATTACTTTGGGCGGCCATGAAGATATCAAGGCGGTTTTACATGATGTCTGTCTGGATGAGGATCTGCTGGCCATGCCTGCCGGGGTCAATACCCAGGTGGGCAGCGGCGGCGTTCGTCTGAGTGGTGGGCAGCAGGCGCGGATTGCTCTGGCCCGCACGCTTTTACACCAAGCCAAAATCATGATTCTGGATGATCCTTTCTCAGCCGTTGATATGGCTACGGAAGAAAAAATCATTCATCATCTGAAAAACCACTATGAGCAAAGCCTGATCATTCTCATATCCCATCGTCTGGCTATTTTTCATCAGATCGACCGCATTGTGCTGCTGCATAACGATCATTCTTTCGAATCTGGCACGCACCAACAGCTGATGGAAAAATCAGAGCTGTACGCCAGTATCTATGAGCTGCAAAGATTGGCAGGTGAGAACGATGCTTAAAAGTGTGGTAAAAGAATCGTTTTGCCTGACGGTCAAAAACAATCGGCTGATCATGGCGTTGCTGACCATAGTCGTGCTGGGGGCAGTCATTGCCAGCCTGATCCCTCCCCAGATTCTTAAACTCGTCATCGACCATAACCTGGTACCCAAAAACCCGGACGGCTTGATGCGTTTGGCCGCTCTCTATTTGGCGGTGCTGGTATTGGTGGGGATTTTTGATTTTACCAAGGAAGCCATTCTGACAGTTATGGGGCAAAAGATAAGCCAGGCAATCCGTCTGGCCATGATGAGCAAATTGGAGCGAATCAGCAGTTCATTCTTTTCTGCCCAGGAACCAGGGATGGTAGTTTCAAGATTTACCAACGACGTTGATGCCATCAACAGCTTGTTTACCAGCGGGGTGGTGGGCATGGTCATCAGCAGTTTTAAAATCATCGGGATTATCGTATCGATCTGGCTGTTCAGTGATAAGCTGGGCTTGTTTACCTTGTTGTTTCTACCGGTCATATATCTGATTACCCGGCTGTTTCAGCAGCGGATGCTGGCCGCGCAAATGAAAAACCGGATGCTGGTCGGCAGGCTCAACCATCATATCGCCGAAAGCCTCCATAATGTACTGATGATCAAAGCCGGCAGCAAGGAAAAATATATGGAACAAAATTATAGCCAATATCTGCAGGAAAATTACCAAACCCTGGATAAAGTCAATTTTTATGATGCGGTATTCTCGCCAATTATTCAGGTTCTACGGGCGGCGGCAATCGCCGCCATTGTGATCATGTCCGCCCAGCAGCTGGGCTGGCTGGGGATTTCCCTGGGCATGGTGGCAGCCTCGATTGAACTGATCTCCAATCTGTTCGAACCGGTGGAGAATGTTGGCATGCAACTGCAGAACATTCAACAGGCCGTAGCCGGTATTCGCAGAGTAGATGAGTTTTACGGCGAGGCTGAGGAAGCCGGGAAAAATGAGGAGCTGACCGCCGAGGCGGTTATTCCTGACCGGGCTGGGTTTACACTTGATTTTCATAACCTGAGCTTTGCTTATGAAGCCGGGAACGAGGTTTTACATAATATCAACCTGCATATAAAACCGCAGGAAAATGTTGCCCTGGTGGGCCGTACGGGAGTAGGGAAATCCACCCTGTTTAAGCTGATTATGGGACTCTTGAAGCCGCAGGAGGGGGAGATAACCATCAATGGCATCGATGTCTGCCGCATTCCCAATAGCCAGAAAAGAAAAATATTTGGTTATGTGGAGCAAAATTTTCATCTGATTGATGGCAGCGTAGCTGATCAAATCAGTCTGCAGGATAACCATATTTCCCGCGCCCAGATCGAAAATGCGCTGGAGTTTGTAGGCCTGAAGGATTATATCGATTCTCTGGAAAAGGGCCTGGATACTGAGGTGAGAGGCGATAACTTGTTTTCCCAGGGACAAAAACAATTGCTGGCTATCGCCCGCGCAGTGGTCACCAATCCGCCTATCCTGCTGCTGGATGAGATTACTGCCAATCTTGATTCTCTCACCGAAGAAAGGATTGTAGCCGTGATGCGCAAGGCCAGCCAGGCGCACACCATTCTATCAATCTCTCATCGTATGTCATCCATGCTCTCCAGTGATACCATCGTCATTTTGGAAAACGGGCGGATCAAAAATGCAGGTGCACCGGAAATGCTGCTGCAAAGTGATGATTGGTACCGCAGTCATCTTGCCCTGGAAAAACTGACCTGGAAATAATAACGGCAGATAATTCCGGCCGTTTGATGGTCAAATCAAAATATTCCTGTTATACTTCAGGTAATTTATGTTAAATAAAGAAAGGAAATCTACGCAATGATCGACGAGCTGAACCAAGCCAGACGGAATCAAACCGTGAAATTGATCATCCTGGCCGGTCTGGTACTGCTGCTGGTGATGTATTTTCCGCAATTCATCAACCAGACCAAAGCCTTGCTGGCAGTCTTCTATCCTTTGCTGCTGGGTGGCCTGATCGCTTTTATCCTCAATATTCTGATGTCCGGATATGAAAAAATCTATTTCCCGG
>CAZACF010000005.1:779-20101 GCA_964483565.1 uncultured Syntrophomonas sp. | reverse complement strand
TTTATCACCGCCACCCGTCGCGGCATGAGCCTGGTTCTGGCCCTATTGACCATTGTCCTGATCATTTATTTTGTCCTGCTCATTGTCATACCTCAGGTGGGGCATACCATCGCCGTAATTGCGGCAGGTTTTCCGGATACCTATAATCACGCGCTGAATTGGCTCAAGCAGTACGCCGATGATATTCCGGGCTTGCAGCAAAGGCTGGCAGCCTTTGACGTGGATGGCGCCGCCCTTCTCAACAAGGCACTGACCATGCTGGGAGGCTGGGCTTTTGGGACAGTTTCCGTGATTGGCTCGTTTTTCGGCAAGATGGTTAATTTTGTTTTAGCCTTGGTATTTTGCATTTATATTTTGTTTGATAAAGAAAACCTCAAAGTCAGATTTGACAAGTTTTTCCGGGCCTATATACGTACTGACCGGCGGGAAAAGCTTTATGCCGATCTGCGGGTAACCAACCAGACATTTTCCGACTATATCATCGGCCAGTGCAAAGAGGCAGTCATTCTGGGCTTCTTGTGCGCCCTGGGAATGTGGATATTTGGTTTTCCTTATGCCTTGTCAGTGGGGTCGGTCATCGGTCTGACCGCCTTAATTCCCATGGTAGGGGCGTATATCGGTGCGGCCATCGGGTTTTTGCTGATCATTATCGTTGATCCGGTCAAGGCCTTGTGGTTTATTTTATTTATCGTTATCCTGCAGCAGTTGGAAGGCAATCTGATCTATCCCAAAGTGGTGGGCAACAGCATCGGCCTGCCCGGCATTTGGGTCCTGGCAGCCATTACCGTAGGCGGAGGTTTGATGGGGATTACCGGGGTTCTACTGGGCGTACCGGTTGCCGCCACCATCTATAAGCTGCTCGGTCAAGCGGTCAATGCCAGATTGGAAAAAACCATTCCTGTGACAGAGGAGAGTCAGATGTGACAAGGGGACGGGGTTGTTGACAACATTTTTGCCCTAAAATAAGGATCAATCTAAAGCCGATGGAAAGCAGCTTATATCCTACTGAATGAAGATGCTCCGGCGAGAATTTGTGTTTGTATTACAATATAAAATTAATCCGTATAATAAACGTTGTGAAGGCGTCATTCTGTGTTAAACAGTCAGTCGTTCACCCTAACGGGTCTGGGGATTGGCTGATTTATAACAGATTGACGCCTTTAGCATGTTTTACTAAATGTGTTCCATTGTTGTCTCTGAAAAAACACAGTAATGTGACAGTTTCGATGTTTTTTATGAGATATCAGGAGCCCATGATGAAAGATCAATAATGGGAAAAACAGCTAAATTCCTGAATGTTATGGCAAATGAAATGAATAACAAACAAAAAAACGAAATGTGGCACACTAATTGCTTTAATTAGTGTGCATATATAACCAATATATTAACAAATATGACACACAAAAAGAAAGAAGGTGAATAAAATGCTCAAGAATATAGGAGTTATATCGATTTCTATTTGTGTAGCACCGTTGATGGTTATCGGGTTGGCCTGCTTGGCTGTTTGTACATTGCTTTATGGCTTAACCAAAGCTATTTTAGGTTTGCTGGTTCATGATAAAGATGAAGCTATGAACGACAGGAACAACCCCCCATCGCATAGCGGTTTAGCAAGACTTCGGGTGAAACACGCCTAATGCCGAGCGCAGGAGTATTAGGGATTCAGAATCGGCAACACCTCCAATCCTATTTATTGGGAATGGGGGTGTTGTTGTAGATAATCTGATAAAATGATGCTCAGGCTCATGAAAGCGCATCAAAGATATTCATCGATATTTCGCCGCCGCTATGTTTTGTGCTAATATAGTAAAATAATGATTTTAACTGATGGAGGCCAGGCATGGAAGAACGGCTTTTCAGAGATATTTTGCCGCGGGTGGAGAAACCTGCTCGTTATACTGGCAGCGAAGTAAACATGATCAAGAAGGACTGGGACAGCAAATCAGCCAAAATGGTGATGGCTTTCCCGGATGTGTATGAGATCGGCATGTCCCATATCGGCTGCAAAATCCTGTATGGGTTGGTCAATGAGACCACCAACCATTTGATGGAAAGAAGTTTTGCCCCCTGGCCGGATATGGAAACGCTGATGAGAGAAGAGGACATTCCTTTATATTCCCTGGAATCGTTCACCCCGCTGGCGCAGTTTGATGTGGTGGGGTTTTCTCTACAATATGAATTATCCATTACCAACGTATTGAATATGCTGGATCTGGGGAGGGTACCGCTGCGCACTTCAGAACGGAGCGAAGCCGATCCGATTGTCATTGCGGGCGGACCGGTGGCTTTCAACCCGGAGCCTTTTGCCGAATTCTTTGACGCCTTTCTGTTGGGCGATGGGGAAGAGGTCACGGTGGAATTCCTGGATTGCCTGGAAACCAATCGCCATTTGGACAGGCAGGAACTGCTCAGGGAACTGGCCGGGATTGAAGGAGTATATATTCCCTCATTGTATGCCGTTGCTTATCATGATGACGGAACCATAAGCTCTTGGGAGCCTAAGGTTGAAGGGATTCCATTACGGGTACGCAAGCGGCTGGTCCGGGATCTTGATCATGCTTATTACCCGTCCAAGCCGATCGTACCCTATCTGGGTATTGTCCATGACCGGGCCGTGCTGGAAGTCATGCGGGGCTGCCAGCGGGCTTGCCGCTTTTGCCATGCCGGGATGGTGTATCGCCCGGTACGGGAGAGATCAGTCGAGGTATTGGCCCGGCAGGCGGCGGAACAATTGAAGAATACCGGCTATGATGAAATATCGCTGGCGTCTCTGAGCACCCTTGATTATTCCGGCGTGGAGACTTTGGTCAAACAGCTGGTGGAGGAGTATGGAAAACAGGGCATCGGAGTCGCGTTACCATCACTGCGGGTAGATGCTTTTTCCATCAACCTGGCCAATGAAGTGCAAAAGGTACGCAAGACTACCCTGACCCTGGCCCCCGAAGCCGGTACCCAGCGCCTGCGCGATGTGATTAATAAAAATGTCAGCGAAGAAGACCTGCTGGTAGCCGCAGAAGCGGTTTTCAAGTCAGGCTGGATGGGTATGAAATTATATTTTATGATCGGTTTGCCGACTGAAACGGCAGAGGATCTGGACGGAATCCTGGAATTACTGAAAAAAGTCAAAGCCGTCGGCAGCCGCTACTCCCGCCGCGCCATCGAAGTAAGAGCCAGTATGGCCTGTTTTGTTCCCAAAGCCCATACGCCTTTTCAATGGCAGCCCCAGGCCAGCATCAGCAGCCTGGAGGAAAAACGCCATCATATGATGAAACAAAGAATAAAGAACGTAAAACTCAGTTTTCATGACAGTCGCACCAGTTATCTGGAAGGGGTTATGGCTCGTGGTGACCGGAGACTGAGCGAGGTCATTTACCAGGCTTGGCGCATGGGCTGTAAATTTGACGGTTGGTCGGAGTATTTCAGCTTTACCACCTGGATGGAAGCCTTTGCCCAGTGTCGGCTTGATCCCGACTTCTATATCCGGGAACGCAGCCGTGACGAACTGTTTCCCTGGGATTTTATCGATATTGGGGTGGACAAGGATTATTTATGGCAGGAAAACGAACATGCCTGCCACCGAATCCTGACGCCGGATTGCCGCCAGGACGGTTGTGTTGACTGCGGTGTCTGTCCCCGCTTTGAGTTTGAGCCATTTGCCGGGGAGGTGATGTGATATGCGTTTGCGGGTTGAGTACAGCGTAGGCCCGGAATTGAAGTTTCTGGCCAATCTGGATATGATGCACCTGATGGAAAGAGCTTTGCGCCGGGCAGGCATACCTTACTGCCTGAGCGAAGGTTTCAATCCTCATATCCGTATGTCGATGGGGACCATCCTCCCGGTAGGGATTTGGGGTCAGCATGAATATTTTGATTTGGACTTGGCGCAGATGAATCGGGAAATATTTATCCAGCAGATGAATGAAGCTTTGCCTGCCCCACTCATTTTAATCGATTGTGAAGAGATCGAAGAGAATGCGCCCGCGCTGATGAAAATCATCAATGCCGCCCAATACACTTTTGTGATAAAAACGGGAACGGATCTGCAATCACTGAGCGAGGTAATTTTAAGCCGGGAATCTTTGCCGGTACAAAGCCGGGGGAAAAACAAAAATGTGATCAAGGATCTGCGACCGGGCATTTATCACCTCCATACTGATTCCATGGAAGGCTATGACCTGCTGTCCATCATGGTTAGCGTCAATGAACCGCTGAATATAAGATACGATGAAATACAGGCTCTGTTTATAGAAAATGGATTAAATATTAAAGATATTGCTGACATTTTCCGCCAGGGGAATTATATTAAAGAAGACCGGCAATTTTATTCACCATTGAAGAGGGTGTAGTGATTGGTAAGAGATATTATTGGAGAGATCTATCCCTGGGAATCCCGGGTAGCCATCGTGGAAGAAGACCGGTTGGTAGAGGTCTTCTGGGCTGATCAGGCTGAAAGCGTGGGCAATATTTACAAAGGCAAGGTGAAGGATGTATTGCCGGGCCTTTCCTGCGCATTCATCGATATCGGTCTTAACAAGAATGCTTTTTTATATGTGGGAGACGTATTGGCACCGGGCAACCGCAAGGGCAAAGACATTGGCCAGCTGTTAAAAAGCGGCCAGGAAATCATGGTCCAGGTCAAGAAAGAGGCTTTTTCCGAAAAAGGCGCCCGGGTTACTTGTGATATCACCATTCCCGGGCACCTGCTGGTGCTGCTGCCTTTTCAGCACGATGTATCCATCTCCCGAAAAATTATCGGCAATCAGAAGCGCAACCTGCTGCGCAGTTTGGTGGAAGAAAACAAGCCTGAGGATATCGGGGTCATTTTACGCACTGCCTGTATGGAGGCCGGAGATAGCGAGATTTTGGCGGAGCTCAGTCATTTACTGGGGATCTGGCAGGATATTCAGAAACGCTTCAGCCAACAAAATTCACCCAGCCTGATTTACGAGGATATCGACGTCATCGAGCGAGCCTTGCGGGACTATCTGGATGTTGATACCCGCCGGGTCATTACCAACAATCTTAAGATCAAGGAAAAAATTGATCTGATTACATTGAAAAAAAACACCTCCTTTTTGCCCAGTGTTGCTTTTGAAGAAGGGGATCTGTTTGAAAAATACGGTCTGGAAAAGGATATTCGCAAAGCCTTGCGGCGCAAGGTGTGGCTCAAAAGCGGCGGTTATCTGATTTTTGATGTGACTGAAGCGATGACCGTAATCGATGTCAACAGCGGCAAGTTTACCGGCAAAGACAATTTTGAAGAAACGGTTTACAAGCTGAATCTGGAGGCGGCTTTGGAAATCCCCCGGCAGCTGCGTTTGCGCAGCATCGGAGGAATCGTTCTGATCGATTTTATTGATATGCAGGATAAGAATAACGAAGACAACGTGATATCCATCCTGCGCCAGGAACTGGAAAAAGACAAAGCTCACAACCGTATCATGGGCATGACCCAGCTGGGATTCCTGGAAATGACCCGAAAGAAATCTCGTTACGGCATTTCCGAAATATTTACCGACGAATGCGTGACCTGTCATGGACGAGGCCGAACCATTAATCTCTTTGCCCTGGCCTGCGAAGTAAAGCGCAAGCTGGCCAATATGGGATATCTGGAGAGTGAGGAGATCGTCTGCGAGGCCCATCCGCAACTGCTGCAATATTTACTGAACGAAGAAAGCAACATGAATTATATTCGCAAGAAAACCGGCAAGAAAGTCCGGCTGTTGGAAAACAGCAACATGAATATTGAAGACTATAATCTCTATGGTACCTAGCTTGACGGCGGTTTTAAATTATGCTAGGCTTAGCTGTGGGTTGCACGTTTTTGCAACCGCTCGGTCAAGGCTCCGAAATGGCACAGCCTGCCTGATGATCGGCGAGTCTGAAAGATGTGGAGGTGTATTATGTACGCAATTATTGAAACAGGTGGCAAACAGTATAAGGTAGCTGAAGGTCAAATGATCAAGGTAGAGAAGCTTAATGTTGAAGCCGGAGACAAGGTGACCCTGGATCAGGTATTAATGTTGAGCAATGACAGCGGAACCAGGATTGGCAATCCGTTGGTGGAAGGTGCCCAGGTTACGGCAGCTGTACTGGAACAGGGACGAGGCAAAAAAATCGTCGTCTACAAGTACAAAAGACGTAAGAACGAGCGCAAGAAACAGGGACATCGGCAGGCTTATACCAAACTCCTGATCGAAAAGATCGAGGGTTAAGCAATAAATCCGGAATTAATGATAATTATTTTGAATGTAACACGGGAGGTGTAATCATGGCTCATAAAAAAGGGGTTGGCAGTACCAGAAATGGACGCGACAGTGAATCCAAACGACTGGGCGTCAAAAGATACGATGGTCAGGTAGTTCGCGCCGGCAACATTCTGGTTCGCCAGAGAGGAACCAAAATTCATCCGGGCAACAACGTTATGATCGGTGGAGACGATACCCTCTTTGCAGTGATTGACGGCAAAGTTAAATTTGAACGCAAGGATAAAACCAGAAAACAGGTCAGCGTATATCCGGTCGAAGAAACCGCTACTGTATAGAATTTTAGATTTAATGAACCAGATCGATGACAAGAGTAAAGATCAAGGCATGAGGAAAGTCCGCGATTGAGACGTACATAAAGTGCGTTGATTGAGCGGACTTTTTGAAATAACGCAGAGATTTGCTCTGGTCATCGATCTGGGCCCCTGGAGTATTTCTGGGGGTTTTGCTATTATTAGGAATAAGCTTTTGTTTATAGCGAATTAAGATGTGAAAAACTTTTGCTTGCCTTCATTAAGGTTTGTTTAATTTAGGGGGGATGACTGAATGGAAGACGCTGAAATGGTGAGTATGCTGCGCCGAGTACGACATGACTATGCCAATCATCTGCAGGTCATCAGCGGATATTTGGATTTGGGTTGGAAAGATCAGCTAAGCGCTTATATCCGCGAAATCATCGCCGGACTAAATCAGGAAAGAATCATTTTTGAATCGGTTCCCCCGCAAGATGCCCTGTATTTTTATGAACAATTGTTAAAGGTAAAAGATCTGGGCATCATACTCGTGTATGATGATCTGGACGTAACCTCGACCCGCTATTTAAAGGACCGCAATGAACCGGTCAACAGCATTGCTGCCTTGCAGCCTGACCTTCAAGCGGGGGAAGAGGAGCCGGTGATATACATATCCATTCATGAAAATGAAAGCGAAATAGACTTGTACCTCAGTTGTGACAGTTGGCAGGGAGAATCCCGCCACATTCATATAGACAAGGAGTGAACCAATGTTTATAGATCATGCCAAAGTATATGTAAAAGGTGGCGACGGCGGCAACGGTTGTGTTGCTTTCCGGCGTGAAAAATATGTGCCCATGGGAGGGCCTTATGGCGGTGATGGCGGACGCGGCGGCAATGTTATTTTCATAGCCGAAGAAGGCATGACTACCTTGTTGGATTTTCGCTACCGCAAACATTTTAAGGCAACCAGGGGAAATCATGGTCTGGGGAAAAACCAGCATGGGGCCTGGGGAGATGATTTGCTGGTCAAGGTGCCGATCGGCACCCTCATCCGCGATGATGACAGCGGCGAACTGCTGGCTGATTTAACCGAGCATGGTCAGCAGGCGATCATTGCCAAGGGAGGTCGGGGAGGTAAAGGCAACAGCCATTTTGCCAGTGCGACTCACAAGGCGCCCTCCATGGCTGAAAAAGGTGAAATTGGACAGGAACGCTGGATTAACATGGAACTCAAACTGCTGGCCGATGTAGGTCTGGTGGGGTACCCCAATGCCGGCAAATCGACATTGATTGCTCAGGTATCGGCAGCCCGGCCCAAGATTGCGGATTATCCCTTTACGACCCTCGTCCCCAATTTAGGGGTGGTCAGCACCAGAGAGCATGAGTCCTTTGTTATTGCCGACATTCCCGGTCTGATCGAAGGTGCCCATGAGGGAGTGGGGCTGGGGCATGATTTTCTCCGCCACATTGAAAGAACCCGAGTCCTGTTGTTTATCCTGGATGCGGCCCAGACTGACGGGCGTGATGTTGCGGAAGATCTGCGCATCCTGCAGCAGGAATTGGAACTTTTTAATCCGCAATTATCCCAACGTCCCTATTTGATCGTTGCCAATAAAATGGATATACCTGAAGCTGGCGAACGTTTTGAGGCCTTAAAGCAAGTCCATGGTGATAAAATACTAGCCATATCCGCAGTCAGCGGCCAGGGTGTAAAGGAACTGATAGAAAAAACCTACACGTTGCTGCAAAGTATACCCAAAGAAGATGCACCGGCCGAAGAGGTTCGGGTAATCAGAAGATACGAAGATGAGCCGCCCTTTAAAGTGGAATTTACAGACGGTATATACCAGGTGAGCGGCAGCCGCATCGAAAATCTGGTCAACATGACCAATATGGATCAAGAAGAATCCTTGCAGAAATTCCAGCGTACCATTGACAGGATGGGACTGGAAGATGCCCTGCGAGCCATGGGAATCAAAGAAGGCGATCTGGTCAGGATCGCCGATCTGGAGTTTGAATACAGCGAATGATCCAGTAATAAAAGCAAGATTATAAATGTATAGCTTGGGGTGGTCTGGAAGTGAATATCAGGGGAGAGTTTAAAAAAATCAAACGACTGGTGGTAAAGGTAGGCACCAGCACGCTGATCCATGCCAACGGACAACCGAATCTGGAACGAATGGAAAGATTGGTCAGGGAATTGGCCGATCTGCACAACCGGGATATCGAAGTAGTGCTGGTCAGCTCAGGCGCGGTGGGCACTGGAGCCAACCGCATGAATATGCGCAAGATTCCCAAGACCCTGCCGGAAAAACAGGCGCTGGCAGCCATTGGCCAGGGCCGGCTGCTGCATATGTATGAAAAGTTTTTTGCTGATTACGGCAAAACCGTAGCCCAGGTGCTGCTTACCCGGGAGGACCTGGATGAACGAATGCGTTACCTGAATGCCACCAATACTTTGCTGGCTATTTTAAACCTGCAAGTGATTCCCATCATCAACGAAAACGATACCGTAGTAGTGGAAGAAATCAAAATCGGTGACAATGATACGCTATCAACGATGGTGGCAGGGATTGTTGGGGCCGATCTGCTGATTATCTTGTCTGACGTGGACGGACTATACGACAGTGATCCGCGCACCCACCAGGATGCCCGTTTACAGAGCGAGGTCTACGAAGTGACTGAGGAAATGGAAGCCAATGCGGTTTCCCGGGGAACGACCTTTGCCAGTGGGGGCATGCTGACCAAACTGAAATCGGCTCGTAATTGTATGGCTGCCGGTATTCCCATGGTCATTGCCAATTCTGCCGAGGAAAACGTCATTCGCCGCATCGTGGCTGGGGAACCTCTGGGTACGCTGTTTGTTCCTCGAGAAGAAAAAATGCCCTCCCGCAAAAAATGGCTGGCCTTTGGCTCGGCTGAACATGGACAGATCGGGGTCGATCACGGGGCTGAACTGGCCCTCCTGAATCGCGGCAAAAGTCTGCTGGCCTCCGGTGTGACATTGGTGGAGGGGGATTTTGAACGGGGCACGGTGATCGGTGTTATCAATGCTGCCGGCAAGGAGATCGCTCGCGGCCTGACCAACTACAGCAGCAGCGAGATTCGCTCGATCGCCGGGCACAAGTCCGGAGATATTGAAAAGATCCTGGGCGCCAAGGATTATGACGAAGTCATCCATAGAGACAATCTCTGGGTAAAGAGTATATAGGAGGAGAGCCGCAGATGAACAGGGAAATGGAGTCAATATTACTGGAGCAAGGTCGCAGCGCCAAACAAGCTGCCCGTTTTCTGGCAACTGCCGGGACCGATCGAAAAAATGATGCCTTGTTAAAAATGGCCGAGCAGTTGGAAAAACAGCACCAAGCAATCATCGCTGCCAATCAAATCGATCTGGCCCAAGGAGAAAAACAAGGTCTGAGCAAAGCCTTGCTGGAGCGGCTGGCGTTAAACCAAAGCCGTATCCATGATATGGCCCAAGGTCTGAGAGAGATCGCCGCCCTGCCCGATCCGGTGGGAGAAATGCTGGAAATGCAGCACCGTCCCAATGGACTTGATATTGGTCGAATCAGAACGCCGATCGGGGTGATCGGCATTATTTACGAATCACGCCCCAATGTGACCGCTGATGCCGCCGGTCTTTGCCTTAAATCAGGCAATGCCATTATCCTGCGCGGCGGAGAAGAAGCGCTCCATTCCAACCGCATCATCGCCCGCATCCTATCAGATGCCGTTTTGGAATGCGGTCTGCCGGCCGGCACCATTCAACTGGTGGATAGCGAAGATCGCGAGGCAGTCATTTATTTGATGAAAATGCATGATTATCTGGATGTATTGATTCCCCGCGGCGGCAAAGGTCTGAAGCAGGCGGTGCTGGAGAATGCCACCGTGCCTGTCATCATGACCGGCATGGGTAACTGCCATGTGTATATTGACGAATTTGCTGATTTGGCCAAAGCCCTGCCCATCGTGCACAATGCCAAAGTGCAACGGCCTTCGGTCTGCAATGCGGCGGAAACCTTGCTGATTCACCAGGCGGTAGCGGGAGAATTTTTGCCGGCCCTCATCACTGATCTGCAGGCCGCCGGAGTAGAGATTCGCGGCTGTGCGCGGACGCGCAGCATTGTATCCGGTTTGATCGCAGCCACCGAGGCGGATTGGGCCACCGAATACTTAGATTTGATCATGGCCATCAAGGTGGTGGACAGTCTGGAGGAAGCCATCGACCATATTAATCAATATGGAACCGGACACAGTGAGGCCATTGTCAGCGACCACTATCCAGCGGTTCGCCAGTTTATGGCGGGAGTCGATGCCGCTGCTGTTTATGCCAATGCCTCGACCCGTTTTACCGATGGCAATGTATTTGGATTCGGGGCGGAAATGGGCATCAGCACCCAGAAGCTGCATGCCCGGGGGCCGATGGGTTTAAGAGAACTGACCACCACCAAATTTGTCATCTATGGCGACGGGCAGATCAGGTAAACCACGGTATCAATCGATGCCATAAGGTGAAATGTGAGAAGTTTGTTCAAGTATGACAAGGTAACACGAAAGGGACTGGGGATAGAATTGAAGATAGGTTAAAAAACACAAGCCGGACGATTGTTCCGGCTTGACTCGTTTAAACAACGGTATTTTCATTTAATCCGGGCTTATTTCTCGGGAATGTGCCGGCCATCACAGAAGGGAGCATTTTGCGTCTTGCCGCAGCGGCACAATACAAAACGATCGCCTTCGCCGACGGTGTTGCCGTCTTGATCAATGATTCGCAAGGGGGCTTCAACCAGTAACGGGCCATCTCTGATTACCCTGATTTTACCGGCCTTTTGCAGATCGATTTTGTAATCTTTGGAACCCGGCCCCTGGGCCAGCGCCGGGTCGACCGCTGAGCCTGGCGGCAAGCTGTACTGCAAAGCCCGGGTAGGACATTTGTCGATGGTTTTGATGATCTCTTGCGCACTGCTGCCGGCCAGATTGATCCAGGGACGTTTATCCATATCAAATACAGACGGCAGTCCCTGCCAGCATTTCCCGGCATGGGAGCAATCCTGGGGGATCCAGTAAACGATCAGGTCCTGGCTGCGATACTCCTTGACGGTTTTCTGTGGCTTTATGTCGGCGGGGGGCGGACTGGCATCGGCATCCTTTTTTTCCAGCTGGTTGAACATGTCCTTGCCAACCCCGCACAAGGGACATACCCAGTCTGAAGGCAGTTCCTCAAAAGCGGTACCGGCAGGGATGCCATGCTCCGCATCTCCAACCACAGGATCATAGATATAACCGCATACCGAACACTCATAAATAAGTTGTTGAGCTTGTTTATCTGACATACCAATACCTCCTACCTTAAGCAATCGTCTCAAGCTTATCATAAGCCAATCTGAACTGGCTATCTTTTTCCCAAGTGGTATTACCACATTGTCAATGTCCTGGCATTAAAGCTGCCAGTCCTTGCCAAAACGCAGCGGGCGAATGATTTTAAAGGATTGCTGGGCGGGCATGCGGCTTATAAAATCAGGAACCAATTCGATTTCCTGTTTATATATATCGATCAGGATGCGAAAGTATTCTTGCCGTAATTCCGGTTTGCGCAGACTCAGGCCGTGCTGAGCCAGGACATCGGCCAGGCGTTGATTGAGCTCAATTTCATAATCGGACAGTTGCTCCATATATTCTTTCCACTCCTGCAGGCTGGATTCCTTCCACCATCCGATACCCGGACAGACAAAATGCCGGCAGATGGACTCCCGCCAGGTTTGCTCCAGCAAACAACCCCCATCTTTGCGGTGAAATTTGCAACGGTAACTGTCGCCGTCGGGAACATTGTTGACGGTAACGGAATGATCCAGAATGGTCAGGTGATCAAAGACAAAAATCTGTTCGATTATTTTCGGCTGATACAGGTATAAATAGGCCAGATCGGTGGGGTAGAAGACCGGAGAGTAATGACCGCAGCAGCCTTTATCATCCTGACGGGGACATTCGCCGCACAGATCTACTTCAATATAAGTGCGCAAACCCAGGTTATGAAAAATGAGGTTTATTGCCTTGTCCATGCATAAATCCTTCCGGGATGCCGTATAGACAAATACGCAGCCCTGCAATCAAGTTTCTGTATTTATTCACCTGGATAAAAGCTTAAAGCATTTTGCGGTTTGATTCAATCATTATGCACCTGATTTGCATTTTCAGTCGTGAATCGCTATCATTAGTTTATATTTTGGTCCTTAACGAACCGCTGGTGCGGGGATTTGATCGTTTTTAACAACGGTGGGAGAATCATATGGCAGGCGGAAAATCACTGGGAATTATCGGCGGAACTTTCGATCCCATTCATTATGGACACTTGTTGGCAGCAGAATGGGCTAATGAAGTATTCCAACTGGATGAATTGATTTTTATCCCGGCTGCCCGGCCGCCCCATAAGGATCAAGCCGGTATTATCAAAGGGCAGCATCGTTACCGTATGGTCGAACTGGCGATCCAGGATAATCCCGCTTTTTCCTTATCCTCCCTGGAACTTGAACGCAGTGGGAATTCTTATACGATTGACACCGTCCGGCATTATCTGGCGGATGAACCTAAGCTAGATATTCGCTTTATTCTGGGAGTGGATGCGCTGCAATTGATTTATACCTGGAAAGAGGTCGCTCAGCTCATCAAACTGTGCCGTTTCATCGTCGTGACTCGGCCCGGTTATCAATTGGACCGGCACGATCCGGTTTTCGCGACCGTGCCGGCAGAACTCTGGGACAGGATCGAGCTGCTTGCCATTCCGGGATTGGAGATCTCCTCATCAGAGATCCGCCAGCGAGTGACCGCCGGCCAGTCAGTGCGTTATCTCTTGCCCCCACAGGTAAATGATTATATTAAGAAAAACAATTTATACAGGAATGAAACCAATGATCAACCTAAATGAGCATGAAATCCTGGCCATACTGGAGCGCAGATTGTCGGAGCACCGCTTTCGCCATAGTGTGGCGGTAGCCCAGGCCGCAAGGGAACTGGCCAATATATTTGATCAGGAGGAAGATCTGGCCTATAAAACCGGTCTTTTACACGATTATGCCAAAGGGATTGCGGCGCCTCAATTAATCGCCCTTGCCAGCGACAATGGCCTGATCGAGGATGAAATCGAAAAAGAAGTGCCGGATCTGCTGCATGCACCGGTGGGAGCCTACTTGCTCAAACACGAATTGGGCATAGATGATCCGGCGGTGCTGGAAGCCGTCAGGGTTCATACCATGGGTTCGCTGCATATGTCCAAACTGGATAAAATTATATTTCTGGCCGACATGATTGAACCGGGTCGTGATTATCCCGGTCAGAACCGACTGGATTGTCTGGCCAGACGAGATCTCGACCAGGCCATGTTGTACGGATTGGATGCCACCATTCGTTATTGCCTGGATCAGGCCAGGATTCTTCATCCCCGGACCATAACGGTCAGAAATCATTTTTTAGGGATACGAAAGAAACCCACAACAGACGAATAAGCATTTTCGCAAATATAAGCATTTAGGAGGGCTGTTTTTGGAAAGAGAAGAACGTTTGGCACGGCTGATTGCTGAGGCTGCATTGGAAGAAAACGCTTTGGACATGGTAATCCTCAATGTCCACGAATTGACCATCATTGCCGATTATTTTATCATCTGCAACGGCAGGAGTACCGTCCAGATCAAAAGCATTGCCGAAAACATTGAAATGGTTATGGAAGAAAAGGAAGGGTTGCGGCCCTTGCGCAGAGATGGTCTGGAAGAAGGCAAATGGGTCATACTGGACTATGGTTCTATTCTCGTGCATATCTTCCGGCAGGAAGAAAGGGATTACTACAAGCTGGAAAAACTGTGGGGAGATGCCCCGGAAATTGCCATCAGCGCAGAATTACAGCAATAAGTTGGGGCGCAAAGCGCCGGTAGTCTATTTGTTTTCAAACGAGGATTATTTTTAGATTTAACCCTGATTGTTAAAATTTGTCGGCGGCTTGGCGCTGTATTAAGCATGAAATTTTACATTTTATCGAAACACAAATCCCGTTATTCAGGCATTATTGGATCAGAAATGTTTCACGTGAAACATTTTGTTCAGTAATGAAATAAATCTGGTTTTTCTCTGACAAAAATAGCGGAAATACGGGGTTAATTTATTATTTTGCTCATGTTAGGTGCGAATGATAAAATACTGCTAATAATTCAGTAGCAAACTAAGATAAAGCCTGCTGCGGATCATTTTCCGCAGCAGGCTTTATTTATAATCGCGTACTGTCTCATGTATTCAGTCCTTCTAGAATATCTGAAAATACTTCTTCCGCAGGACGACCTTTGCCTGCCAAATAATCAGCATATCCTTTCTCTATTTCTGCATGAAATTCTGCCTCGGTCAATGAAATCCACTTCCGTTCTCGCTTTCTTTGTAAAAGCCATTTCAAAACCACGCTTCGTAATAAAACCAGTTCTTCATAATTCTAATAGTCCGACCACCATTATCTGTACCGTCCGACCATTCCCACTCATCATCAGATACAGCGGAAAGTCTGCAATTCGCATTTTGATATGCTGTCGGGACGCCATCTGGCGAATAATAAAAGCCATAATATATTGAAGATGGAACAATTCCCACTCCACCATAATAAAACTGTACGATATCATTGTTGCCGCTAAAAACCCCTTCTACTTCTACGCTTTTATAAGTCTTTTTTATGGTTGCATCAGAATTTAGATATGCTTCCGCAATGGTCATTAATTCTTCATTATTTTGATTTATAAAATATTTTATTCGGCACTCCGGATTTGCAATAAACTTTACAACGTAAATAGCCAAGATAATAAGGATGGCTGCAATTATAATCTTATTCCGTTTCTTCATATATTGCCTCTTTTTTTCATAGGATTTCCAAATTCCGATGTATCGCAATGTCCAGGTGCAAAGGTTTTTCCCTGCAAGAATTAAAGGATCGGGCACCATCAGTTACTTTAGGATATGAAAAATATGCTAATATAGTAAATACAAACCACATTAAGAAATGGAGATGTTCTGATGAATATTGTACAACCCTCAGGCAGACCGCCTGTATTTGGGGATTGGTATGTAATGCTTTGGTCACTAATTAATATATTAATTCTAGCTGCGATTGTAGCATTTATCTTTTTGGGGATTAGATATCTTATGAAAAAAACCGATTACCGAAAACAGTCCATTGATAAGTTAGATGAAATAATATTTTTACTTAAATCTAAAAATGATAATTAAAAGTTTCACTGTTCCTAACAGACTGCTCATTATTAGCCAAATCAGCAGTTGGTTAAGGGAATCACTTTAATGGTGATGACAACCCGCCCACTTATCACATTTACCCACAGATATAGGACTATTTTATGAATCCTTGTTGTTTTAGATAATTCATTGAGACTATTGGTAATGAGTATTGATTAGTACCTTGTATCATTTTTAAATCCAAGGTTTCAGTTTTGCCACCCCATTGAATTTTTAGAGTATAAACATCATCTTTATAAGGGATACTGCTGCTTCCTGAATTACCTAACCTCAAATAATAATCCTTTCCAATCTTTTGTAAAATTCCAGGACCGTTATCATAACCGCTACCGCCACCACCTTGATGTGTGTACTTGTATTTAACATGACGAATGGCTTCGGGGTCAGGTCCAAGGTATTTTACCAGCCATTGTTTTCTAGCATACTGATCAATGCCAATGGTGTCATCCTTAACCATATACCAGTTTTGATAATATCTAACGACAATCCTTGCATCCCAGCAGTTGCCCTTATCTGCAAAAACCATTTCTTTTACACCATCCATAGAGTCTGCTGCTGCTCTCAAGGCTTTCCAGACCCGGGTAAAAGCGGTGAAATTAGATTGATAATTTTTCATATTAGTCATGTCAATAATCAAAGCATTCCTAGCTGTATATGCTATAGTAGGCCAGTTTTCTTTTTGGGGTAATTTGTTTGAATCAAAATAATCAAAATAGCCTATTTCTCCAGTTTCACAGGCTTCTTTTCTAAGTGCTATAGATTCATAGATATAAATCATAAGGATATTATTTTGATCGATTTTGTAAATGGTCGGAGTAACATTATTTATTACATAATCTTTGGGGATTTCCTCCTGGTTTTCATTGAGCTGCAAATTTTGTGCAATAATTGCGGTTTTTACCTCTGCAAGCGTTAGTGGCTTTGGGTAATAGAAACTGGAATCCCGTTCGTTTACTGATGAAGCAGTTTGTTCGGCGTTTTCCTTTAACATAAAATGGTTGGAGCAGCCGGACAAAGCTATCACCATAAGGAGTAAGATTATAAATACTTTTTTCATATTAAAGCTCCTTTAAGCTTTTAATTCTTATATTTAAAATATTCAGGTGATAAGGGAAATGGCAGCATTGGTAAAATCATTAAACACTTAGTCGCATGAACTACGGATTATTAGCCTAATCAGAAGTACCTATCAAACAAACTAACCAACCAATTAATCAATCAAAACTATTTAATGAAATAGTGCTCATTCAATCAATTCTGCTATTACCGTTATTTTCCTCCATATCTCCCAAACATACAAGAAATTTCCCAAAAATTATTTATAATTCCATGCCGCTCCATTTGGTAAAAATCTGCCACAAAATGCTAAGCCCTGGAGAGAAGCGATGAAAACAAAAAGGCCTTCTGATCTACTATGATCAGAAGGCCCTGACTGCTTTATAAGTTGATACGTCGCTACGCTTTATTTCACCACGACATTAACCAATTTCCCCGGCACCACGATCAGTTTTACGACCTGTTTGCCCTGGCAGAATTCCTGCACCCGCTCATTGGCCAGGGCGATTATCTCCAGATCCTCATTGCTGATGTCGCTGGGGACCATGACCCGGTCACGTACCTTGCCCAGCACCTGCAGGGCGATTTCTACTTCATCCTTGACCAGTGCGCTCACATCCCATTTGGGCCAGGGCTGGCTGTAAACGCTGGTCTGATGACCGCAATATTGCCACAGTTCCTCGGTAATGTGGGGGGCGAAGGGACTCAGCAGCAGCAGCATGGCATCAATGGCTTCCTTCAGCACCGGCAGATCCAGTTCTTCCAGATTGCGATAGCTGTTAATACTGTTGCTCAGTTCCATGATGGCGCTGATGGCGGTGTTGAAGTTGAACCTTTCTTCGATATCCTCGCTCACTTTTTTAATGGCCGCATGGGTACGGTATCTTAATTGCCGGGCCTCGGGATCAAGTTCGGCAAAAGTTGCCGGCAGATTGACATCTGCAATCATATCCGCACATTCGTTCACGATCCGCCACACCCGGTTGAGGAAACGATAGGAGCCTTCGACGCCCTGGTCACTCCATTCCAGATCTCTTTCCGGCGGAGCGGCGAAGAGGATGAACATACGAGCCGTATCGGCACCGTAGGTTTTTATGATTTCCTCGGGGCTGACCACGTTGCCCTTGGATTTTGACATTTTACTGCCGTCTTTCAGTACCATGCCCTGGGTCAGCAGGTTGGTAAAGGGCTCCTGTACCGACAGCATTTTGTGGTCATACAAAAACTTGGTGAAAAAACGGGCATACATTAAGTGTAATATGGCATGTTCGACCCCGCCGATATATTGATCGACGGCCATCCAGTAATCGGCTTTGTCCTTGGCAAAAGGCAGCTCAGCATTCTGAGGATCACAGAAACGGGTAAAATACCAGGAAGAACAGACAAATGTGTCCATGGTATCGGTTTCCCGACGGGCGGGCTTGCCGCAGCCGGGGCAGACCGTTTCATAAAAGCTTTGTACATAGGTCAAGGGCGATTCACCGCTGGGCTTAAAGGCTACATCTTCGGGCAGCAAGACCGGTAGGTCTTTTTCAGGAACCGGCACTGCACCACAGTCTTCACAATAAACAATGGGTATGGGGGCTCCCCAGTAGCGCTGGCGGGAGATCAGCCAGTCGCGCAGACGGAAGTTAACGGTGGCTTTACCGATACCCTGCGATTCCATATAGCTGGTGATTTGCTGCTTGCCGTCTTCAAAGGCCAGTCCGTTATAATCAGCGGAATTCACCATGTTTCCCGGGCCGGCGTATGCTTCTGTCATCTGTGCACCATCCGCGGGTGAATCCTCACTCTTGATTACCACTCGGACGGGGATGTCGTATTTGCGGGCAAATTCAAAATCGCGCTGGTCATGGGCGGGTACCGCCATGATGGCTCCGGTACCGTAATCCATCAGCACATAGTTGGCGATCCAGATGGGAATCCTTTCCTGATTCAGAGGATTGATCGCATAAGCCCCGGTAAAGATTCCTTCCTTTTCCGTTTCGGCGGAAGTACGGGCTACATCGCTGATAAATTGCATGCGATGGACAAATTCTTTGACGGCGGCTTCCTGCTCAGTGCCGGCTGAAATAATGTCTACCAGCGGGTGTTCCGGAGAAAGAACCATGTAGGTAACTCCGAAAACGGTATCCGGACGGGTGGTGAAGACGGTCATCTTTTCCTCGCGTCCTTCGATGGCCAGATCAAATTCGCAGCCTTGGCTGCGGCCAATCCAGTTGCGCTGCATGGTTTTGACTTTTTCCGGCCAGCCCGGCAGCAATTCCAGATCGTCCAGCAATCTCTGGGCATAATCAGTGATTTTAAAAAACCACTGGCTGAGTTTCTTCTTTTCCACTACTGCCTCGCAGCGCTCACACGAGCCATCTACCACCTGCTCATTGGCCAACACCGTCTGGCAGGAAGGACACCAGTTAACAGCGGCATTTTTCTTGTAGGCCAAACCGTTATTATAAAGCTTCAGAAACATCCATTGGGTGAACTTGTA
>CAZACF010000005.1:0-769 GCA_964483565.1 uncultured Syntrophomonas sp. | reverse complement strand
GGGTTTGCAGGTGGCCAGTTCGCGATCCCAATCATAGCTGATGCCCATGGTTTTCAGTTGTATTTTCATGTTTTCAATATTGTTGTGGGTCCAGCTGCTGGGAGGGGCGCCATGCTTGATGGCGGCATTTTCGGCGGGCAGGCCGAAGGCATCCCAACCCATAGGATGAAGAATGTTGTAACCATTCATTTTCTTAAAACGGGCCACCACATCACCAATGGCATAATTGCGTACATGGCCCATATGCAGGTTGCCGGATGGGTAGGGGAACATTTCCAGGGTATAGTATTTTGGCAATTCGGTATTCACTTCTGTTTTAAAGAAATGATTCTCTTCCCAGTGCCGCTGCCATTTTTCCTCAATTAGATCAAACCGGTAATTCTTCTCCATCTTATCCTCCTTGCCGCTGTGAGCAAATTAATGGGATATACAAAAAACTCTCCTCCCCGTGAAGGGACGAGAGTTGCTTTCCCGTGGTACCACCCTGTTTGACAAAATAAAATATGGTGGAGCTAGTGGGACTCGAACCCACGGCCTCCTGAATGCCATTCAGGCGCGATCCCAACTTCGCCATAGCCCCACAAAAATTGTCCACTTGAACCGTTAACGGATGTCCCGTCGCAGGCTAAAATGTTTCACCTGCAATTCTCCCCGGCGAGTTCGTCAGGATTTGCTGCCTTCCACCAAACGGCAACTCTCTGCGTGTTATCTGCCTACTACTCCGGATCATCGATTCAATGTTCAATTGACATTTGCAATTATAAAATAG
>CAZACF010000004.1:21634-31944 GCA_964483565.1 uncultured Syntrophomonas sp. | reverse complement strand
AAAAAAATGTATCACGGAGATTGCCCATATGGGTTTGAAACCCAGCATCATGGCCTGGAACCGGGCAGTAATTGCTGACCTCAAGGAATCGTTGGATTGCGGAGTAGACGCCGTGGCTATATCCATATCAACTTCCGATATTCACATCCAGCATAAACTGCAAACGACCCGGACCAAAGTTCTGCAGATGATGTCCGAGGCAGTGAAGTTCGCCAAGGATAATGATCTTTATGTTTCCGTCAACGCAGAGGACGCTTCTCGTTCTGATCTGGACTATCTGACTGAATTTGCGCTGATTGCCAAACATGCCGGGGCTAATCGCTTGCGTTTTTGCGATACGGTCGGCACCTTAAATCCGCTGACAACTTTTAGATATATCAAAACGCTGCATGATGCGGTAGGATTGGAGATAGAAATGCATACCCATAATGATTTCGGTATGGCTACAGCCAACTCCCTTTCCGGTGTATACGGCGGGGCCAACCATGTGGGCGTTACCATCAACGGCCTGGGAGAAAGGGCAGGTAACTCCTGTCTGCAGGAAGTTATTATGGGTTTGAAGCATTTAATGAATGTCGATGTGAATTACAACACCACCATTTTCCGTGAGGTTGCCCAGTATGTTGCCAATGCTTCCGGACGGGAATTACCGGTTAGCAAGCCAATCGTGGGATCCAATATTTTTGCTCATGAATCAGGTATTCATGGTGATGGAGTATTAAAAAACCCGCTTACCTATGAAGTCTTTAAACCCGAGGAAGTAGGTCTGGAGCGGCAAATTATTATCGGCAAGCATTCCGGCACGGCAGCCATCAAATCAAAATTTAACGAATACATGATCAGCCTCTCGGAAGCAGATGCCAAAGAAATATTAGCCCGGGTGCGGCAGATGTCCATCGACAAGAAAAGATCCTTGTTTGATAAAGAAGTTGTCTATATTTATGAAGAAATAATGGGGGAGAGGAATAAATAGTGGGTAAGACGATTGCCGAAAAAATATTATCCCTAAAAAGCGGCCAGGATGCATGGGCCAACGACATCGTAGTGGCTGACTTGGATTTTGTTATGGGTCAGGACGGTACTTCCGGCTTGGCCATTAGGGCCTTCGAAGAAATGAATTCCACCCGGGTTTTCGATCCGGCCAAAATCGCCATGGTCATCGATCACAGTGCGCCCAGCCCGCTGGAAGGGGTTTCGGGACTGCACCATCAGATGAGGGTGTTTGCTGACCAACAAAGAATTAATTTCTACGATATTGGTGACGGGGTCTGCCATCAGCTGGTTCCCGAACAGGGACATGTAGTGCCTGGCAATCTGGTCATAGGGGCCGATTCGCATACCTGTACGTACGGTGCCATTAATGTTTTTTCCACCGGGGTCGGATCGACCGATCTGGCGGCGGGATTAAGCTCCGGCAAACTCTGGTTTAAAGTTCCCGAAACCTTTAAATTTGTCATGAACGGCCAGCTTCCGAACGGCGTGTATTCCAAAGATCTGATCCTTTATCTGATTGGAGATGTGACCGCTGACGGTGCTACCTACATGGCGGCGGAGTACGCAGGTGAAGCGATCAAGGCGCTGTCGGTCGAAGCACGGTTTACCATCAGCAATATGGCCATTGAAATGGGGGCCAAATGTGGGCTGATGGAAGCAGACGAAAAAACCGTAGACTGGGTAAAAGCACACAGCAGCAAGCCATTTACAACCGTTCAGGCTGATTCCGATGCGGTATATGCCCGAGTAAAGGAATACGACGTTTCCAAACTTGAGCCGCAGGTAGCCAAACCCCATACCGTTGATAATGTCTCGCCCATAGGCGAGGTTGCCGGTATCCCCATTCAGCAGGGGGTCATTGGAACCTGTACCAATGGGCGAATTGAAGATTTTCGGATTGCCGCCAACATTCTCAAGGGCAGAAAGCTGGCCCGCGGTACTCGCTTGATCATTGCCCCTTCCTCCCGTCAGGTCATGATGCAAGCCATGCGCGAGGGATTGATCGAAATCTTAATGGAAGCCGGTGCAGCCATCGTAACTCCGGGCTGCGGACCTTGTGTGGGCACCCACAATGGGGTTCCGTCCGACGGCGAAAATGTGATTTCCACTGCCAATCGTAATTTCAAGGGCAGAATGGGCAACAACAAAGCATTCATCTATCTGGCATCACCGGCAACGGTGGCTGCTTCGGTTTTATACGGCAAGATCAGCGATCCCCGCGAATTTAACAGCTAGGAGGCTTTATTATGAATTTACACGGCAAGGTGCACAAATTTGGCAATGATGTCAACACCGACTATATCATTTCCGGCCGGCACAAATTTAAAACCCTCGATATGAAAGAACTGGCCAAGCATGTTATGGAAGACCTGGACCCCGATTTTTACAACAAGATAAGTCAAGGCGATTTCATCGTAGCCGGCAGTAATTTTGGCTGCGGTTCTTCCCGTGAACAAGCTCCTCTGGCCATTATCAATGCTGACATCAGTGCAGTCATCGCCAAATCCTTTGCCCGAATATTTTATCGCAATTGCATTAACACTGGACTGCCGCTGATCGAGTGCAATACGGATTTGATTAACCCCGGAGATGAGTTGGAAATAGATCTGGGAGCCGGAATCCTGCATAACCTCACCCAGAATATCGAAATTCCCATTACCCCGCTACCGCCGGTAATGTTGAAAATATTAAATGACGGCGGACTGGTGGAACACTTTAAAAAATATGGTGGATTTAATTTTGCATAAACTGACCTATTAAGTCACAGTAGACAGATAAAAAAAACAGGAGGGCTGATCGTGACAGACAAAACAACTGCCCATGGAGAGAAAATAACCGTATCAAACGGAATACTGAACGTGCCGGACCATCCGGTCATCCCTTTCATTATCGGCGACGGTACCGGGCCGGATATCTGGGCGGCCGCTTCCCGAGTGTTGGATGCAGCAGTCGACAAAGCCTATAATGGCCAGAAATCGATCGTCTGGAAAGAAGTCCTGGCGGGAGAAAAGGCCTTTGACCTGACCGGTGAATGGCTGCCCCAGGAAACCCTGGATATTATCAAAGAATATATCATCGCCATCAAAGGCCCGCTCACCACACCGATTGGCGGAGGGATTCGTTCTTTAAATGTTGCTTTGCGGCAAAAACTGGATCTTTATACCTGTCTGCGGCCGGTACGCTGGTTCGAAGGCGTGCCTTCGCCGGTCAAAAGACCGCAGGATGTGGACATGGTGATATTCCGTGAAAACACCGAAGACATCTATGCGGGAATTGAATATCCGCAAGGCAGCCCGGAGGGGGACAAACTGCTGCATTTTTTGCTGGATGAGCTGGGGGTTGACAAAATTCGTTTTCCGCAGACTTCCGCCCTGGGCATCAAGCCGGTTTCGGAAGAAGGCAGCCAACGGCTGGTGCGGGCTGCCATTGAATACGCCCTGGTTAAAGGCCTGAAGAGTGTTACCCTGGTTCATAAAGGCAATATCATGAAGTTTACCGAAGGCGGATTCAAACAATGGGGCTATGATGTAGCCGAAGCCGAGTACGGTGAAAAGGTATTTACCTGGAACCAATACGATGCCATTAAGGATAAAGAAGGCACCGCCGCTGCTGACCAGGCCCAAAAGGAAGCGCAAGCTGCCGGCAAGATCATCATCAAGGATGCCATCGCAGATATATTCCTGCAGCAGATCCTTACCCGCCCCGTAGAATTCGATGTCGTGGCGACCTTGAACTTGAACGGTGATTACATTTCGGATGCCCTGGCGGCGCAGGTAGGCGGCATAGGCATTGCCCCTGGTGCCAACATCAATTATCAGACCGGACATGCTATTTTTGAAGCCACCCATGGCACCGCTCCCAAGTATGCCAACCTGGATAAAGTAAATCCATCTTCCGTTATCCTTTCCGGAGAGATGATGCTCAGACACCTGAAATGGGATGAGGCTGCCGATTTGATCATAGCGGCCATGGAAAAAACCATCGCCAGCAAAGTTGTGACCTACGATTTTGCCAGACTTATGGAGGGCGCATCAGAAGTTAAATGTTCACAGTTTGCAGATGCTTTGATTAAAAATATGTCCTAAGACCGATTTGTAAAACCAGATACATGATCAGCGGTCGGGTCAACCCCGGCCGTATCTTTTCCGGTGAGTTTCAGGAGGAAATCAAATGAACGGCAACCGATTTAAAGAGTCATTGCGTGACAAGCATAAATTCACGGTAACCTGGGAACTGGTGCCCGGTCGGGGAGCCCATGAAAAGGCACAGGAGAATGCTATACAGGCTGCCCAACAGGCAGCCCGGGGAGGAATGATCGATGCTCTTTCCATCACCGACAATCCTGGCGGCAAACCGGCTTTATCGGCTGCCTGCCTGGGCATGGAGATTTCAAAGCTGGGTATCGAACCGTTGGTTCACTTTACCTGTAAAGACAAAAACCGCAATCAGATTGAATCCGAACTGTATGCGTTAAACCGGGCCGGTGTCAGGAACCTTTTGGTCATGACCGGCGACTATCCGGTCAGCGGATTTAATGGTCGTCCCAAACCGGTTTTTGATTTGGACTCGGTTCAGGTCATGGATCTCGTTTCCCAAATTAATCAGGGGTTGGAGGTTACAGAAGCCGGTAAATCGGTTTTTCATCAGCCCGGTGAATTTTTTGCCGGTAGCGTGGTCTCTCCCTTTAAAGCCAGCGAAGCAGAACTTGTGAGTCAGTACCATAAACTGCGCAAAAAAATCAGCCATGGAGCAGGATTTATCATAACCCAGCTGGGTTATGATGCCCGCAAATTCCATGAAGTCTTGCAGTTCATAAAAAATATCGACGCTGATTTGCCGGTCATTGCCAATCTTTATATCCTGCCCTATGGGGCAGCCAGGATGATGAATGCCAACCAATTGCCGGGCAGTGTAGTCACCGACAAACTGCTGGCCGAACTGGATCAGGAAAGGACTGCCGAGGATAAAGGAGTGGGGGCCAGACTGCTGCGGGCAGCCAAAATGTTTGCGGTAATGAAAGGCTTGGGTTTTGATGGCGTGGATATCGGCGGGCACAATATCAAGTATGAACAGGTTGAATATATCATTGACCAGGGGGAAGAACTCAGCGCCGATTGGGAAAAACTGCTGCCCGAGTTTGATTATCCCCAGCCGCAGGGTTTTTATTTTTACACCAAGGACGAGCAGTCGGGCTTAAATACACAAGACGTGGCCGATCGCAGCGTCCTGCCGCCGGAAATAAGAGGCGGGCTTAATTACCGGATGATGCGCCTGTTTCATAAGCTGTTTTTTACCCCCGACCAAAAATTATATCCGTTGCTGCACCGTTATTACGCGGGAGTTAAAGATCCGCGCCGTTACAAACTGGAACATCTGCTCAAGGTAATGGGCAACAACTGCAGAGATTGCGGTGATTGTGCCTTGCTGGACCTAGCGTATCTTTGCCCTATGTCGCAATGTCCCAAAAATCAGCGCAACGGTGCCTGCGGCGGCAGTTATAACGGCTGGTGCGAGGTTTTTCCCAATGAAAAAAAATGTGTTTGGGTCAGGGCTTATGCCTTGTTGAAAGCCTATCAGGAGCAAGACCAGCTGGAGAATCAATATCTTCCTCCGGTTGACTGGGATTTGTATCAAACTTCTGCCTGGTACAACTATTTCACGGGGCGCGATCATTCAGCCGGCAAGAAAAAGTAATCGGCGCCCCAAAAACGCCGATTACAGTTGGAAAACCAAATTATGGATATTTGCAGCGCGGGCTGTTCGAAAACTGAAATCGGACAGCCTTTTTAATAATAGACTACCGCCAAACATCCCGGCCCGACATGAGTGCCGATGACAGGACCGGCCTCAACCAAATATATGGGCAGATCATACTCGTTTTGCAATCTGTTTTGTAATTGCTGCGCGTTTTCCAGGGCATCAACGTGGAGCACACAGATTTTATGCAGGGTTTGACGATGTTGCTCCATTTCATCGAGAATCCGCTGGAGCGCTTTGCCAGCTGTACGCACTTTTTCAAACAAGACAATCTCCCCATTTTTGACCGTCAGGATCGGTTTCAGTTGCAGGACGTTTCCCAAAATGCCGCTTAATTTGCTGATCCTGCCGCCCCGCACCAGATATTCAAGATCATTGACCATGAAATAGATTTGCATGATCTGGCTCATGGCTTCAATTTCCGCTTTGATCCCATGCAAAGGATCGCCTGCGGCCAACATTTCAGCAGCCCGAATGACCTGGAACCCTAACCCCATGGCTGCGGACATTGAATCGATAATGGTGACCGGCGGGTGATCGTCGGGCAGCATGGAAACCGCTATTTGAGCTGATTGCACCGTGCCTGACAATTTGGAGGAAATCAAGATAGTCAGCGCTTCATCATTCGGGCCAAGCTGCTTGAACAACTCCAGGAATTCACCGGCAGAAGGTTGGGAAGTTGTGGGGAAAACCGGATTGCTTCGCATGTATTGATAATACTCCTGGTTGCTGGGTCCTTGCCCTTCTTTGAAAACCTGATCGGGCCGATGAACGTTCAATGGCACAACGGTGATCCCGCATTCTTTTATGATAGAGTCGGGCAGGTAGGCAGTGCTGTCGGTTATGAGCAAGGTCGACATAAAAGATTTCTCCTTAATAACAGAATATTCAATAAATATTAGTATTGCATACCCCCTTATGATTGGCAAGCATCAGAATCTGTCATTTCATTCTCAGAGAACATGCTTGCTTTTGCTTTTTTAATGAAGCGGTAATGGTGGTATAATGATTCAAGAATAAGGCTCGGGAGGAACAAGAATGAGCGGAACGAAAGTGGTTAGAATTCCGTTACGGGTTGCCAACAGTTATTTGCTGATCGATAAAAAAACCATTATTGTTGACAGTGGTGATCCCGGTTTTAGCTCCGGCATTCTAAAAGCCATGCAGGAAAACGAGGTGAAGAAGTCCGATGTCAGCATGATATTTTTGACCCATGGACATATCGATCATTTTGGCAGTGTATACGAACTGAAAAGAAAACTGGATGTACCAATCGCGATCCAGGAAAACGACTTGCCTTACTTTATCAATGGAACCCAGGCCCCTTTATACCCAACCCATGCACTGGCTGCGCTGATCAAAGCGATTGGTCAAAACATGCAGGTTAAAAAGAGGTATGGGATTGAGGCGGAGATTGTTTTCGACCAGGATTTGGATCTGAAAGAATATGGAGTAGACGCCCTGGCGGTGGCAACTCCCGGGCATACTCTGGGATCTGCCTCTGTGGTATTGCCGCAAGGCTCTGCGGTGGTGGGAGATCTGTTGGTGCGCAAGTATCTTCTCTATGGACAGGCTGCTCAACCGCCATTTCTGCATGATGGGCAAAAGCATGCGGAGAGTATGCGTAAACTGTATGGGATGGGAGTAAAGGAATTCTATCTCGGACACGGCAAACCTCTGCAATTGCAGGGTCTATGTCAGCGATTACAACCGCACCATAATGGGATTAAGGCTTAGCCGACGATATTTTCCTTTTGACGAATGATGATCTGTTGATAATACCTGTCCAGCTGATTGATCAGCAACGGAATCTGAGAATAAACTTTACCCTTGCCGGCTTGTTCGATCAAGGCAGCGGTTACTGATATCTGCATAAAGCCATACATGCCGGCAGTTCCTTTGATAGCATGGCTTAATTCCTGGATGGCAGCCATATCATGATGGTCGACTGCTTTGTGCAGATCTGTCAGCATTTCAGCCAGGATTTCAATAAATTCCGGGAGCAGCTGATTGATTAGCTCGTCGGCGGTTTGTGCACGATTGCAAGTGTGATCGATTTTTAAATGGACATTAATCTCCTGGGCTAATTCATCGGCGGTAAACGGTTTGGGCAAATAGGATGAACATCCGCATGCTATACATTTTTCAGGATCATAGCTGAGAGTATTGGCGGTTATGGCAATTACCGGGATATGATCATACCGGCTGTTGGCCCGTATTTTGCGTGTGGTTTCATAACCATCCAGGACTGGCATTTGCATATCCATCAAGATGAGGTGAATATCTTTTTCCTGTAAAATTTGCAGACATTCCAGGCCATTACTGACGGAAGCAACTTCGAAACCGTAACTAACCAGCATCTGGATGATAAGCTTCTGGTTCAGTTCATTATCCTCAACCAACAAAATATTGACTGGCAGGAATTGGTTGAAAAGGTAAGCGCTGGTTTGAACACTTACATAGTCAGTCTTTACTTCCCCATCAGGAATTTCACATCTGCCGGTAGCCAGGTCATTGCCGGTGTGATTGTTAGCCCTTGCCATATCCAGAATCATATCAATCAAGTTTAACAGTTTTCTGCCACAAGTATTGATCGTATCAAGATGCACCGTTTGTTCAGCGTCTAGCGCACTATGCTTGAGAAGATCCGCAGATCCCATAATACCAATCATCGGCGTGCGCAATTCATGACCAATATTGTCAAGTAATTGGCTTTTTGCAAGGCAACGGCTGCTGCATTCACTTTCCGGAACTTGGTTATAGAGTCTGCTGATATTGCGGATATGAAAATAAATCATTAGCACCAGCAATACTGCAACAACCGACATAATGACCGGAAAGAAAAACGAATAATCAAAAAAGATAGGAGTCTTCATCCGGCTATAAAGGTAATTCAGCCATGTCAGTATGAGCATAATGATGACTAATTTACAGGAACGGGCAACGATGTTTTTAAATTTTTCTTCAAGCATATTTGTTACCTCCATAATCCAAGAAATCTGGACATTGGCAAAAGGGGTATAAATAGATTACAACATTTTCCATAAAAAATTTGTCTGCTTGTGTTTTTTTAAATGCGTTAATATTGGGTTTTGCTGACGAATATAGGCAAAGAAATTGATAAACAGGCCAATTATATAAAAAATAGCTTGAATAATATCATTATTTACGGTTTTTGTGGGATTTCTATGCAAGAAAATATTGATTATGCGAATTTCAATTCCGGGGTGCCCTGTATTTTCATTGTTGGTTGTGACCGACAGCCATGATGGTTCATATGTAATAATTTAAGACTGGAGCAATGTGGGATGAGAGACAAGCAGCAGTACGATTTCACCACCGTAGTGGATCGAAACAACACGGGGTGCAGCAAGTGGGAGCAGATGAAAGGATGGAACCCTAATGTTTCTCCGGGCGTGATTCCCTTCTCGGTAGCGGACATGGAGCTAAAAAATCCGCCCGAAATCATTGAGGGGTTAAAAAAGTATATTGATACCGCCATATTGGGATATACCATGCCTACGGATTGCTACCTGGAGGCGGTCTGCGGCTGGATGAAAAAAAGACATTACTGGTCTATTAAGAAGGAATGGATCGTAGGTTCGCCCGGAGTTGTCAATGCTTTTTTTATGGCCATCAAAGCGTTAACGGATGAAGGCGACGGGATCATCATCCAGCCGCCCGTTTACTACCCTTTCTATGCTGCCATTGAAGCCAATCGGCGTACCCTGGTCAAGAACCCGTTGGCTTTTAATGGCTCAACCTATGTCATAGATTATGATGACCTGGAGCAAAAAGCCCGTGACCCCCGCAACAAAGTGCTATTGTTCTGCAGTCCCCATAATCCGGTGGGACGGGTGTGGACTCCGGATGAACTTGGCCGCATCGGGGAAATATGTCTGCGCCATCAAGTCCTGATTATTTCCGATGAGATTCATTTCGATTTGATCATGCCCGGCCACCAACATACGGTATTTGCCACCCTGTCGGAAGAACTGGCCAACCATATGATCGTCTGCACCGCACCCAGCAAAACCTTCAACCTGGCCGGTCTGCAGACCTCTAATATTATTATTCCCAATCCCCGTATCCGCAGTAGATTTTTACAGGCAATGAAATCCAACGGATTCTTTTCCTTGAACATTTTGGGCTACAAAGCATGCGAAATTGCCTACACACAATGTGAGCAATGGCTGGAGCAGCTGCTGGCGCTTATTTATTACAATCACCTGGAGCTAAAGAGATTTATAGCGGAGAACATACCGCTCATCAAGGTTTTTGACCTGGAAGGCACCTATCTGCAATGGATGGACTTCAAAGGGCTGGGCTTAAACCAACATGAGCTGGAGAAGTTTATGCATTTTGAGGCGCAAGTATTTTGTGATGAAGGCTATATCTTCGGTGAAGAAGGCGCCGGCTTCGAACGAATGAACCTGGCCTGCCCCACCATAGTTCTGCTGGAAGCGCTGGAGAGATTGGCTGCTGCTGTTCGTAAGTAGACATTGGGGGTATACCCAAACCGGGCATACCCCCAGCATCATTCTATGTCATTCCAAAGG
>CAZACF010000004.1:0-21534 GCA_964483565.1 uncultured Syntrophomonas sp. | reverse complement strand
GGGGGTATACCCAAACCGGGCATACCCCCAGCATCATTCTATGTCATTCCAAAGGGAGCTAAAGTTGTCAGCAACTCCGCTACATATTATTTTTTCAGCACCATGTTACGCAGTTCGCGTTTAAGCAGCTTACCGACATTGCTCTCCGGCAATTGATCCCAGATCTCGATAACCGTTGGCCATTTGTATTTGGCCAGCTCAGGGGTGCAAAATTCCATAAACTCCTCGGGAGTAGCTGTTTCACCTTCCTGAAGAGAGATGTAAACGCCCACATTTTCACCGCGTTTTTCATCGGGGAGCCCAATAGCAGCCACTTTGTTGACCTTGGGATGTTTGTAGAAGACCTCCTCGATTTCACGGGGATATATATTGTAGCCGCCGGAAATGATCATGTCCTTCTTGCGGTCTACCACGAAGAAATAGCCGTCCTCGTCCATATACACAATGTCACCTGATTTTAGCCAGCCATCTTCGGTAATTGCCAGAGCCGTTTCCTCCGGTTTTTTATAATATCCGCTGGTCACCTGAGGGCCTCTAAACCACATTTCGCCCGACTGTCCTACCGGAGCATCCTGGCCGGTATCAATGTCCACCACACGGATCTCTGTATCTATCCAGCCAACCCCGATGCTGCCTGGTTTGCGAACGACACCTTCGCCATAAGGATTGAGGTGGGTCTGAGGAGAGGTTTCTGACATGCCGAAGCCTTCACAAATCCTGGCTTTGGCGACTTCCTCAAAACGGTGCAGAACATCTACCGGCAGTGAAGCACCGCCCGAAAACAGTCCTTTAAAGCAGGTCAGGTCGGTTTTGGCCAGGTCTGGGTGCTGGAGCATGCCTATGTAATGCGTGGGTACCAAAGGAGAGAAATTAGGCCGGTAAAGGCGGATTGCTTCCAGCAAGACATCTGGGGTAGGCCGGGGAATCAGTACATTGCTCATGCCCATATAGATGGGCAGGTTCATGGCCACCTGCATCCCCAGGATGTGAAATACGGGGGTGGCGGCCAGCATAATGTCGTTTCCGGGTACAACATCATAGATCCAGGCCTTATACATTTGGATCATGGAGCTCAAGTTGCTGTGGGTGAGGATGGCCGCTTTTGGAAGGCCGGTAGTCCCGCCGGTGTACTGCAGAACCGCTACATCATTCCAATCCACTTCAACCTGAGGGGGCTCAGGGGAATATTCTGCCAGACACCATTTGAAGTCATATACATCCTCGGCCTTAGGCAGCGGAGCAGCCGGGATGCTGCCAGCCTTCTCTTCAGACAAATAATCGGCCAGGGAAGCCGATACGATCTGTTTTATGCCCGTGTTCGACCGTAGAGCCACCATCCGTTCCGCCAGCCAATCCATACAGATCAGGACTTTGGAGCCGGAATCATTGTACTGATACTCCAATTCACGGTCCGAATACAAGGGGTTATTCATCACTGCTACTGCACCCACTTTTAAAATGGCGTAGTAAGCGACTACTGTGTGAATGCAGTTAGGCAGCAACACCGCCACCTTATCATCTTTTATAATCCCAAAATCAGCCAGACAGGTAGCGAAACGGTCAACCATATCTTTCAGCTCGCGGTAATTGACAAAATAGCCTTGAAAAATCAGAGCGTTATGATCGGAATATTTTTCAGCCGAATCTTCCAACATCTGGTGGATACAAACTTTGTCGTAGTCAATATGTGCCGGAACTTGTGCTGCATAATGTCTGAGCCAGGGTCGATTTTCATATTTTATTTCTGACATGCTAACAGACACCTCCAATTTTTCTATTTTTATTCAGGACAGATCATTACCAATCAGCAACCTTCTTACTTACACCTCCCAAGTATTTTATATATAGATATATTATAACGCAATGAAATAAAATATTGCGTTTTTAAATAAAATAAATATTTGGAAAAATGAGACGATAGTCGGCTGGTTTTCTTTTCTCTTTATTGATTTGATCTATTTTATAATCGGTTGTTATCATTAAATATGATTTCTTCGCCATTATATCTTCATTTATCGGTGATCTTATTAATGGGGCGAAAAGAAGGCTCAAGGATGGGAGTTGAAAAACCGGAGAAGTTTAAAACCAAGTAGATTATATGGAAAGTGCGTATGGTATAAGCTTTCCATCACTGCGGAGTGGTTGGCCAAATGGTTTGACAAACTGCAAAAAACCCAGAGTCTTTCGGTAAAGAAAGACCCTGGGTTTGAATCTGTTAAGACAGTATTGCCGTGCCTGTCACCAGAAATGCATTATAAATGATTGATCACGATTCCTTCATGATATTTTTGTAAATTCTCCGCAACCAGCTGCCGGTGGCATTCAGTTGGTTTATCCTCGCTGCAAAGCAAACAGACGACATCTGGTTCGTTTTGTAGATTAAAACCCGCCAGTGCATCCCTTTCCTTCATCAGTTTATCGAATCTGCGTTCAAACTCCGTCCGGGTGATCTTTTTTCCTTTATAATCTTTCATTAGTGTTTCGTCAGGTGCAAATGCAAGGCGATGTTCATAGCCGATACCGACTAATTCCAGAATGAACTCCAAGTCCTGCTTTTTTGCATATCCAGACAGCTGGGAAGTATTATTCAGACGAATATCAATAACCTTCTTAACGCCTGCTTTTTGCAGGCGATGAATGAATTCTCTCAGGTCCTTCTTGGAAAAACCAATGGTGCAGACGATCAACCCAATCAACTCCCATCATGCATTTGTAAGACAACCATACAATAAGCCGGCATTATACTATCTCGTGACCTGTCGGCGCTTGTTTAAATTATATAAGATTTTCAGAGAATATAAGAGAGTGTTCAGCGCAGAGAAAAATTTGATTCATTTCTATTATCTCTCGATTACGCCGTTCCAATAATCAGTTATAATAAAACCGGGTTAAATATTTTTTAATCTATTTTTAATGTAAGGCTAATTTTCCTTTAAGTCTCTGCGGTTAGTATTGATACATAAGCAAATGTAATCCAGACCCAGAAATAACTGTTGAAAATACTGACGAGAATAAGGAGGAATTAGTATGACAACTTTAGAAAATGCGGAAAAGATCTGTGCCATGGCTAATATTAGCTTCGAAGAAGCCAAGGCTGTTCTGGATGCAGCCAATGGAGATTTACTGGAAGCGGTTATTCGTCTGGAGAAACAGGGCAAGATACAAGCTCCCCACGGAGGCGGTTATTTCAACAGCGAAAAAACTGCTGCTTCCCCAGAAGTCCCGCAACTTTTGCATGCCAAGGAAAATCATCATAAGAATAACAATAAATCTGAGAACTCTTTCGGGGCTTCGGTTAAAAAGGCATGGAAATTTTTGCTGGATATAATTCGCAAAGGCAACTCCAATTCATTTGAAGTCTTTAAAGGTACGGAAGTCAAAGCATCTTTTCCGGTAACCGTACTGGCACTACTGATAATATTTGCCTTTTGGGTGACAATTCCGCTGATTATTATCGGTTTGTTCTTTGCTCTGCGTTATCGTTTTGTGGGACCCGATTTCACCAGTGATACCATCAATAATGCAATGAATAGTGCGGCAGATGCTGCTGAAAACCTGAAAAAGTCAATCAATGATATATAAATCTTTTGAATGTGCAGGTAGCTATGAGCTGGAAAATACTGATTATTGAAGATGAAGAGAAAATTGCCCGATTTATTGAACTTGAGCTTGGCTATGAAGGTTATGCAACCACCAAAGCTTTCGATGGCAGAACCGGTCTGGAACTCGCTGAAACAGGCGAGTTCGACCTGATTCTGCTGGATGTCATGTTGCCTCAGATGAGCGGTATGGAAGTATTGCGCAGGATTCGCCGTGTTTCTTCTGTTCCAGTCATTTTACTGACTGCCCGGGACAGTGTAATAGATAAGGTGGCCGGCTTGGACAGCGGGGCAAATGATTATATCACCAAACCTTTTGCCATTGAAGAACTTCTGGCTCGCATCCGCACTACGATGAGGCTGGCTAATAAATCAGAACCATCCGAGGTGCTGTCTGCAGCAGGACTGCTGCTGGATACCAGCCGCCACACCGTTACTTTAATGGATACAGCCATTGACCTTACCAAACGCGAATTCGACCTGCTTTACTTTCTGCTGAAAAACAAAGATTTGGTGGTGTCACGGCAAACCCTGCTGGAGAATGTCTGGGGTTATGATTATGCCGGAGATACCAATGTGGTTGATGTCTATGTGCGCTTTTTACGGGGAAAAATTGATGAGGTCTTTCATATTAAACTGATTCATACGGTAAGAGGAGTAGGATATGTGATCAAAGATGAGTAACCATGCTGCCGATAAAACTTATAACCGTTTCAGTGACAAGCTGAGATTCTCTATCGTATGGAAACTCAATTTCAGATTGTTTTTCCGCATGCTGGGCATTTTTTTTATCCTTGATGTAATGCTGATATTGCTTTTGCTTTCCGGATTACTGGTACGGGCGGAGCAAACTGCAGCTTTATCAGCTGAAATATTGAACCAGACCAGTCTGCCTTCCGCTGAAGCTAACAACTGGCTGGCCTTATCTGAATACAGTATTTCATCCCATGCGCAATTAGAAAGGCCATTTCAAATCCCCGCATTCCTGCAAAAGCATTTACCTCCCCAAACAGCTGAAAGCCCCAGGAGTTTTCATCTGGCCTATGCAGAAGATATGAGCACCCGGCAACTGCTAAAAAACATTTCTTATAATATAACCGTTAAAGCTGATAATGATGTTTATGTTCTCTCTTACCAGCCGCAGAAAACCTTGCCGATCTGCTTGTTAATATTGGCGGTGCTGTTGGTCATTGAACTATTGATGCTGTTAAAAAATATCTCCTCCGGTGCCCATTTGATACGCCATACCTTAAGACCAATCCAGGAATTAGCCGAAGCAGCCCAGAACCTTAGTGCGGACTTTTCACCGCAGCAACTGAAAGCGCTGGCTGGCAAGCTTGATAATATAAATGCCGCCAAACTGGATACCAGAATTTCAGTCGGTGAAACGCAAAGTGAACTGCAGAGCCTTGCTGCAGCGATCAACGCCATGCTGGACCGTATCAATGAATCCTACCGTTCCCAGGTTCGGTTTGTATCCGATGCCTCCCATGAGCTGAGGACACCGATTTCTGTTATTCAGGGATATGCCAATCTGTTGGACCGCTGGGGTAAAAAAGACGAGAAAGCCCTGCAGGAATCAATTGATGCCATCAAAGATGAAACTGCCAATATGAAAGAAATGGTGGAACAGCTTTTGTTCTTGGCTCGTGGTGACAACAATACCATGGCGCTTAATATGGAATGTTTTGATCTGGCTTCCCTGGCGGAAGAAGTACTGCGGGAAACCCAGATGATTGACAAGGGACATGAATACCTTGATCATTTGAATTCGGTTTTCATCAATGCCGACAAGAGCCTGATTAAACAGTCAATGCGGATACTGGTTGACAATGCGGTTAAATACACTCCTCCCGGCCAAAGGATAACCATTTCAGTTTTCTCGGCCCAAGGATATGCCCGCCTGACTGTACAGGATGAAGGCATAGGAATCGCTCCTGAAGCGGTGCCCCGAGTATTGGATCGATTCTACCGGGCGGATGAATCCCGGGCCCGGGCCACAGGCGGAACTGGTCTGGGATTATCGATCGCTAAATGGATTATCGAACGGCATGACGGTCATATTGAGATTTTAAGCAGGGTGAATATCGGCACCAGAATTACGCTTATGCTGCCCGTTGCGCCAGAAAGGTAACCGTTGGGTAGGGGCCTTTTGTCACGATCCAACATTTCACTCCTGCCCGACTGACCACATGGACAACTCTCCAGCTCATTTATCTGTAAGATTTTTGCGGAAATGTTGTAGATATAGGAAACAACGATAAAGGGCAGGATTCTTTGGGACTTTCATTTTCTCCTGGGAATTGTTATTCTAAAACTACAAAAGTCGAAATATCGTAACTGTGCCTAAAATCGCTTCAAGGAGGATAAAGATTTGTTCAAGAAATGGATGAAAAAAAACCTTATAGGCTGCTTATGCTTTATTCTGGCAATGCTCATGGTTGCACCAGCTGGGGCAGAGCCATCATCCGCAGCCAGCGATTTCAATATATACATAAACAATGAGAAGCTGACCATTCCAGCGGATGATCAGCAACCGGTCATCATCGAAGGTCGTACCTATGTTCCGCTTAGAGTGATCAGCGAAAATATGGGCGCCAAAGTAGAGTGGGTCGAAGAAGAACGTCAGGTAATCATCCTCTGGAAAAAGGCAAGCATAGATATTTGGCCTGATTCGCGGGGGGAGGATGTGCAGATCATCATTGACGGAAGTGTTTTGGAGATCCCGGCGGATTTAGGCCAAGCCTACATAAGTGAACGGGGCAGGACCATGATCCCGTTGCGCGCGGTAGGCGAAGCCATGGACTGCGAAGTGGATTGGATCAATGAATCAAGAACCGTGGTGATAAATTATAATCTGCCGGTCAGCGGCGAAGAAACCATACCGTCCGATCAACCTGGAGGGCAAGCGCAAACAGAAGAGGCGCAGGCAAATCTAAAGCTTTTAAAAGACCTGGCTGCTTGCCGAACCAATTTAAAATTAATGGATGGCAAGGTCATCAATTCAGAGGAGTTGTTGAGCCGACAGCCGTCTGATTTCAGCAATGAGCAATTGACAGTATTTAAAACCTATTTGTCCCAGCTCAGTAAATACCAGGCGGTGATCAATCTGCCGGACGGGTCCGTAGTCAACCACGCGGATATTACCATTATGGGTGATGCTTATTTAACTGCCGGGCAATTAAACGCCTGGATTGAGCAGGAGACCCCGCGCCTGATGGCCAAGGCAGCCGCCAGCGGTCTGGAATTTAAACCGATTCCCGATCTGGCTCAGCTTTATATTGATATTGGCAAAGAATACGGGATCAGAGGGGACATTGCCTTTTGCCAGGCCGCCAAGGAAACCGGTTACTGGCAGTTTACCGGCTCGGTAACACCAGAACAGAACAATTATTGCGGTCTATGGGCTACCGGATCCCCACTGACCGGCCAGGAATCATTGAATGGAGCAGATTCCGATCTGGTGACTTTTACGGCCGGCTTACATGGTGCAACCTTTGCGACCTCAGCCGCCGGAGTTGAAGCCCATATTCAGCATCTTTATGCTTATGCCACCAAAGAAGCTCTGCTGAAGGGCAAAGTATTGGTCGATCCGCGTTTTGTTCTGGTCAGCAAAGGAATCGCTCCCACCTGGCTGCAACTCAATGCTCGTTGGGCAGTGCCCGGAACCACTTATGGCCAGAGCATCCTGGCGGATTATTGGTTAAAGGCAGCTCAATAATTGGTTTATAAATGGTTTGCATAAAAAGATAGAAATAATAGATGGAAATAAATCACCCCGCTCAGCCATAGTGCTCAAGCGGGGTGAATTCTTTTATCAGATAAGATTAAGCAATAAAACTATTTCTTAAGAGCTGCAGCTTTCTTGGCTAGAGAGCCAAAGGGTGCTCCTACCGGCAGAACGGTGAAACCATAATGGGTATTCAGTACCGTGGCTGCCGAACCGTAGAAAGATACGATGGCGATTCCCAGCTCAGAGAAAGCGGCCAGCATGTGCCATGCTTCTCCGCCCCAGCCCAGCGTACTCATGAACAGCCCCAGGAAGAGCAAGTCAATCAGGAAGAAGATAATGAACAATACCTTGTTGGCCCCCATTGCACCAATCGTCATAAAGGCGGTGAAGATAAAGTAACCCAGAAAAGCATAACCCAGCTGATGAGGATCAAAACCAGCTCCTTCACCAAACGTTCCGGTTACCTTCATATACCAGGTCATGGCCACCGCAAACCAGAAGAATCCATATCCGCAAAAAGCTGTGGCGCCAAAAGTATTGTTGTGTTTGTAATCCATCAGCCCTGCCACAAACTGGGCGGCAGCACCGAGGAAAATTGCCCAGGGGATGATGTAGGCTACGCCGTCGGTGATTCCTAGTTTTTGCGTTGAGGCTACCAGGGTTACCATTGCCAGACCTAATAAGCCCAGCGGCGAAGGATTTGCAACCAGCTCCTGCACTTGGCCTGCAACTCTTACTTCAGAAATAGAACCTGCTTTTTCGTTTGTGGTACTCTTTGACATAATTTCCTCCCCGTAATTATTTATTAATTAATCTCCCAACCGTTGGGTCGACAATTATTTAACAATTGACCTCCTTTCGATAAATATCTATACAAGTTCAACAAATCTTTTAAAAATCCTGTTTTTTGTATAAATGTTTATTTCGGGTGCGACAGCCGTTAATCAACATGATTTCCAAGACTACATTTGAAGTGGATATAATACGGTTGAATAATAAAAATATCGGAAATTAAGACTATTTAGATTTTTATGAATAATTCAACAATCACATCAAGAAAAGAAGGAATTACCCTGTGAACTAGCGAAAAAGGACTTTGAGAAACATACATTTACATTTATTGGAGCAGCTGGAATAATCGGCTCCGGGAGAGGGGGGTGCAATAACGATCATTATCCAAGCAGAAGCCTGAAAAAAGTAAAATTGATTTAAGGGGGTAAGAGAGTGACCGCTAATTTTGCGTATAAGAATACGCGCGACCTTAAATTTATTCTCAAAGAGTGGCTGCCTACCGAAGAAATATTTGCTTATCCACGTTTTGCAGACTATTACTCCAAGGAAGATGTTGATTCGGTTTTAGATCCCTGTTTCAAGATGTCCAAGGAATTAATTGAACCCAGCAATGAAGACGGAAACTCCAATCCTTGTCAATACGCCAACGGAAAGGTTATAACTCCTGCCAGCTTCGGTCCTTTGTATAAAATGTTGCAGTCAGAAGGGTGGGGGAGCAGCAATATTGATGAGGCAGAAGACGCCATGACGTTACCCACGATTTTAAGATTTGCGGTATGGGAAATGTTTTTAGGAGCCAATCCGGCTTTCCTGCCCTATATTATGTTGACCACCGGAGCGGCGGAATTAATTCAAAGTTTTGCCACATCGGACTTAAAGGAAATGTTTTTGCCCAAGATGATGGACGGTACCTGGGCGGGGACCATGTGCCTGACGGAATCGACCGCCGGTTCAGATGTCGGGGATATCTTGTCCAAGGCTTTTCCGACAGATGATCCCCGTATTTTTAAAATCAAAGGCAGCAAGATTTTCATCACCGGAGGGGATAACGACTTTACTGATAATATTATCCATCTTTATCTGGCCAAGGTGGAAGGGTCAGCCAAAGGAACCAAAGGAATATCTCTTTTTATCGTTCCTAAGTTCTGGGTTAACGAGGATGGCAGTCTTTCCGACAACGACGTCCAGACTACCGGCATCGAGCATAAGCTGGGTCAGTACGGATCAGTGACGGCTTCCCTGAGTATGGGCGAAAACGGAGCTTGCCGCGGCTGGTTATTGGGAAAAAACCCACTGGAAAACGACGGAGTCGGTGAAGGAATGGCACAGATGTTCGATATGATGAACGGTGCTCGCATGGAAACCGGTCTGGCTGCCTTGGCCTGCACTGCCAACGCCTTTTACAATGCGCGTGATTACTGCCAGGAGAGGATCCAGGGACGTCTGATGAGCAATCCCAAAGGTGATCGGGTCAGCATTATTAAACATGAGGATATCAGAAGGACACTGCTCATGGGCAAAGCTCATGTTGAAGCCATGCGGGCCATGATGTATAAAGCCTTCTTTGCCTTTGATGTACGCCATTGTGACCCTGATCCCGACAAGCGCAAAAAAGCCAATGATTTAGTGGAAATTTCTACTCCGCTGTGTAAAGCTTATCCCAGCGACGAAGCCTGGTGGCTGATTGGCGAAGCGATCCAAGCGTATGGTGGTTATGGCTATTGTGAAGAGTATCCGGTTGCCCAGATTGCCAGAGATGTGAAGATTTATTCCATTTGGGAGGGGACCAATTTTATTCAGGCCATGGATCTGGTAGGACGTAAATGGACTATGGGCAAAGGGGCAGCTTTTGCAGCATTCATTCAGGAGATGAGGGATTTTTGCGCTGCTCACAAAGCCAGTGTTGAAGCAGCGGCAACCGGCGCGGCTGGTCAGATGGATCTTAGCCTGAACCGGGAATTCGCAATCCTGGAAAGGGCACTGGATGCTTATGGCCAGTTGCAGATGGCCATCGGAGGCTATTTCAGTCAGAAAGAGTTCGGTATGCTGCCGCTCTATGCACGCCGTATTCTGACAGCCACATCCCAGTTGTATGCTGGCAGGTGTATTCTTGATCAGGCGCTGCTGGCTTCCCAAAAAGCACAAGAGGTGGGACCGGATCATTATGACTATCAATTCTATATTGGCAAGATCCTGTCAGCCAAATATTTTGTTCGTAATGTCGTGCCCAATGTATGGGCAGTAGCTGATATTGTCAAAGATGGCGACAAATCAGCCCTCGATATTCCGCTGCAATCTTTTGAATACTAAGCGACATAATAGTTCATATTAAGATTTAATCGGGACTGCCCTTGGGCAGTTCCGATTCGTTTCTGAAGGAATCAGCGGGTTAGTGCCAGCAGTGCGTAAAGTTTAAAACGGATGGCGTCGAGCAGGGCGGCTTGATCACTATTATGTTCACGCGCAGACAAGAAGCTGGTGATATCTTGATGCAATGCAGGGTATTGATTGGTTAAAAGTTCATTCATATTTCCCAAAGAATCCAGCAGATGAGAATAAAACTGGTTTTCTTGAGTGTTACCATGATTTTGCCGGGTAGGTATTTCTTGCATGGATCATCCTTCTCTCAGTTTGATATTGGGAACCAGCGCTTCCTTGCGTTCTCCCAGCCCGAATATAAACAGATCACCATCTTCTTCATCAATAATATAATCCTGTCCTGCCAGGGTCTGCCCATGCTCCAACAGATTTAGATACTCAACCGGAAATGATTCATCTTTATGTAGCGGTATATGTTCCACCCGTACCTCCCAATCTTTGAAGCGGCGGTTTAAATTGCGGGGGGCCAAAGTCCTGGCCAACTGATTCTTCATTTCAGTCAATATGTTTTGATAGTTATCAATGGTAGCCAGTATTTGTTCATATTGTTGTTGCATTTTCTGGATGTGTTCTATCTGGTTGTCAAGATGATTGATTTGGTTTTCCAACCAGCTGAAGTGGTTGCGCATCTGTGCCAGCATGTTGTTTAACAAGTTGAAATCCATGGAATTGGTTTTGCTCAACCTTTTGAAGGTCGGCCAGGTTTGGTTTAAAAAGTTTCTCGCCGCTTCTCTGAAAATCGCCAACTCAGGATGGGCCGATTTGCCATGCTGCTTTATGAGAACCTGAAGATCCTGGCGCGCTTTACTCAAATGATCAATGAGTTCTTTTATTAAGGATGCGTCCATGGAATTGACATAATACATTTCCAACAGCAGCGGCTCCGGTCTGCCGTTACGGCGATTGGTTCTTTCCAGTAAAACAAGCAGCGCTCGCAGCCAATTTTCAAAAATACTAATGCTGGATTGGATACCTTTGCGGTCTCTCCTCTTGATATTGAGATCCAGCAGCTCCGTATATAACATGAATTGGGGACGCAGATTCTGCCGATACCACTCATTCAAGACGGAGGAGTATTTTTTATTGTTCAAATGCTGTTCGGTTTTATACAGTTCTGCCAGCCATGCATCCCAATCTTCAGCCTGCTTTTCATCACTGCCGGATATTTTGCCCAACAGCTTGACACAAAGTTCCAGGTTAATCAACAAGCGTTTAAAATCCCTTCCCCAGGTGTTGCTGTCGGGATCCCAGGCATTCCACAGATGCTTGAGGATTGATTGAAACGGATAGATTTTCATGCTTTTTTGCAGTTCTTTCTCAGTTGCCAGCGTATGACCAGCATGGAGCAAGTCCAGGCATTCGGCCAGAACGGTTTCCGTTTCCTTGAGGGCATAAATCAGTTCCAGTAACAACTGTTCCTGCTTGCGTCCGATGCCGATGCGCAGATAATCGATTTGTTCATGGTTATACGTAAGCACGTTCAAACCATTTTTAACCTGGTTATAGATTTGCGCGGAGCGCTTCAGGTTTTTAATAATATCATCTTTTAGGGCAGCTTCATCACGCACGATTCCATAAAGTCTCTTGGCTTCTTCTTCCCAATGAGCACGGTAAAGGGGGATAAATCGTTCATGAAAGCTCTGGTAATAATAATGGTTCAAATCTGTAATAAACTCATCTAATTCATTTCGGTTGAATTGTTTGTCTGACAGGCTTTGGGCCGGTATCTGCAATTCTGCTTTGATTTGATCCAGGAAAGAGAATAATTCCAGCATTGTATCACGTACATCGAGTTGTGGCAGATCCATTTATTTCACCCCCAAAAATGAACCCAGCAGCATTTGCCGCAGGAAAGGATTGTTTTCATCCTTGAATCGGTCAGGTCGGTTTTGATATAGATCCTGGATAGAGCAGCGGGTATGTTGGAAGGCTATAGCCCGTATTATTTCCGCTTCCTTGTACAGTTCACCATCAACTGACGGGGCTAGTTGCTTATAAATATCGGGATTAAAGAATTGGGCTGCCGGAATCCATTGATACAGAGACAAATAGTTTTGCAGGAGTTTTGCAGCCCATGACTTAGTTATGATAATTCTCTGATGGCGGATCAAAAAAAGCAAAAGGTCCATGGTTGTCAGGGCGCGATGCGGCATGGTGGTCAAATCATAACCAATCTCTGCCAGCAGGATGTCCCAAGTATGGTCATCCAGATTTCCATGGTTGATTAAACATTCTGCCAATGGATTGGCTAAATGAAACTCATATTGCCTTAATATATGGCTCATCTCGATCACGGTGTATTGTGGATCGCTGTCCTGGCTGGCGTGTAGATTCTGGTATAGATGGAGATAAATTTGCGCATTTTTATCAGCCAGTAGTTCCGGATAATTGCATTGGTATAAATACTCACTGTATCGATGGGGAGTGCTGCTGTTGAGCAAAGCATAAATTGACAGTGTTTTTGTCAGAATCCGGTTAATTGATCGATAAAGGATACTATCATCTTGGGCAGATAAATGCTCTCTATCCGCCATCCATTGCTGATAGACCAGCTGCAGCAAAGCCAAGGCTTCGTTCAGCATGCCCAGCAGATACAACTGTTCAGCCACTTCCAGATATTGACCCAGTTGCAAGAACGGGTTTTCGCTATGGCCTGTGGAGGTGAAAGTTAGTTGTTGTACGGCTTGTTTGAGCAGATCTGTTTTATCTCCGAAGACAGTTGGATAGTTACCGGATGGCAGATCATGCACAAGCCCGTAATGACTCTGAGCTAGTAGCTGATGGTGCCGTGCATAATCGTCTTTTAACATCTTGCGCAAGCTTGGGTTGGCGGTCCGCTCCAGTAAATACTTGCATTGCTCTTTACTCAGGATGGCAATAATCTCTTGGTATTGATCAGAGAATTCCTCGCGATAAAGATTGATCAAAAACTGCAGGCGCTGGGGCGGAAGATTTGCAGCGACGATCATTTCGGGTAAAAAGCGCAGAAATTCCTGGCGCAGATGCATCGCGCCCTGCAGGAGTTCTTCTTGCACGGGCAAACTTTCCATGTTATAGAAAAGGATGTGCAGAAAGACTGGTTGGTTTTCTCCGTAAGCCAGACTCAGCCGAAGAAAATCGTATTGTTCCTGGTTCTGTATTTTTAGCTCTCGATAACCGGAAAGGTCCTGCCGCAATTCTTTGCGCAATTGGACTTCTGCTTGCCAAAAGCTAAATAGATCTTCCCGCGGCAGATCCTGCCAGCGCTGCAAAATATTTTGCATAAGTAAATCTCCCTGGTCTATCTGCCGTAAAGCTCATTATTCAATAATTGACAGGCATTGACTGCTTTTTGATAATGACTTTCGGTCAAAAATATATAGTAATAAATGGATTTCTCTTTATTGGTGAAAATACCTCCCAGATAATCCGGTCCCAGAACTTCAATTTTATCCGTGCTGGACTTGTTCCCGCGCAGGTAACGGTAACTCTGAATACGGCTGACAAAGTCATAACGCCCGATTTTTTCAAAATGACTTTTCAATCCCAGTTCTTTATAGGAATTGCCTTTCTCATATTTATAAATTACTTCTTTTTGCCGAGGTGCTGGCAAGCTCTCATCAATCTGAGTATTACCCGCCAGCAATTCCAACAAAGAGGCAATATCCAGCGAGTTAATCGTTTGACCGTAGTTGAAAAGCAAGTATTCATGTAAAAAAGGGGGGAAGTCGTCCAAGCCTAACAGCGGCTGGGGATGACCGGTCAGAAAATCTGGGTTTTGTACCAGGAAATCATAGAAATCATCGCGTTCATAACGGAATTGAGGCAAGCAATGACCGTATTCCCGATATAGTATGGGGTCATATGAATTGTAAAAGGAGCGATAATTTTCATACGATTTGCGGCGCAATCTCCGGGCATAGGTAATCAGCCTGAACAATTCATCATCGTTCAGCCGGGTTTGTCGGTTAAGCTTATCAGTTATACTTCTGATTTCTTCTGTCAGGTCTATCGATCTGTCCATTTAATCTGAACCCTCTGCCTTTCTGCTGAGATTGGGAATTAATTGCCAAAGGTGCTGAAAACATAACCCTGGGCTTGTAAATCAGATATGATCCTATCCAGCGCTTGCGTGTCACTCTGCGACACAGCATGCATCAGGATGACTGCGCCGGGGTGGATGTTATCCATGACATGCTGATAAACATAGTCAGCTCCAGGTTGTTGCTGGGGATCCCAGTCTTTCCAGGCCATACTCCAAAAAACCGTCGCATAACCCAGCTCTTTTGTCCATTTCAGACTGCTGGCGTTAAAATTGCCCATGGGGGGGCGCAAGTATTTGTCCATGTCCAGACCGGTCAAATTGCGATAGCTTTCCTCCAGACTGCTAATCTCCTGATTCAGTTGGGTCTGACTGATGGTTGAAAAATCCGGATGATGATAACTGTGGTTGCAGACCAGATGCCCTTCTGTATGCATACGTTTAACCAAATCCGGCTGGGTTTCAATATATTGTCCGGTAATGAAAAAGGCTGCCTTGATCCCCTTGTCTGCCAGGGTATCGAGGATTTGTCCGGTATAACCCAATTCATAACCGCAGTCAAAGGTAAGATAAATTTTATTGCTTTCATTGGGAATGCTATAAAATGCTTGGTGCTGCCCAAGCAATTCTAAATATTGCGCATTCGTTTGGGGAACTTGATGATGATCATTACGGATAAAATACCAGGACAAGGTTGGGGTTCTAACCACCGGGGCAGGGACAACGCTCTCCTCGTCCAAGTTTTCTGTCGGGATAGCCGGAGCCGGAGGCTCTTCCGGCCCTGGCGTTTCAACCGCTGTTGGCGGTTTAATCGGTTCGGCTGTATTCTTGTCTTCTGGTTGCGTGCAACCGCCCAGCAACAAAAGAATCATTAGTGTCAACAGGATCAAAAATGCTCTTTTCATATCAATACTCCTTCTATAAATAAACCGAAAATAATGCGATGATTCCCATTATAATATTCTATAATAATTATAGGTTCAAAATGATGTAATTTCATTATTTATATGCTTAATTCGTGCATAAACTGACATGAAACTTATTGCCTAAACAGGGTAATAAAGCTAACTTGCATTGAAAGCAGGTCAAATTGTGAATGATAAATTCAGGATCACCATCTTCCCGGTAGTTGGTTTATTGCTATTGCTGCTGGTCATTTTTCAGAACTGGCCGATGCTTGCGCAAAACAAAAAATCTGTGGTTTATACCTATCTGCGCAGCTTTGCCTCCGGCGACATAGGTTCCGGTTATGGCATGGCTGCTGCCGGTGATATCCCCTTTAACCTGCTTGAGCCGGGAGACATATTGTTGGGAGGATGGCCGAATTGTGCATATGGGCAGTATTCCCATGCCGGACTTTATCTTGGCGATGGGGAAGTGCTGGAAGCGTATGTTGATTATGGAGTTTGCATTCAGCCACTGGGCCATTATAATGATTATTCGTATCTTTGTCTGATCAAGGTAAACGTCAGCCAAGCAACCAAAGCCAAGGCCATTGAGGCAGGCCGCAGCTATGTCGGAAAAACATTTTATCCGGTTGCTTTCAAGCATAATGATCGTTATTTTAATTGCAGCAGCATCATCTGGAAAGCTTACCATGAGCAGGGCGTCAATTTGGATTTCAATCACGATATCTGGGTGGCGCCGGATCGTTTTCGTGATAGTCCGTATGTAAAAGTTATTTTTGAAAAGGGGATGTAAACAATCATTAAAGCGATCCTGAGGCTTTATACGATACAGTTGGCGGCAATCCTGGCAGTTTGGCTGGGGATGTATTACCCGGGTCTGGATATTGGGCTGGCTTTGCTCTTTTTGTGGGTCATCTGGCAGGAGGCCGGTGAGCAGAAATTTTCTTTGTGGCAGCAGAGTCTGATCGCTATCATTTGGCAGTTGCCGGCCTTGTTTTTGTCATCGTCAGTGCTCTTGGGACTTGATAAAGCCACCGATTTCTCTTATTATTTCATCTTTATGTTACAGTTGTGGCATACGCCGTTATTGCCTCTTACTACTGTATTGCCCGACCTTTTACAAATGGACAGACCCTTTTATTATTATGAACTATTTCTTATGACCCCGTTGCTTTGGGTGATTTATGGCTTGCCTAGATTAAAACGAGTTATGAATAAAAACCAACCCCAAAATTAATCCGTTGGTTTGATCGTTCACATCTTTAACCTGAACGGTTAAGATGAAGACTGATGTCTTGCAACGATCGCACCAACGGATTTTTGTAGAAACAGTAACGGTGTTTTCTTTTAAGGGGCTGAGAGTAGTATTCGATTAAGATTTATCTCGGTAGAGGACTTAATTGAAGACTCTGCTGCGTTCCTTACAAGAACCGTTTCTGTCTCTAGGAATAGTATGTTCAGAATCATAGACGCTAATCAGGTAAATTATGTAATAAATAATTGATAGAAAACTGATTCATCCACTTGTGGTTGATGAGAGCCGCCGATAATTGGGTTGCGCCTTGTGGCCTGCTGGTTGCTTTCGCCGCTGGCAGCCAATATGATATCGTGGCTTTGTCATCTGCAGCGCTTCAGGATGACAAGCGGATGGATTCGTTATTATATTCTTTATTGTTTAATCTTAAGGTTGTCATGTTAGAATTGTAATAGGTTTATTTTAACTAGAACAAGGAGTTGGGCAGAATGATATATCAAACAGCGCTGGGCCAGGAAGGCCAAATCGGACCAATCAAAGTGAAAAACCGGATCGTGATGCCAGCCATGGCCACTGGATTAGGGTCCATCAACGGCGAAGTGACCCCAGCCATGATCCAGTATTATCAAGAAAGGGCAGTCGGGGGAGCGGGATTGATCATTGTAGAAATCGCCTGCGTTGACAGTCCCCAGGGACGGGGCAGTCTTACCCAGATCTGCGTTGATCATCCCCGTTATGTATTCGGGCTCAACCAATTATGCGAAGCCATTCAGTCCTATGGATGTAAGGCTGTACTGCAGCTTCATCATGCCGGGCGTCAAACCAGTCCCATCGCTACTGACGGACTGCAGCCGGCAGCACCCTCAGCTATTGCCTGTAAGCTGATGCGGGCTATGCCCAAGGAATTAACTGTGGATGAAATTGAGGCCCTCAGAAACAAATTTATCAGTGCGGCATATTTTGCCAGCCAAGCGGGGTTTGACGGCGTTGAACTGCACGCTGCCCATGGTTATTTGCTGAGCCAGTTTTTATCTCCCTATACCAACCAACGCCAGGATCAGTACGGAGGCAGTACGGAAAACCGTGCCCGGCTATTGCTGGAGATTATTACGGCGATAAAAAAGAAATTACCTCGTTTGGCTTTAGGTGTGCGTGTAAATATGAAAGATTTTGTGCGCGGCGGCCTGGAAATGGAAGAAGGGTTGCAAGTGGCCGCCCTGATCGAAGCTGCCGGAGCTGATATTATCAATGTCAGCAGCGGAATTTATGAATCAGGTCAGACCAGTATTGAGCCGGCACCATTTGAGGAAGGCTGGAGAATTGACATGGCGGCGGCGGTCAAAGCCAAAGTCAGTATTCCGGTGCTGGGCGGTGGCGTGATTCGTCATCCTGCTTTTGCGGAGGAGTTGATCAAAGCCGGTAAAGTAGATTTCGTCTGGGTGGGGCGCGGAATGATTGCTGATCCTGCTTGGGCCAATAAAGCCCTAAACGGAAATTACGATCGGATAAGGCCTTGTTTGTCCTGCAATACTTGCATCGGCAGCAGTTTTCGGGGCGTACCGCTTCATTGTACAGTGAATCCATATGCCGGAAGGGAATGGAGACTTGGTTCTGTAAATGGTTTGGAAGGCAAGCGGGCTTTGGTAGTCGGTGCAGGTCCAGCCGGCATGCAGGCTGCCGTCAGTCTGGCCCGGGCAGGTGCCGGGGTGGACCTGTTGGAACTAAAGGAGGAACTGGGCGGATTGTTAAATATCGCCAGTATCCCGCCTCATAAACAACGACTGGCAGAACTGGTCGAGTACCTGAAAACGGAAATTGACGATGCCCATGTCAATGTACATTTGAATACCAAATTTGAACCAGCAATGTTGGCTGAATACGATCCTGACCTATTGGTGCTGGCTGTGGGAGCCCAACCCATTATGCCGACCATTCCCGGGGCAGACCAGCAAATCATTGCCCTGGACCAAGTATTGTCTGATGAATATATAATCAAGAGCGGCAATGCCGTTATCATAGGCGGCGGCAGCAGTGGTTGCGAAGTTGCTGAATATTTGGCCGATGCCGGCTATACGGTTACCATCGTTGAACAAGCACCGCAATTGGCGATGGGGCTGGAAAACACTAACCGTCTAGGTTTGCTGGCCAGCCTGAAAGCCAAAGGCATCATCATGAAAACAGCGACTGCCATAAAAGAAATCAACGGCCAGGCGGTGATCGTAAACCGGATAGCCGACGGGCAGGAGGAGAGTATTCAAGCAGACCTGGTCGTGGCTGCTTGTGGCTATGCCGCGGATTCTAAGCTTTATGAAGCGGTGAAAGACCAGGTGGGACAGGTTTATGTAATTGGTGATGCAATAACCGCCAGAGGGGTTGAAGAGGCTTTGGCCGAGGCGGTAATGACCGCCTATCGGCTGAAAACTGCCTTTCCTGTATAAATCAGGGATAGGGGGAATTATATTTCAGCCCCTGATGAAAATAAACAGGCGTTTCTAAAAAGACGCCTGTTTATTGCATTTGTGTATGCCAATTATGGTTCTAGTCAATAAATATAAGCATTATTTATCGAAAGTTAAGTAATTTATGTTGCCATTAACATAATATTAACATCCACAGGACTATAAAATGTAATATAATCTATTAATATCAACGATAATCTATAAGTATGTAAAATATATCCCATCTTGTTCATCTTGAAATTTACGTATAATTCTCTTATTATGAAATGTGGATAAAAGGATAAATAGCGACAAATATCGTTAATATTAGTCGATTATTTAATAAATTATTCAGGATTCAAGGAAAGGAGCGAAAATTGTGGATTTGGCAATTAAATTATCTCCTGCCACGGAAGAACAGAAGAAATTATTGGCCAAAGTTGAGAAGGAAGCAGGCACAAGCGTTAACCTTTGCTATCAATGTGGGAAATGTACAGCTGGCTGTCCGGCAGCTTTTGCCATGGATTATCCCCCCCGTCAGGTCATTCGGTTACTGCAATTAGGCATGATCGAACAGGCCTTGCAGGCTGAAAGTATTTGGATCTGTGCTTCCTGTGAAACCTGCTCGGCTCGTTGTCCGCGTGGGGTTGACGTGGCTTCGCTGATGGATGCCATGCGCAGACAAGCATTACAGCAGGGTAAAGCTGACAAGAAAGTCAATGCTTTTAACCAGGCCTTTTTATTTAATATAAAATATTTTGGCAAAGCCTACGAGGCTGGTTTGCTGTTGCGTTACAATTTGATAACCGGACAGCTATTAAAGGATATGGAACTTGGACTTCCCATGATGATGCGCGGAAAAGTAGGGGTATTACCCGAGCGCATAAAAGGCCGTAATGAAGTCAAGAAAATCTTTGAACGCGTAGATAAGCTGGGGGGTGCTGAATAATGAAGTTTTCTTATTACCCCGGTTGTTCTTTGGATAGCAGCGGCATTGAATATGGTCTGTCGATGGAGCGTACCGCGAAAATTCTTGGTTTTGAATTACAGGAACTGGAGGATTGGAACTGCTGCGGTGCTACTTCCGGTCATAATACCAATCAGCTTTTATCCCTGGCGCTGCCGGCTCGCAACCTGGCTATTGCTGAAAAAACTGGCCTGAGTATGATGACGCCCTGCGCAGCCTGTTACAGCCGTCATCGCCATGCTGAGCATGTCGTTCAGCATGATCCGGAAATGAAACAGAAAATTGAACAGGTTCTGGAATTGGAATTACAGGGAACCAGTGAGACCGTTTCCATTCTGGATATATTAGCGAATAAAATCGGAGTGGAAGCGATTGCTGCCAAAGTGACCAATCCGCTTACCACCATGAAAGCAGCTTGCTATTACGGTTGTTTGTTGGTGAGACCCGTCGAACTGACCGGTTTTGATGATACCGAGGATCCCCAAACCATGGATATGGTGATGAAAGCATTGGGAGCAGAAGCAGTTGAATGGTCGCATAAAACCGAATGTTGCGGTGCAGCCATGGTCACTTCCCGCCCGGATGTGGGCAATCCCATGCTTTACAGAGTGCTGAAGGATGCCAAGGAATCCGGGGCAGAATGTATCGTTACTGCTTGCCCGCTGTGCTTGCTGAATCTGGACATGCGTCAGGCGGGGATTGAAAAGAAATTCAAGGAAAAGTTTGCTATGCCCATTTATTATGTGACTGAGCTATTGGCCATCGCCTGCGGAGACGATCATAAGGCGGTGGGCATTGAGAAGCACTTTGTGGAAGCCGGACAGTACTTGCAAACGGTAAAGGTTCGGGCTGCCGAAGCCAAAATAGCGGCCGAGAAAGCCGCCGCGGAAGCCGCGGCCAAAGCCAAAGAAAAGGCCGAGGCTGCTGCCCGGGCGAAAGAAAAGGCTGCCGCCGCCGCTCAGGCCAAAGCAGAGGGTAAAAGCGCTGACAAACCCCAAGAGAAAACAGTGACAACTGAACCTGATCAGAAGAAAATAGAGGCATTTAAAACAGCTTTTAGCAAAAACCCTGACAAAATGGCAGCCAAATTGGTCGACGATCCTGCCCGGGCAGAGATTTTAGTGGCCACCCTGGATGAAAAGAGAATTGCCAAGTTGGCTCAATTGATGGCTTCCGATATGGAGAAAGCCAAAAAAGCTGCCGATGCTTTTGTAACGGTTGAACTGAAAAAGCAAGGCGACTGCCAGGATTAATCCAGGCTGTTGAGTTGTACGATATATTTTAGATCGATAATTAACTGGGAAGGGAGACGGAGTAGATGAAAAAACGTGTGGGCGTATTTGTCTGCGAATGTGGCACCAACATTGCCGCTACCGTGGATACTGCTCAGGTGGCCGAATATGCAAAAACATTACCCGGAGTTGTCTTTGCTACCAATTACA
>CAZACF010000003.1:0-35141 GCA_964483565.1 uncultured Syntrophomonas sp. | reverse complement strand
CACGGCATGGGCGTAAAGAGCGTCGCTATGACGGTGGAAAAACTCCACGGTCTATGTGAGTTCAAGGCCCAAAACGGTTTGTTCACAGTAAGTTTAATGATATAAAACTTGATGCCGCAAGATTGCATTACCGAGCCCTGCCCAAGCCATGGCGACCCCAACATACCAGTAATCAATGCAGATGGCAATGCTCTGCGTAAAAATAGCAAATAGAATTGAAAAAGATGACTTACCTTGCCGGGTGCACCCACAACAAAGCCTGCCCGGCTAATTGGACGGACAGGCTTACTTATCTTCTTGGGTATGGCTTCCTATCGACGGCGCAGAGCCAGTTCGTTGAAGATGTCGTCGGGGCCAATCCCCTGCTCTACCATGAGCACCAAAAGATGATAAATGAGATCCGAAGCTTCATAAATCAATTCTGATTTGTTGTCGTTTTTAGCAGCGATGATGACCTCGGCGCTTTCCTCTCCAACCTTTTTCAAAATCTTGTCAATGCCTTTGGCGAACAGATAGGAGGTATAGGAACCTTCCGGCAATTGTTCTTTGCGCTCGCGAATTAAATTGTACAATTCAATCAGGATACCGCGATTGTTGGCATTAGAATAGATTTCGTTGGGGTCAAAAACCTGTTTTTCCACTTCCTGTCCGGTGCTGTCCCGATGGAAACAGGAATAATGGCCGGTATGACAGGCCACGCCGGTCTGTTCCACTTTGATCAGCAAGGCATCCGCATCGCAATCATAGAGGATCTGATTGACCTTCTGTACATTACCCGAGCTTTCGCCCTTCATCCACAGCTTTTGCCGACTGCGGGAATAAAACCAGGTTCGCCCGCTGGCCAGGGTTTTGTCCAGTGACTCATCATTCATGTAGGCCAGCATCAGCACCTGTCCGCTGTGTGCATCCTGAATGATAGCCGGTACCAGTCCCTGGGCATCAAACTTGATGGTATCTTTCATAATCTCACTGCAACTCCTTTCCCGGCCAGGTAATCCTTAGCCTGCGCGATAGTATATTCACGATAATGAAATATGGAAGCACATAACACTGCATCGGCCTTGCCTTCCACACAAGCCTCCCGTAAATGTTCCAGGTTGCCGGCTCCCCCCGAGGCAATCACCGGGATGGGCAGCATGTCCGCAACCGCAGCAGTCAGCTCAAGATCATAGCCGTCCTTGGTTCCGTCCTTGTCCATGCTGGTCAGCAGAATTTCGCCCGCCCCCAGCTTTTCAGCCCGGCGCGCCCATTCCAAAACATCCAGTCCGGTGGGTGTGCGCCCTCCGTTGATGTAGACCTCCCACTGTGCAGCCATCCCCTTTTTTTGCCGGGCATCGATAGCTACGACAATACATTGCCGACCAAAACGGCGAGCTGCCTCGGTAATAAGGGAAGGATCATGTACGGCGGCTGAATTGATGGATACTTTATCCGCCCCGGCATTCAAAATGGAGCGAATATCATCCAGAGTACGAATCCCGCCGCCAACGGCAAAAGGAATAAAGACTTCCCGGGCAGTATTTTTAACCACATCAATCATGGTTTGCCGTTGATCAGATGAGGCAGTTATATCAAGAAATACCAGTTCGTCCGCACCTTCCCGGTCATAATAGGCGGCCAATTCGACCGGATCACCGGCATCACGCAGATTGATAAAATTGATTCCCTTTACCACCCGGCCAGCATGTACGTCCAGACAGGGGATGATTCTTTTTGCCAGCATTACGATTCCCCCTTCGCTGCCTGTATGGCATCTTTTATGGCAAGTTTTCCTTCATAAAGAGCTTTACCAATAATGGCGCCGCTCACGCCCAGCCCTTCCATCTCTTTAAGGTTTCTGATATTGTCAAGGCTGGATACACCCCCGGAAGCAATGATGTTTAGACCGGACAGTTGGGCCATCTGTCGAATGGACTCCAGATTCGGCCCCTGCAGCAAGCCATCCCGGGAAACATCTGTATAAACTGCGGTTTCTACCCCTAAATTGCGCATTTGCAGGGCAAAATCGAGCACCGGCAAAGTGGATTTCTCCACCCAACCCTCAATGGCTACCATCCCGTCACGGGCATCAAGTCCCAGAATGATTTTGGCTGCGCCGAAGCGTTTTAATAAATCTTCCATAAAAGCGGGACTGGTTACCGCCCGGGTGCCGATAATGATCCGACTGGCACCGATCGCCAACATGTTTTCCACATCTTCCAGGTGGCGCAATCCTCCCCCCACTTGAAACGGTATACTGATCTGCGCAGCGATCTTTTCAATGGCATCGCGGTTACCGCAACGGCCCTGAAAAGCGCCATCCAAATCGACAATATGCAGCCATTCTGCTCCTTGTTCCTGAAAGGAACGTGCCATTGCGCCCGGATCAGATGAATACACTGTCTTGTTCTCTGCTTTGCCTTGTACCAGGCGGACACATTTTCCTTCTTTAAGATCGATGGCAGGATAAATAATCATGTTTTCATTGCTCCAAAATTTCTTAGAATCTGTAAACCCATACCGCTGGATTTTTCCGGATGAAACTGGGTAGCCACCAAATTGCCCTTCTCCACCGCACAGGTAATTTTAATCCCGTAATCCGTGGTAGCGGCCATAACCGACTCGTTCTCCGGGACTACGTGGTAGGAATGCACAAAATAAAACCAGCTGCCCTGCGGGATCCCGGCAAACAGTTGACCACCCGGTTTGATATCAATATTGTTCCAGCCCATATGAGGAACTTTCAAATTGGCAGACATCTGTATTTTTTCCACCCGACCGGAGATTACTCCCAAGCCTTGATGCAAACCATCCTCATCGCTCTCGCTAAACAGCAATTGATAGCCCAGGCATACCCCCAGTAAAGGGGTTTGGCATCTGACCAATTCACGGATGGCCTGATCTATGCCCCGATTGCGTATGCTTTTTATAGCATCGGCAAAAGCTCCTACTCCCGGCAAAACCACTCGGTCGGCGGCCAGAATCTGTTCCGGGTCAGATGTTATCTGATTGGCATATCCAATTTTGGTAAAGGCATTGCTGACACTGGCCAGATTGCCCATTCCATAATCGATGATGGCGATCAATGCGGGCCCCCCTCTTCATAACAACATTTCAATGTTAGAGCTTGCCCTTGGACGACCATACACCTTCAATTCCCGGAGCCATGGCAACCGCTTCTTTAAAGGCTCGGGCAAAAGCTTTAAATATTGCTTCCACAATATGATGTGAGTTTTCTCCCCGTAATAGATCAATATGTATTGTCATTCCCGCTTGATTGGCTATCGCTTGAAAGAATTCTTTGACATTTTCGGTACTCAAATTACCCAACTGCGGTGCCGGAATCTCTACCGCATACTGCATAAAGGAACGTCCGGACAGATCCAGAACCACTCTGGCCAGCGCTTCATCCATGGGAATAAGCGCTTGTCCATAACGGTTGATACCTCTTTTTTCCCCCAATGCCTCCTTGATGGTCTGCCCCAGACAAATGCCAATGTCTTCCACTGTATGGTGATCATCGACCTGGATATCTCCTGTGGCGACGATTTTCAAGTCACAGCGGCTGTGCACCGCAAACAGGGTCAGCATGTGGTTCAAAAAAGGTACCGGCGTTTCAATTTGATAAGTCCCGCTGCCATCAATGACCAGGGACACACTTATTTCGGTCTCCGCAGTCTGGCGAACAATTTGACTGCTGCGCACGCTGTCCATCTCTATCGATCCTTTCTAACTCTCAGGCAGTTGGCATGGGCAGTCAAACCTTCCACCTCGGCCAGTTTGATAATATCGTCAGCATCTTCCTCTAATCCTTCGCGGGAATAGTAAATAATGCTGGAAGCTTTCATAAAAGTATCCACCGTTACCGGAGAATAAAAGCGGGCGGTACCGCCGGTGGGCAGAATATGATTGGGGCCGGCCAGATAATCGCCCACCGGTTCAGGCGTATGGCTGCCCATGAAAATCGCTCCGGCATTGTGGATTTTACTTAACATTTCAAAAGGCTTGTCAACCATCAGTTCCAGATGTTCGGGCGCAACCAGATTGGCAACCCGGCAGGCCTCACTGATGTCATCCACCAGAATCATGGCTCCGTAATTGCTCAGCGACTTCTCAATAATTTCCTGCCGCGACAGTCCGGGCAGTTGTCGATTGAGCTCTTTTTCCACTTCGTTTATTAGTGCTTCACTGTCCGTAACCAATATGCTGCGAGCCAGTACATCATGTTCCGCCTGTGACATCATATCGGCGGCCAGATAGACCGGATCAGCAAAGCGATCTGCAACAATCAGTATTTCACTGGGCCCGGCTAACATGTCAATATTGACATCACCGTAGACCATTTGTTTGGCCAAAGTAACGTAGATGTTGCCGGGACCGCTGATTAGATCAACTTTTTTGATCGTCTCCGTCCCCCAGGCCAAGGCAAAAACGGCCTGCGCTCCGCCCATTTTATATATTTCCGTCAAACCCAGTTCGGCTGCCGCCACTAAGGTATAGGGATTCATCTTGCCATTGGCATCCGGAGGACTGACCATGGCGATTTCCTGCACCCCGGCTACCTGAGCTGGAATAGCGTTCATCAAAACCGAAGAAGGATAAGCCGCTGTTCCTCCCGGAACATATATGCCTACCCGCTCCAACGGGCGGAATAATTGTCCCAGCACATTGCCTCTTTCGTCCGGTTCCATCCAGGAGTTGCGCAACTGTTTGCCGTGAAAGAAATCAATATTATCGATGGCTTTGCGCAAGGAAAAAACATAATCATCATCGACCAGTTCGTATGCCTCATCGATCTCTTCATCCCTGACCAGAAAATTGCCATGGTTTATATCTGCCCCGTCAAAGCGGCGGTTAAATTCAAAGATGGCTTCATCCCCTTTGGCTTTGACCGCCTGAGCGATTTCCCGGACACGCTGTTCATACTGCTGCATATCCTCCTGGTGGCTGCCCAGATAGGCAGATATCTCTTCTTTCGTCTGTAAGCGCCTAATTTTCATTGTTTTTTCCTCCTTTCACGACCGTCTGCATCTTTTCTATCAAAGGCTGGACTTGCTGATACTTGGTGCGGTAACTGACTCGGTTGGCAACCAGCCGGGTAGTCGAATCCATAATACTGACCAGTTCCACCAGATTGTTTTCCCGCAGGGTTCGTCCGGAAGACACAATATCCACGATCATGTCTGAAAGACCCATCAGCGGAGCCAATTCGATATTGCCATGCAGGGTAATAATCTCAACCTGCAGCCCATTGTCGCGAAAGAACTTCTCCGCCACGGTCGGAAATTTAGTGGCCACGCGTTTGTAGTTCAGTTCCTGCAAGGTCAGATGCTTCATATGGGCTGGTATCGCCACCACAAAGCGACAGTAGCCGTAACCCAGATCGGCCATTTCAAAAAGATCCTTGCCTTGCTCAACGATGACGTCTTTGCCGACAATGCCCAAATCGGCCGCCCCATGTTCCACATAGGCAGGAACATCGGTGGGACGGCAAATTATATATTTGATCTGCAGATCACCGGAAAAAGTAAAAATCATGTTGCGGCTGTCTTCGCTAATGCCATCACAAGGTAATCCCGTCTGCTGCAGCAGTTCAATGGTCGGTTTCAACAATGTCCCTTTGGACAGGGCAATGGTTAAAATATTATCCATGTTGCCTCCCCCTATTATTGCTCATCCAGATAAAGCAGGCAAATGTCCCCGCGGTCGCGCACTTTCTCCTGCAATACTTCCCGGCTGTTGCCTTCCACATCAATTTCCACCGTCTTGCCTTCGCTGCGCAGTTTTTCTGCCTTCAAGACCAATTTGCGCAGGTTCTGTCCTCCCAGCAGATAGCGGCGGGGTTCATCTTCCTGTCGGGATAAAACCAGAGCCAAACGATCCATGCCTAGAGCAAAACCGGTCGCCGGACATGGGAAACCGAATTTGCCCAATAAATTATCATACCGGCCTCCGCCCAACAAGCCATAGCCAAGCTCGGGCGAGTAACCCTCAAAGATGACCCCGGTGTAGTAATCCAGTTCCAGTTCACGCAGGACGCCCATATCAATCACTATATGCTGGGCAACGCCATAGTCCTGCAAGGCTTGGTAGACCCGCAGCAAATCTTGGACTGCCTGCGCAGTGGCCGCATGCTGTTCCAGGTAAGGGATTTTATTTAATACTTCCAAACCGCCATGTAAAACAGGCAAACGGGCAATGCTTTCCTTCCAGGAATCCGGCATGGCCAATCTATCCAAGCGGCGTTCCAGTTCGACCAGATCCTTCTTCTCCACCAGGCGGCGGATTTCATCCTTGTCATCACTGCCGATGGAGGCATCCGCCAGCAATCCATTGAAAATTCCAATCTGGTTGATGCTGATTTTGAAGTCGTTCAAGCCCAATTCCTGAAGCAGTCTGACCGCCAGACTGATGGCCTCGGCATCAGCCCAAGGCCCTGAGGCGCCCAGTAGTTCAATGCCGGTCTGCCAGAACTCCCGGTATTGCGCCAGATGGGGTTGCACATGACGAAATACATTAGCCGAGTAAAACAATCGCTGCGGATGGATGCTGTCCCGCAGATGCATAGCTGCCAGACGGGCAATGGAAACCGTCATCTCCGGTCGCAGGGAGAGAATTCCCCCTTCCCGGTCCATAAACAAAAACAGTCTTTCCCGGTGCTTGCCAGCTCCGGTCTCGACTACTTCGAGAAATTCAAAAGTGGGGGTCATGACTTCCCTGTAACCGTAGGAGGTAAAGATCTGCCTGGCCTTTTGTTCCAGCTTGCGGCGATTCTTTACTTCTTCCGGCAACAGATCACGTAATCCTTTGGGTATTTGTCGATTATCCATGCTTAGACTCCTTGTTCAATTTATCAAGAACCAGGCGATATCCCCGGGCGCCGTAGTTCAGACAACGCTTGACACGGCTGATGGTAGCGGTACTGGCCCCGCTCTCACGGGCAATTACCGAATACGTAGTATCTTTGTCAAGCAACCTGGCCACATGCATGCGCTGAGTCAATGCCTTGATCTCGGCAATGGTGCATAGATCATCGAGAAAGCGGTAGGCCTCCTCCTCATTTTCCAAACTCAGGAGTGCTTTGACCAGTAAATCAGTATTTTCATCCATCCATCCAGCAGTAAAATTCACCAGATCACCTCTTTTTTATTGCTTTTTCTGTGCAAAAACTTTACAGCAGACGGGTATCGTTAATCACCAGTTTGAATTCGCACCCCAGATATTCTGCAGAATGCTGGCACATCATCATTTTGGTCAGAAATATTTCAAAGAATTCCATCACCGAACAAACACTGGTATCGATCTGCAATTGCATGATGATGGTCTGCTCCTCCTTTTGCACGATGATGCGGGAGTCGGTCACCGCGTAATTGACCCGATCCCGTGCGGTAAAGGTGGCAAAATCCTGCTTGCGTACCCGGGAACGGTTAACATCTGATTTGTCGGCCAGTGTCAGGGCAGCTGCTACATGATTGACCGCGCAACCCTTGGCATGCTCTTCATGGTTGCCGATGGCTCCCATAATAGTCGCGATTTCTTCAGTTTCCATGCCCATTTCAGTGAGCACCTGGAAAGCAATCAAAGCCCCCGACATGCCGTGACCATAACGATTAACCAGGTTGCCTATATCATGCAGATAGCCGGCAATGGCTGCCAGCTCGGCCATTCTTTCCGGGTAGGCTAATTCCAGCAATATTTCACGGGCCAGATGAGAGGTTAATTCAGCGTGATGCATATCATGCTCAATCGCACCGATATTACCCAGAAAAGTATTGCCCATATCCATAAAATCAATCACTTTTTGATTCGCTTTGACCATTTCCAAGGTTATCAAGCTTTGTACCTCCTACTTCTTAACGCATGCCTTAAAACTTAAAATATATTGTGGAGATTGTTATAACCCCAACTGCTTTCGTAATCCGCGTGCTTGCACGGCCGCCCGGGTTCCCGGTTCTATATTGGCGATGATCTCCCGGGCAGCATTCTTGTCACCTTGAGCCAGTTTTTGCTGGGCCAGTTCCAACTGCTGGGCAGCTTTTTGTTCTTGTCGGACAAGGCTGATTTTCTCCTCCATTTGCTCGGTCTGACCCAGTTTATGCAAACGTTGATATTCTTCGATGGCCTGGTCGTACCTGCCTTCGGCAACCAGCGTACCGCCTTCGCGGATAATTGCTCTTACTTCCACTCTTTCCGGTAGCTGAGACAGCATATACCCGTATAATCCGATGACCCCCAACACCAGGATTCCGCAGATAATCCACCGCAGGGAATAACGGATTTGTCGGCTCATCAGGACATAGAAGAGCAAGAAAGGGATGCCCAGAAAAAAGGTTATTTTCAAAAATTCCCGAGTCGGGGCGAAAAATAACATGACTACCGCAACCACTAGAATAAGCACTTTTAGATAAGGGGCTTTATTGACCAACATCGCTAACTCCTTTATCTTGTTACAGTATTAAAGCATTTTTCTGATAAAACCGCAATCGTTTTCTGGTTCAATTATGATTGGCGCAAAGCTTTTTGGGCTATGTCACGACGATAATGCATATCTTTGAAATGGATTTTTTGGGTTTCTGCATATACTTTGGTGATAGCTGCAGGGATTGAATCAGCACAGGCCACTACCGCCAAAACGCGTCCGCCGGCTGTCACCAGTTGGCCGTTCTGCCAAGCCGTTCCAGCCTGGAAAACCAAGGTATCGTCCTGTAGCTGCTCCAGGCCGTTTATGGCGTCACCCTTCTGATAAGAGCCCGGATAACCGCCGGCGGCCAGAACCACACCCACACAGGCACCGGAATTGATTTCCACCGTTTGTCCCCCCAGTTGGCCCCGGGCGGCGGCTTCCAAGACCGGCAGCAGATCGCTTTTAATCATTGGCATCAGTACCTGGGCTTCGGGATCGCCAAAACGAGCATTGTATTCCAATACTTTGGGTCCGTCGGCAGTAATCATCAAGCCGGCATAGAGAACCCCCTGATAGGGGCAACCCTCCGCTTGCATGGCGCGGATGGTCGGTTCAATCACCTCGGCTATGATTTGTTGTTTCAGTTCTTGGGTATACAAGGGAGGATTGGTATAAGCCCCCATTCCTCCCGTATTAGGACCTTCATCATGATCAAAGATCCGTTTGTGATCCTGGGCGGAAAGCAAGGCCAGATAATCTGTCCCGTCACTGATGACAAAGAAACTTAATTCTTCCCCCTGCAGGCACTCTTCCACCAGAATCTTGTCTCCGGCTGCACCGAAGGTTTTGTCTTTCATAATACTTTCAATGGCTTCTTCGGCCTCCGCTAAACTCTGCGCCACCACTACACCTTTACCGGCTGCCAGGCCATCGGCTTTGACCACCGCCCCCCGTCCCTCGGCAAACAAACCGCTGGCAAAGTCACGGGCTTGTTGCGCATCATCAAATACGGCAAAACGGGCGGTGGGAATCCCGTATTGATAAAACAGGTTTTTGGAGAAAACCTTGCTGCCTTCCAAACGTGACGCAGCCGCACTGGGTCCAAAAATCAGCAGTCCTTCGGCTCTGAACCGGTCGGCAATGCCCAGTGTCAGGGGAACTTCGGGGCCAACCACGGTTAGATCGATTTTTTTGTCACGCGCAAAATTACATAAAGCTTCAATATCATCAACGGCCATCTCCACGCATTCAGCCAGCTGGCTTATACCAGGATTGCCCGGTGCAGCATAAATTTTTTCCACGCCGGGGCTCTGCGCCAGTTTCCACACCAAAGCATGCTCACGTCCACCGGATCCAACCACAAGTAGTTTTTTTCCCATCTTGATCTCCCTCCAGCCTGATGCTTTTAGTGTTTGAAATGGCGCATGCCGGTAAACACCATGGCAATGCCATATTGGTTGCAGGCATCGATACTTTCCTGGTCACGAATCGATCCGCCCGGCTGAATGATGGCAGTGATGCCTTTGGCAGCAGCCAGTTCGACCGTATCTTTAAAGGGGAAGTAAGCATCCGAGGCCAGTACCGCTCCCTGGTTTTTCTCCGTATCGGTCAGCGCAATCCCGGCCGAGCCCACCCGGTTCATCTGTCCGGCTCCTACGCCGATGCTCACTCCGTCTTTAGCAGTGACAATGGCATTGGACTTGACATGTTTGACGATTTTCCAGGCAAACAGCAGATCAGTAATTTCCTTCTCCGTGGGGGCTTTTTCAGTCACCACCTGCAGATCTGCCGCCGTCACGGTTCCCTGATCGCTCTCCTGTATCACAAATCCGCCTTCCACCGATTTGACCTGCAGTTCCGCTGCAGAACTGATCTCCATCTCCAACACCCGCAGGTTCTTTTTGGCCTGAAAGATGGCCAGCGCCTCCTCATCATAGCCGGGGGCAATAATACATTCCATAAAAGTCTGGGCAGCTTTCCGGGCGGTGACAACATCGACCTGACGGTTGAAGGCGATGATTCCGCCGTAGGCAGAAACAGGATCGGCATTTAACGCCTTATCATAAGCCTCTGCCAGGGTATCCGCTATGGCTGTACCACAGGGATTGGTATGCTTGATGATCACACAGGCATTCTGTTCAAATTCCTTGACCAGAGCCCAGGCCGCTTGCACATCGATAATATTGTTATAGGATAGTTCCTTGCCATTCAGCACCCTGGCATCCCCCAGACTGGCTCCAGGCGTCATGGTACGATAAAAGCACGCCTTCTGATGCGGGTTTTCCCCATATCTAAGATCGTATACTTTTTCTCCGGCGATCGTCATATTGTCGAGGAAGCTGTCCCCGGTCAGCTTGGCTAAATAGGATGAGATCATGGCATCGTAGGCAGCTGTATGGGAGAAAGCCTCCAACGCCAGTTTCAACCGCATTTCCTGACTCACAGTGCCGCTCTTGTGCAGTTCTTCCAATACCAGGCTATAAAACTCCGGTTTGACCACAATGATTACATCCTCATGGTTCTTGGCCGCGGAACGCACCATGCTGGGACCGCCGATGTCGATATTCTCAATAGCTTCCTCCACCGTCACTCCTGGCTTGCTGACCGTCTCCCGGAAAGGATAAAGGTTGACGGCGACAATATCGATGGGGTCGATCTGATTGGCAGACAACTGCTGCAGATGGTCGGGAATACGGCGGGCCAGAATCCCGCCATGGATCTTGGGATGCAGGGTCTTGACCCGTCCATCAAGAATTTCCGGAAATCCGGTTATATCCGCAACTTTCATTACTTTAACCCCGGCATCGGCCAAGGTTTGGTAAGTCCCGCCGGTCGAGATGATTTCATAGCCTAACTGCTCCAGCCCTTGGGCAAATTCAACCACACCATCTTTGTTGGAAACACTGATCAAAGCTCTTTTCATGTTGTTCCTCCTTACCCTTGCATAAATGATCAATTATGATCTACCATAATTTTTCTTCCTTCTATATACACCCGGCCTTCGGCAAACCACTGCAGAACGCGGGCATAAAGCTTATGCTCTTCCACTAGAATACGGTCGGCCAAATCGTCTTCCGTATCCTCAGGCATAAGCGGCACCACCGTCTGGGCAATGATTGGACCGGTATCCATGCCGTCATCCACCAAATGAACCGTACAACCGCTGAATTTAACCCCGTAATTGACTGCCTGTCGTTGCGCATGCAATCCGGTAAAAGAAGGCAGCAAGGCAGGATGGATATTCAAAATCCTGCATGGATATGCTTGCAACAGTTCCTCGCCCACCAGCCGCATATAACCAGCCAGAACGACTAGATCAATGGTCCTTTTTTGCAACTGCTTGACGATTTCACTTTCATAACCGGAGCGATCTGAAAAACCCCGGGGATCGATGAAAACATGAGGGATACCCGCTTCTTCCGCCTTTTCCAGGGCCATCGCGTCTTCTTTATCGCTGATCAGAACCTCGATGTGGGCATTCAATCTGCCCTCTTTGATCGCCTCCAGAATCGCCAAAAAATTGCTGCCCCGACCTGAAGCCAGTACGGCCAGACGCAGACAGCCCGGTTCCATTATTCTTCTCATTATGCGATCACGACCTTTGATTGTCTGGCGGTGATCTCACCAATTATTATAGGCTGTTCTCCCTGGGCACGCAAGTACTTTAACGCGTTATCATGATGTTGTGGTCCAACTGCCAGAATAAAACCAATACCCATATTAAAGGTGCGGAACATTTCCGCCTGTTCCACGCCGCCCAGACGGGCGATCAATTGGAAAATTGGCGGAATATTAATAGCATCCGCCTTGATCTGCGCCCCCAGACCGACCGGTATGCTTCTCATTAAATTCTCGGCGATTCCTCCGCCGGTAATATGAGCCATGCCTTTCACTTCCACTTCTTTCAGCAAAGCCAACACAGAAGGTACATAAATACGGGTAGGGGTAATCAGTTCCTCTCCAAGAGTCTTGCCCAGATCATCAAGATGGTCATCGAGATTTAATCCGGCGCTTTCCAGTAAGACCTTGCGTACCAGCGAATAGCCGTTGGAATGAATCCCGGAAGAAGGCAGTCCAATCAACACGTCACCGTCTCTCATGGCTTCGCCGTTGATCAATTTGGGTCTATCCACAACCCCCACTGTAAAACCGGCCAGATCATATTCATCTTCTTTATAAAATCCTGGCATCTCAGCCGTTTCACCGCCAATTAGGGCACAACCGGCTTGCACACAGCCTTCACTGACGCCCTGAACCAGTGCTTCCACCAACCGGGGCTGCAGTTTGCCAATGGCAATGTAATCCAGGAAAAAGAGCGGCTCGGCTCCGTGTGCCAGGATGTCGTTGACACACATAGCCACCAGGTCAATACCTACTGTATGGTGAATACCCATCATCTGAGCGATGCGTAATTTTGTACCTACGCCGTCAGTGCCTGAAACCAGCACCGGCTCCTGGTATTTTTGCTGGTTGAGGGCAAAAAAACCTCCAAAAGAGCCGATATCAGCCAGCACTTCCGGTCGGCGGGTTCGGCCTACCCACTTTTTTATCAGCTCCACTGAGTCATTGGCAGCATCGATGTCCACTCCGGCTTTCTTGTAGCTCAAACCTTGTTTATCCATATTTCCCTCCATATATGCTTTATCTAAACTTCCAGCGATTCTGTGCTACGCCAATACTGCTTCAATACGGCGCGCCACTTCTTGATAGGCTTCCGCCTCCTGGCCCATATCGCGGCGAAAACGATCCTTGTCCAGTTTTTCGCGACTGACTTTGTCCCAGAGACGGCAGGTGTCAGGGGAAATCTCATCGCCCAGAATGATTCGCCCTTCATAGAGGCCGAACTCCAGTTTAAAGTCCACCAGGATAAGACCGATGCTGTCGTACAAGTTTTTCAGTATCTGATTAATTTGCTGCGCCTGACGATCGATCGTCTCCAACTGTTCGGCTGTAGCCCAGCCCATCACCCGGGCATGGTATTGATTGATCATGGGGTCGTGCAATGCATCGTTCTTGTAGTAAAGCTCGATGATGGCTTCGGCCAGTTCGACTCCCTCTTCCAGCCCAACCCGTTTGCTGAGGCTGCCGGCAATAACGTTTCTCACTACTACTTCCACCGGAATGATCTGCACTTTTTTTACCAGCGTCTGGCGATCATCGAGCTGCTCCAGCAGATGGGTTTCGATCCCATTTTGCTCCATTAATTGGAACAGCAGATTGGAAACTCGGTTGTTGACAATACCTTTGTTTAAAATCGTGCCTTTTTTTTGCCCGTCGAAAGCAGTGGCGTCATCTTTGTATTTAATCAGGACAACTTTTTCATCGTCGGTTGCATAGATTTGCTTGGCTTTGCCTTCATAAAGAAATTCGCCGACCTGCATGTCATCATCCTCCTACATCAATCCCCAGAATTGAAACCTGCTCTAGCTGAGCCCACTGCGTTTGAAAATATAATTCACGTTGGCAGTGTAAACCCCGTAATCAAATATTTTATCCAGTTCATCGGCAGTCATCAGGCTCATAATGGTGTTATCCGCCAGCAACAGCTCTTTAAAAGGAATTTTTTCCTGCCAGCAGCGCATGGCATTGCTCTGCACCAGGCTGTAGGATTTTTCCCGGGACAGGCCTTTGCTTACCAGGGCCAGCAGCACTTGCTGAGAGAATACCAACCCGAGCGTCGTTTCTATGTTGCGTACCATGTTGTCCTCGTAAACCACCAGACCTTCCACAATAGCGATAAACTTTTCCAGGATATAATCAAGCAGAATACAACTGTCGGGGATAATAACCCGCTCCACCGAGGAATGGGTTAGATCGCGTTCATGCCAGAGAGCTACATTTTCCAAAGCTGCTATGGCATTGCCGCGGATCACCCGTGACAGACCGGCTACTCTTTCGCTCATCATGGGATTGCGTTTATGGGGCATGGCTGACGAGCCTTTTTGCCCGGCTTTAAATGGCTCCTCTGCTTCCAGGATATCGGTGCGCTGTAGATTGCGAATCTCGGTGGCCATTTTTTCCAGAGAGCTGGCTACCACTGCCAGATTGGTCATATAATCCGCATGACGATCCCGCTGGATGATCTGGGTGGAAACCTGACACGGCTTCAGTCCCAGCTTTTCACAGACGTACTCCTCAACCCGGGGGTCAAGATGGGCGAAATTACCTACCGCTCCGGAAATGGCTCCATACGCAATCACTTCCCGGGCTTGTTTTAATCGTTCTATATTTCTGTCCATCTCCGTATACCAGAGTGCCATTTTTAACCCAAAAGTGGTGGGTTCGCCATGGACTCCATGAGTTCGGCCGATGCACAGGGTGTATTTGTACTGCAGGGCTTTTTCCTTGATGGCGGCCTGGAGTTTCTCCAGTTTTACCAGAATAAGATCGGCTGCATCCCGCATCTGCATGGCAATGCCGGTATCCAGAATATCCGAGGAGGTCAAGCCGAGATGGATGTATTTGGCATCATCGCCAACATATTCGCCTACGTTGGTGAGAAAGGCGATCACGTCATGGCGAACCTCTGCTTCGATTTCTGCAATTCTCCCTACATCAAAGCGGGCTTTGGCTTTAATCATCTCCACCGATGCCACCGGGATCTTGCCTAATTGGGCCCAGGCTTCACAAGCCGCCACCTCAATCCGCAGCCAGTTGTTGAGCTTGCTCTCTTCCGACCAGACCGCTCCCATGGCCGGCAAGGTGTAGCGTTTGATCATTGGCCGCCCTCCTTTTGCTGCAAGTATTCCTGCACACCAATAGCTTGGAGGCGCTGGTTCTTGTGCAGGACTTCACCGCCCATCTTTTGACGATAATCTATCAATTTGTTCTTTATGGTATCATCTTTTAAAGCAATCATTTCCAGCGCCAGCAACGCCGCGTTGGCACTGCCGTTGATGGCTACCGTGGCCACCGGTATGCCTTTGGGCATCTGCACAATTGAATACAGAGAATCCAGCCCGGAGAGGGTACTGGTTTTTATCGGTACGCCAATAACCGGCAAAATCGTATACGCGGCAATCACACCTGGCAGATGGGCGGCCCCTCCGGCTCCGGCAATGATTACGTCAACTCCTCGGGTATCGGCGGTCGTGGCATAAGCAGCCGTCTCATGCGGCAGACGGTGGGCGGAACAAACGGTTACGTCGTAGGTGACGGCAAACTGATCCAGGATGTCACAGGCGTCCTTCATGATGGCCAGATCCGAATCACTTCCCATTATGATCCCGACTTGGGGCATTTTTTCATCCTCCTTTTTGTCCGGCAATGTATACAGTATTATAAAGCCCAGACAGATAGGCTTCGTAACCGAAACCTGTCCGCCTGGGCTTTTATCCCTATACGGTGTAGTGCCAAGGGCACCTGTGTCACTTGGACCTGTCCACGGTTATGCGTGCGGAACCCTAGACACACTTTCGTGTTATATGGTTATTATGTCCATATAGCTTGATATTAGCAGAGCTTTTATAGGGTGTCAACTGAAAGAGGAGTATCCCTGAAACGGCTTTCGGAAGACAGGTATAAGCACATAAATATGACAAAGTGTCATCCTTGTTTATGACAGTTTGTTCATTATTAAACGAATAAAACATGACACATTGTTCTTGTTATTAAAAATACTATTTATAACAATTTGATAAACATCCAGTTAATCCTGATTTAACAGACATTTGTAAATATTTGCAAAGGTTTCTGGTATGGTTTTTGCTATTTCTATTATTATCTTTGCTCAGCCGCGAGTATGAGAAATAAAAATTCATTGCAGAAAAACAGGAGGTATAAAATGCGAACTTCAAAAGACTACTTGGAAAAGCTTGCTACAATGAGACCCAACATTTATATGGATGGCGAAGTAATAGGCCGGGATCATCCATCCGTTATTCTAGCCAGCAACGGTATTCAAAGAACTTTTGATCTGGTTGATGATCCCGAATTCAAGGAATTGCTTACTGCTACTTCGCATATTTCCGGCAAGACCATCAACCGTTTTACCCATATCCATCAAAATCCCGATGATTTGCTTAAAAAACAAAGATTGACCAGACGCATGTGCAATGTCACTGGAGGATGCTTCATGCGCTGCATGGGGATTGATGCGATGAATGCCCTATCCGTGGTAACCAAAAATACGGATGTAAAATACGGGACCACTTATTATGAAAACTTTTTGAAATATCTGCAGTATTTTCAGGACAATAACATTGTTGCTTCCTGCGCTCAAACCGATTCCAAAGGGGACCGGCGATTCCGGCCAGGTGAACAACCTGATCCCGATCAGCACCTGCATGTAGTGGAAAGAAGGCCTGACGGAGTTGTCGTCAGAGGAGCCAAATTACACAATACCATGTCTCCCTATGCCGATGAAATTATTGCCATCCCTACCCGGGCTTTGCTTAAAACCGAAGCAGATTACGCCATTGCCTTCGCCATTCCGGCTGATACAGAGGGTGTCTATTTGATCGGCAGAAAAGCTGACTTCTATCATCGTGATGCGGGGATGGAGGCGCCAATCGCCGGTTATGCGGATATCGAAAGCTTTACCGTATTTGATGATGTATTTGTTCCCAATGAACGAATCTTCCTTAACGGAGAGACTGATATGGGCGGGAAACTGGCGCTGCTCTTTGCACTCTACCATCGCCATAGTTATTGCGGCTGCAAACCAGGCATTGGAGATATCCTGATGGGCACCGCTGCCTTGTCGGCTGATTATCTGGGCATTGAGAAGATGGGCCATGTGAAAGAAAAACTGGCTGAAATGATCAGTGTGGTTGAACTGGTATTCGCGGCCGGAATTGCTGCCAGTATCGATTCGACTAATGCTCCCTCGGGTACACAAGTGCCTAATGTAATCTATGCCAATGTAGGCAGAAGGCATGCCGGTCATAACATTTACCATGAGTACAGTACGCTGTGCGATATTGCCGGCGGTATGCCAGCTACTCTGCCGCTGTCAAAAGAATACAACAGCCCGATCGTTGGAAATTTTGTCAGGAAATACGTAGCACGCCGCGAGGGAGTTTCTCAGGAAAACCATTATCGGGCTGCGCATTTGGCCAGTGATCTGCTGACTTCAGAATTTGCCACGGCCTGCCAGATAGCAGGAGTACACGGCGGTGGCTCCCCCATTATGGAAGATATAGCAATCATGGGTGCTTATGATGTGGAAAGAAATAAAAATATGGCTAAATATCTGGCAGGAATTAAGGAAGATTAAAAATAATTATTTTATTTAACTTATATAAATGATCCTTATATTATCGGGCAAAACGATAACGTCGTTTCCGTTAATTCAACCCTGGAAGTTGACCTGACTATAAATGCCAGCGACCGGATCCTTCACCAGTCCCCGGTCGCATAGTGCATTTAGGCAATTAATTCAACCCATAAGTCAGTGGTTGAATTGATTGCGGACCGGGCTGACGGATGGCCCTTCTTCCGTCAGCCCGGTCCGTATTTTATGCGGAAAATTATATTAAATTATGTTCATTCAAATAGCGATATAAAGTGTTTCTGGAAATCCCCATCGCCTTGGCAACAGCGCTTTTGTTATATTGATATTTGGCCAAATAGTGAAGCAGCATTTGTTTTTCTTTACTTGAAACTGTATCAGTACCCGGACGAGATGACTCAATTATATTGGGTTGGGCTTCATATTCCTCGGTCACCAGATATTCTGCGATTTGATCATACGTAATTTTATCCCCGGGCGCAAGCTGGACTGCTCCCTCGATTAAATTTTGCAGTTCCCTGACATTTCCCGGCCAGTTGTATTTTAAAAATGCTGCACATACATCCGGCGCTAATGTTATGGGTGGTTTTCCAAATCTCTGGCAATATTTCTCGATAAACTTCTCCGCCAATAGAATAATATCGTTGGTTCTCTCCCGCAAAGGGGGAATCGTTATTCTGATGACAGATAGCCGGTAGTATAAATCACGTCTGAAGCGATGACGATTGATCTCATTGAGCAAATCTTTGTTGGTGGCAGCAATGATGCGTACATCGATGGGGATGAGCTTGGTCCCTCCCAGACGCACAACCGCTTTCTCCTCCAGCACCCGCAGCAAAGAAGCCTGCAATTCCAAAGGAATATCACCAATTTCATCTAAAAAGATGGTACCTTGGTCAGCCAATTCAAATTTGCCTATATTGCCGCCTTTTCTTGCCCCGGTAAAAGCACCTTCATCATAACCAAAGAGCTCGCTGGCAATCAGATCACGGGGTAGGGCGGCGCAATTTATGGCTACATAAGGATGAGCCTTTCTGGGGCTGGCATTGTGCATTGCCTGGGCAATCACATCTTTTCCGGTGCCGCTTTCTCCCAGAAGTACGACATTGGATGCAGATGAAGCTGCTGCCCGGGCGGTTTGGATTACCTGCAATAATTTGGAATCTTCCCCGATGACATCATTAAAGGTAAGCTTGGCCCCGTCTCCAATCCACTTTTTGACCAGCCGGTTGATGCGCTGACTTTCTTTTATAATTACGACCGTACCACCCTCAGGAATATCCGGATTATTCAGGGGATTACAATTTACAATACAATGCAGTGAGTTGTTCTCTTTGGTAATCAGTTTGAAATTCTCATCGATCAAAGTACGTCCTTGGGTAACCTTATTGATAAAGTAATGGTTTTCGGGGTTATTACCCAATAAATCATAAATATTACAGCCCACCAGGTTCTGACCTGGAAGCTGCAGAATTTGCGCACAACAATCGTTCATAATGGTGATATCGCCATTGGAGTCCAGAACCAAAACGCCTTCTGACATAGATTCCATTACGGTTTTATGGTACTGATTCAGCCTTACCAGGACCATGGTCGACATGATGTTTTTAACTGCAGCTACGACCATCCCCAAAGTATGGTTGCTGACTTTATTAAACGGAGCCGCCAGCGAAAGGCAGCCGCAAATTTTGCCATTGTCAATAATGGGTGCACTGGATGAAGCAGATACATGGGAAAACAGACAGAAATGCTCATAACCGAAAACCGATATCGGTTTACCCAGATCCATACATAATGCTCCCGCATTGGTTCCCACCAAATTTTCCGTCCACATGGAACCGGCCACAAAATGAGCTGATTTTGCCCATGCCAAAGACTCGGTATCCCCGATTACTTCCAGCAGACGACAATTGGCATCGGCCAGCGCAACCACAAAACCGGTTCCAGCTACAAATTCATTGAGATCCTTCATGACCGGCCTGCTGATGTTGATTAAGTATTGAGATTCCAATCGTGCCTGGTTCAGTTCATGTTGGGTACAGATGTAAGCATTTTCTCTTAGATATGGGTCTACCCCAGCATCAATACTCCGCTCCCAGGAGTATTTAATTTCGGGTCTTAGGGTATCCCTGATATCCGGGTTGTTATGCATTTGCAGCCATTTCTGGCGCATTTCGGTGTTATCCATTCATTTATTTCCCCATTACACTATGCTTAATAAGTTATAAAATCATTATAAATGAAAACCAACAATGTGTCATATTTAGTATTTCATTCGTAGACAAATAAGAAAAGCAAGTTGACAGAAATAATCTTCATGGTAAAACCTTCTGTCTGCCTTCCCCGCGCTTTCCTGTTGTTGGGGAATACATGATATGTTAGCATGAAGAAGCGGATAAGAAGTTGAAAAGTAAGGAAGCGAAATGATGTACAGCGTACCAGAAACGGTTCAGGCCAGGTTGTTTGAACTGCAGGATCTAAATTACCAAGCGTTTCAGTGTAAACTCATGCCGACCATAAAACCGAAAATAGTTATCGGGGTGCGCACCCCGCAACTTCGTAAGTTCGCCCGGGAGTTTGCCAAAACGCCTCAGGCCTCGGAGTTTATGAAAACGCTGCCCCATGACTATTACGAAGAAAATAACCTGCACGGTTTCCTGATCGAAATGATCAAGGATTATGATTCTGCCATTGCCGCTACGGAAGCATTTCTGCCTTATGTTGACAATTGGGCCACCTGTGACCTGATTTCACCCAAGGTATTTAAAAAGCATCTGCCGGATTTATACGAAAAAATAAAGGTCTGGCTGAAATCCGATCAAACCTATACAGTACGTTTCGGCATCGGTATGCTGATGAGCTTTTATCTGAATGAAGCGTTTGCAGCGGAGATGCTTGACCTCGTCGCCGGCGTACGTTCACAGGAATACTACATCAATATGATGATCGCCTGGTACTTCGCCACCGCCCTGGCCAAGCAATATGATGCGACGTTGCCGGTTCTGCAGGAACAGCGCCTGGAGAAGTGGACCCACAACAAAACCATTCAAAAAGCGCTTGAGAGCTACCGCATTCCTGATGATGTAAAGGTTTACCTGAGAACGCTGAAACTGAAATGAAGCCACCGATTAAAATTTAACCATATCTTTATGCAAGATTATGTTGCCTTCCAGATTTTCGTTGCCGCCACGCCCACCTACCCAAATGTAAACCCGTGAACTGTCAGTCAATACTTGTACTTCAAACGAATTGAACATGGGGATAAATTCCGTATTGATTTTTGACTGGGGAGCAAGGTTGAATAATTCGTTAAATACTTCGTCTTTGGGTCTGGGGTCGAGATTAAAGATCTTGACTCTGGCTGTATGGCGGTTTGATCCGTTATTTAATACCAGTACGCGAATATTATTTATACCCTCACTAATACTGATAGGGCCGGTTGTATACCGGTACTTCAATGAGGCCATTCGATCATCTCCCGGTTCATTGATTTATTGCTAGGATATGCACAAAATACATCATTTGTGTATTGTTGAAGCAACGCGGGCATTGTTGTTCAATATCAGTCTCCGTTCTATTTTTTTGCAAAATAGCCGATATATAAAATTAAATGCAAAAAGAGTTGAGGAATTAAAAAATGAATGATTTAAAAAGCTCGAATGAGGCAGATACTATACCGGTTATTCCTACAGCGCAAACACCGCCCCCGCTTCCGGTTGATGCTACCATACACGTATCTGTTTCATCCAACCGAATGAGCGGGTATTTGTGTATAGATCCGCCCATGAACGAGGGGACTCCTCCAACCCTGGCGATGCTTGAGGCTGCCATTGCGAGCTGTAAAATCACCTTTGGTGTAAATATAGCTAAATTGAAGGAGTTAGCTGAAAACCCCATCTATCATGAACAAATTGAAATTGCGCAAGGCATTATCCCAGAAAATGGAGTAGATGGAACCTGTGATTTTAAGGTTCGCTTAAAAGCTAATCCGAAGCCCAAGATAAACCCGGATGGCACGGTTGATTATCGTGATCTGGGCATGGTGGAAAATGTGAGAAAAGGACAGGTTTTATGTGAAATAACCCATCCAACGACTGGCACCGAGGGCATGACCGTAACCGGCAAAAATCTATTGCCCCGCAAAGGCAAGGCGGTGCCTTCTTTGTTGGGTAAAAATACAGAACTCAATCAGGATGGTACGACTATTTATGCAAAAATTGACGGTCAGGTGGAATATGATGGCAGAAAGATCCATGTCAACAAGACTTACTCTATTAAAAACGTGGACAATTCAACTGGAAATCTGAAAGTTGTTGGTGACGTAGTAATCAGCGGTACGATTTTTCCGGATTTTGTTGTTGAAGCAGACGGGAATATTGAAATATATGGCACAGTTGTATCAGCCAAACTGAAAGCAGAGGGTAATATTATTTTGCGGAGCGGATTGATTGGCAGTGAGCTCAACTGCCAAGGAGATTTAACCAGCAAGTTTATTGAAAACAGCAATATTTCTGTAATCGGCTCCATAACCTCAGATTATATTATAAACAGTAATATTGAATGCGGTGAAAGCCTACAACTTACTGGCTCAAAAGGAAAAATATTTGGCGGAAATTGCGTGGTTAATCAGAATATAACTGCCCGTGTCATTGGTTCCGAAGCTTGGGTGAGGACCCATTTAAGGGTTGGTACGACTCCGACTGCAATAAAGAGACACCAAGAGCTTACTCAACTGCTGCCAGGATTGGAAAAGCAACTGGAAAGTTTAAAGCACCTTATTACATTGCTTCAACAACAAGAGTCTGCCAATCAGCTAAATCCTCAAAATAAATTAGTTTTGGAAAAAACTCTTTATAGTTATGAAACTTGTCTTTCCATGTATCATAACAACAAGCTGGAGCTAGCTAAGATTAATGAGTTATTTCAGCAGAAAGGGCAAGGTAAAATTATCTGCTCAGAACAAGTATTTCCGGGAACAAATATTGCCATAGGATCTGCCAAACTATTCATCGTTGATAAAATAAGCAAAACAACCTTTTATAACAGTGGTGATGAGATATGTCAAGGCAGCTTATAGGCAACTTATAGGCAACGTACACACCTTGTTCTATGCGCAGTGCAAGATGTGCACCGGAATAGCGCTAAAATAGATCACTATGGGTTCCGGTTCGTGTTTGATATTTGGATATTCTCCTGCTCACTTCTTCATCCCTACCGCCCCGTTGGCGGAAAAATTCTTTTCCCAATCATCCACATAAAAAGCGGTGGCCCATTCGGCCATAATGATAGTTGTATCCTCCTGCAAAGGAATTTCTCCCAGGGGGACGCTGTTTAGTTGTCCGCCGTTGATGGCAAAGACGTACAACTTGCTTTTGGTTTTGACCACGGCGATATCTTTTTGGGGGGAAGTGACTGCATCCAGGACATTGGGAACCCGGTCTTTGATGCTCTGCCAGCTGGGATACAACGTATCATAAAACACCAGACTGGCGGGTGGAAGGAAATTGATATTGTAGTCTACGATTGCGGGAGCGCTGCTGTCGTAGTAGTTTACTCTCCCCTGCAATTGCCAGTGACCGTTGCGGCGCGTCAATCCGAAATTATCTTCGTTCACATCGACATTGATAAAATTGTTTTCCTGGCTGGCAAGCATCTCTACCGCTTGCTCCCGTCCGCCCTGATATGATTTTAATCCGGCCGGCCCAAGCAGATCGGCTACTTTGATGCCGATGGGCGAGGATAAATTATCCACCGGCAATACCTGCCGTCTGACTAGGCCGCCGGTTTTTTTCTCTACCGCGACATAATCATTGCCGATATAATCGATGACGATGCTCTCCGCAGCCGGCAATTCGGTTGCAACAGGGACTTTTCCTCTAGACGGGTTGGAATCTATTACGGCCACATTGTGTGCATATAATGCTACTCCATCTTCATCCCGCCGGTCTTGTGCGTTTTGCACCCGCAGTTCCCAGAAACCACTATGACGCGGGAAATAAATATCGTTGCTGCTCAGTAGTGGACGGATCTTTTTATTGTCGGCCGCGATCCAAATCGTCTTATATATATAATCCTGGTTGGATGATATTCTCAGTCCGATAAAAACTCCGGAAGCACCGGTTTGGTTATACTGGTCAATATCGTCGATACGGGCATTGGTAATCTTACGGGGGTCATCAGCTTGGGCAGCAACTTTATGCAGCTGTAGCACTTTGTTTTGTACAAAGGCAATCGCGGCAGTATCATCCGTTTTCATAAATTCGCACAGATAATTGGTGTCTGCAAACACAGTAATGACTTCCACCATTTTGTTTAATTCCATCGGATCGTTGTCCAACTCGGTGTAACGGGTCATTAAATAATCCTTGGCATTGACTTTTTTAATCTTGTAAGTGGGTTGGTTCCAGACATTGCTGCCCAATATAGCAACATCTCGGCTAAACTGATAATAAATGCTCCCCGTCTTCTGACCCGGCTCTCCGGAATAGGCAGCGGGAACCGTTCCCTCTGCCACCGACCATTTCCCCTCCAGCGGGCAGATTTCATAGGTGGGCGGGACAATTTTTCCGGCCGTCGTCCAGGTCGGATCGGCGCATCCGCCTATACCAAGCAGCAGAAACAAGACCAACCAAAGTTTGTCTTTTTTACGCATCCGGCCTCTCTCCTCTGGGTAAAATGATCACTACTTCAGTGCCTTCATCGGGCTGGCTGCTGATTTCCATCCGGCCTTTCATCAGGATAACGATTTCCTCACAAATCGACAGACCGATGCCGTTTTTCGATAACGAACTTTTCCCTTTGTAGAATTTTTCCCTGATCTTGGGCAATTCGTCGGCGCCAATGCCACAGCCGCCATCGGTGATGGAAAATATGAAATGATCCTCCTGCGTATCTGCCCTAAAGCGGACATAACCACCTGGATGATTAAAATTAAAAGCATTGTCCAAAATGTTGATAAACAACTGTTTGAGCCGGTTCGCATCGGTATAAATGGGGGGCATGTTGGGCGGATAATCAACACTGAACTCTATGTTTTCCCGCATGGCCCGCGGGGTCAATTGTTTGCGCAAGTGTTCGCACAGGTTGACCAGATTTACTTCTTCCGGGCTGAGTTTGATGCGAGCGGAGATAAACTTGGAGAAATCCAGGAGATCCTCCACCATCCGGGTCAACCGGTCGCTCTCTTTGGCAATGATGCCAAGTCCGTCGTTGAGCATTTCCTTCTGCTGGAAATTTTCGTTCTGCAACGTAATGGCCCAACCTTTGATGGAGGTCAAGGGAGTGCGCAGCTCATGCGATACGGAGGAGATAAAGTCGTTTTTCAGTTGTTCTTTTTTAACGATTTCATCAGCCATATAATTGAGGGTATCTGATAGTTCTCCGATCTCATCGTCACGGGTTTTTTGACTTCTGATTTGAAAATTGCCTTTGGCCATCTTTTGCGCCACGGCGGTGATCTCCTGCAGGGGTACCACGATGGTGTTGGCCAGCAGGGCACTCACCGAACCTACAATAAAAATGACCAGTAAACCGATGAGGATAAAGATTTCCTCGGTTTTTGAAATATCCTGATCGACGGCACTTAAAGAGCTGACAAAACGCAGGACACCGACAATTTGATCGCTTGACTTCAAAGGCGTGGCTACTGTCATGACTTTTTGTCCGTTTAAATATCCGATCCAGATCCCGGTTTTGCCCTGCAGTGCATCCTCAATATCGCTGCCGCCCGTCCCGGTCGAAATGACACCCAGGGAATCCATGATAATATTGCCATCCAAATCGGCAATCTGAACCTCAGCGTTACTCTGGTTCCAAAAGGTATCGACATTATACAGTACATTGTCCTGCAGTGACACATCTCCGTAATATTTGGAATACATGTCCGCACAGACATTGATCTGATTGCGCAGACTGCCTTCCAGACTGTTGTAATAGTTCTGCCGGACGATATAAATGAGCAGGATTTCCAGAATCACCACGGTACAGATAATCACGATCATGAAAATGGCAGTTAGCCTTACTCTGATCCCCCTCATCGCGTGCTCTTGTGATTGCCTGGCTGCCAACGGTAGCCGCGGCCCCAAACGGTTTTGATGTATTCAGGTTCGGAGGGGTTGTTCTCCAGCTTTTCTCGCAGCCGTCTAATATGTACGTCCAGGGTTTTGGATTCGCCGCAATAATTGTCCCCCCAAACGATGTTTAGCATCTCATTGCGTTCCAACGCTTTGCCCTGATTTTCCAAAAACATTTTCAGCAAGGCAAATTCGGTCGGTGTCAATTCAATTTCGCGGTGATTTTTAAAAAATTTATTGGCTGATAGATCCAACCGCATATCGTCGCAGACCAGCACATCGTTTTTCGTACAAAAATGGGCTCTGCGCCGTAACATGGCTTTGATGCGCGCGGTCAGCTCAATCGGGTTAAACGGCTTGACCATGTAATCATCGGCACCCAGTTCAAGGCCGATTATTTTATCGCTATCCTGTCCCTTGGCGGTCAGCATAATAACAAACGTTTCAGGCAATCTTTCCCGCACTTGCCGGCATACTTCAAAGCCATCGATTCCTGGCAGCATCAAGTCCAACACAATCAGGTCGGGCCTGAAACTGTCTAACATAGCCAGAGCTTTCTCTCCACTGTCCGCTTCGCCGACGTCATAACCGGCCACACTGATATTTAGAGTGATAAATCGTCTGATGGATTCCTCGTCTTCGACGACTAGAATTTTGGATTTTATTTCCTTCATCGAGTTCTCCAATCCCAGCGCCAAAATTGGCAGGTTTTTATTAGTCTCGAGGAGCAAGCGCCTCAGCTACCAGTGTTGCATAGGCCTGAACTCCGGCTTCTTGCAGGTGTACTCCATCTGTGTAAAAATACTCATCATGCCCGCTGCTGGCACTATACCAATCCACCAGCTTAATGTTTTGGTGATCTTCGGCCGCTTGACCCAGGAGTAGATTCACCACACTTTCCCAAGGTCTTGGAACCCGGGTATTAATGAGCACGATCTGATGGTCACTGCCCAGCAGTTCCAGTATATCCGCAAACTGTTTTTCCGTAAATGCTCCATTTGCTCCCAACTCAATAATAACCGTATGCCCCAGCGTTCCCTGATCCTGATGATTTCGAATGACTTGGGCCGCCTGATACATTTGCCGGCCTATTTTTCCATCGACAACAATATCCGGATAGAGCTTTTGTAAAGCCGGACCCACTTCAACCATGACGGAGTCACCGATGGCCGTTATTCCTTGGCCACTCAGCATATGCTTTTGGTTCGGTTCCGGTTGGTTAACACCCGAGCTGGCTTGGTTGCCAATTTCTTGATCCTTGTCGGCCTGCGTTGTGCCTCCGGCCGGCTGGCTGATTAGCTCCGTTTTAATGGATTGCCCGGTTTTATCAGCCTGGTCTGTATTACCGATCTGCCCGGGTTCTTCGGCTCGGTCAATTTTATCGAGCATCCGGGGCGGTGAACTCTGCTGCTTGGCATGGCTGATCAATGAGCATCCGCTTACCACCGATACAAATACAAACAAAATCAATACGATACTGGTCACGGTCGCCTTGCCCTGAGAACCAATTAATCCGGGGCGCCAATTGCTTACATACGGTAACGGCTGCGGATATTTTTTCCATCCTCGGTGACGAATGGGTGCTTCGATAAAATGCCACGAAGCCGCAGCCAGTATAATGCATAGTGCTGTTTGGGCAACCGCCAGGGCAACACTCACTCCCCCGGTGTTAATCCCCGGACTGGTCAGGACAATGACCGGATAGTGCCAGAGGTAGATTCCATAGGAGCATACTCCCAGCCACCGTAACGGCTGCATGCCTAAAATCCTGCCCAGATAGCTGGCCGGATGCGCAAGTACTGCCACCAAAACCGCTGAGATAAGAGAGAAGCCAAGCATTCCGCCGTAGTATAAGGATGTTTGGTATTGATTGCTCTGCCAGATCATCAACAGTACAACCAGCAGCGCTGTTCCCCCGGTTGCATCAAGCAGGATACGATGCCGCAGGGACAATTCAGTAGAAAGTTTGCGGCTGGGCCAGACCATGGCCATGGCTGCGCCGATCAGTAAGGCAAAAGCGCGGGTATCGGTTCCGTAGTAAACCCGGCTGGGATCCAGGCCAGGCTGATAAATAATGGCCATGGCGGCAGCCGAAACTAAAGCCAGGGCCATAATCATGCCGATCAAACGTCGCCGTTGAGGAATAAAACATAAGCCCAGCCCCAACAGCAACGGCCAGAGCAGATAAAACTGCTCCTCCACGGCCAAAGACCAGAGATGCACGAATGGCGAAGGTGGCCCGAAACTGGCAAAATAAGAAACTTGCTGGAAGATCAGCTGCCAGTTGCTGAAATAGAATAGAGCTGCCACCACATCATTCCATAACGATGACAGCCGCTCGGGCTCGAAGAATGAAAGCCAACCAATCACTCCCCCCAGCATGACAAACAAAGCCGGCAGCAGGCGCCGGGCACGGGCCAGCCAGAACTCTTTCAGATTTATTTTTCCGTTTGACTGCCATTGGTTAACCAAAATGTCGGTGATGAGATAGCCGGACAGAACAAAGAATATACAAACCCCTAAAAGACCTCCCGGAGCCCAAGGCAGGTTCAGGTGATAAGCAATTACAGCTAGTACCGCCAGGGCTCGCAGCCCATCCAATCCCGGCATATAACGCCGGGTCTCGATCTGTCGCTGGGCAAAAAAATTAACCCGCTCACTCCGTCCATTCCGTTCCATGGCTTGATTTCACTCTCCATCCGCTCTCATTCAGTAATCCTCAACCTGCTTATTAGTCAGTTTATTTCCTTTTTTATCACAATACCAATTTTTTTCGCAAATTGCGTTACAAAATGATTAAGAAAAGTTACGAAAAGGTTATTATTGCCGAATGATAGTAAATATTTGGCTGACTACTTGGTTAAGCCAAAAAAAAAGACCCTTGCGGGTCAAACAACGAGGGGAAGACCCCCCCGTGGCTTCCAGTTGTCGGTTTATGTTTTATTTAGCTTTCAGACCTGTTTTTTTGGTTTTCTTTTTATCCTGCTTGGCAGCTTTGTAGCTTTCACCCGGCCCACGCTTTACACTGGTCTGGCTGGCGCTTTGCTGTTTTTTCTTTTCGATCGCCATGCGCATCAATTCCAGATCGTTATTGTTATTCTCCATGATTACACCTCCTGATACTTTTCGTTATTATTGTATTATACTCCGTTGTTACGCATTACTTCGCGGTGCATTTACTTGTATCGTTGAACGTAAATTCGTAATAAACCTCATTCCACTTGTTTGTTTCACCGGAAATAAAGCTGCGCTCCCGGAATTGCACCTGGCCGTCGCGGCTTATTAATAAGACGGTAGTGGTTCTGGTTCCGTATCCCGCACTGACAACAAAAGCTGGCGCCAGCACCCGTTCCATTTCCAGACTGACCCCGGTCCGGGGAAGCATCTCATCAGCTGCCTGTTCCCGATCGGCCATCATGGCAAACAAGCTTTCCGGATCGATCTTTTGCTCCGCCATAATGCTCGACAGGGTGTTTTTATTTTTTACAACTTTAGGCCAGGGATCATTCAGCAAGCCATTGCTCAGGCCATGAACCCCTCTTACTATCTTGCGCGTTAAATGATCCCGGTTGGAATAGCAGTAGAGCGATCCCGGTTTGCCCAGCAACAAGTTAAATCCGTTAAACAGATTTGTCTGACCGCTGATCGATTCAATATATGCCAGGGGTTCAGCATCGCCCGCCAGGTAATTGTAGACCAGATGGCCGCGCGACTGGGCATGGGGATTGAACAGAGCCGGATCGCGGTAGTTGGTCAAGGTGGCAAAACGACCGGAGGTGGTCAATCCCATCCAGGTACCACCCTCCTTTAAGTCACGTCCAGCCAGAAGACCTTCATGTTCCGACCAGAAGGCTGCCGGTTGAGTGGGACGGTTATAAAATTCATCGCGGTTGGCGGCCATCACCAATTGGTACCGGGGATGACAATCATGGGCAAATATGATCAAACACATATTGATCGCTCCATTTTTATTTATTTAAGTCTTTTGCCGAATTGCTTTCCCTGCAGATTGTCCCTTTATTATATTCAAGCCACAAGCTCTATTATAACAGCAATTCAATGAAAACTATTCACCATAGCCAACTCTAAAACAAGGTTTGGGCAGTGTAATCAAAAGTGAATAATGCACAATCCTTGATCTGGAGTTGCGTTTTATCCCTGGTAGACAGCCTTCAGCAGCTTTATTTCCGCGGCATATCCTTCCAGCTCATTGGGGGTCTCGAGGAAAAAAGGTAAATGTTTGAGCTGGGGGTGGTTGATCACCTTGATTATTGTTTCCAACCCCAGAGATCCTTCCCCAATCTTCTCATGACGGTCTTTATGGCTGGCAAAGGGGTTTTTGGTATCATTCAAATGAACAGCCAGCAGCCGATGCAGACCGATGATCCGGTCAAATTCCTCCAGCACCCCGTCCAGATCTTGGATGATATCGTAGCCAGCATCGTAGATATGACAAGTATCGAGACACACACCTAGTTTTTCCGCCAATTCCACCCGGTCAATGATCTGCCGCAGTTCTTCAAACTTGCTGCCCACCTCGCTGCCTTTGCCGGACATGGTCTCCAACAATACCTGGGTGGTCTGTTCCGGCTTTAATATCTGGTTGAGTACATCAGCAATCAGCTCGATCCCCTTTTCAATCCCCTGCCCGACATGGCTGCCGGGGTGAAAGTTGTAGTAATTGTGAGGGGTGTATTCCAAACGCAGCAGGTCATCGGCCATGACCTCCAAGGCAAACTCTCTGGTTCTTGGTTCCGCCGCACAGGCGTTCAGCGTATAGGGAGCATGGGCCAGGATTTTTGTCAACTGCTGCTCCCGGGCATACTGCAAGAATTTCTCCACATCCTGGGGATCAATAGCCTTGGCCTTGCTTCCCCGGGGATTACGGGTAAAAAACTGAAATGTATTGGCACCGATGCTGACCGCTTCCTGTCCCATGTGGGCATAACCTTTGGATGCAGATAGATGACAGCCGATGGTAAACATAGTTTTCTCCTCCTTGCTTGGCTGCAATAGCCGTTTACGCTTTTTCGATGGCAGCGATTAATTGTTCCACATTTTCCGGCAAGGTAGCCCAACTGGTACAAAAGCGTACCGCGCTGTGATGTTCATCAATCCTCTGCCAGTAGGAATAGACGAATTCTTCACTGAGTTTTTCCAGCACTGCATCAGGCAGGATGGGAAATTGCTGATTGGTGGACGAATCAATCAGCAATGCATAGCCTTTGCTGGTGCAGGCTGCTTTGATCTGCAGAGCCATTTCAATGGCATGGCGGCCCATGGCAAAATACAAATCATCGCTAAACAAAGCCGTAAACTGCACCCCCAGCAACCGGCCTTTGGCCAACATACCACCTTTTTGTTTTATTATATAGCGAAAATCCGGCTGTAAGTGTTCATGGCAAATAACCAACGCCTCGCCAAACAACAAACCCACTTTGGTCCCACCGATATAAAAAGCATCACAAAGTCTGGCTATGGTGGGTAGGTCCAAATCGTTTTCCGGCGAGCACAGTCCGTAACCCAGTCGGGCCCCGTCCATATAAAGAATCAGGTCATTTTGGCGGCAGGTCTCATGCAAGGCAGTCAATTCCGCCCGACTGTATATGCTTCCCACTTCAGAAGGGTTGGAAATATAGACCAGTTTAGGCTGTACCATGTGTTCATGGGTAACATCACTATAATGGTCATCACAAACCTGCTGAACTTGAGTGGCGTTAATCTTACCGTCAGGGCTGGGTAACGCCAGGATCTTATGCCCGACCGCTTCGATAGACCCGGTTTCATGCACATAAATATGACCGGTATCCGCGGAAATAACCCCTTGATGTGGACGCAGCGCAGAGGCAATAAAGGTTAAATTGGTCTGGGTGCCGCCCACCAGAAAATGCACATCGATATCGTCGCGCTCACATTTTTTCTTAATCAACCGTGCTGCCTCCAGACAATAAGCATCCTCTCCGTAACCAACGGTCTGTACCAGATTGGTTGCCAGCAGTTTTTCCATGACCTGGGGGTGGGCACCTTCACAATAATCATTGTTGAAATAAACCATCTGCAAGTTCCCCCTTCACAAATATTTTAGCCGATAACGGTAATAGCTAAGCATTAATATCCTTGCCGATATAAAAGCAAACAACTGAGCGCACCCACCGCCGACATGGATACTAAAAACATCAACCCCAGCACATAGCTGCCGCTGATCTGGATCAACCAGCCGATCGCCAGGGGCGAAAGAGCGGAGAGCAGATTACTGATCCCGCTCATGGTACCTGAACCGGCGGCTATCATCCAATCCGGCAGCAGCGATTGCAGCAGCGACCAAACACACGGATAAACAAACTCATTAATTCCCACGGCAATGATCATAAACAGCACTGCCAGAGAGGCCGAAGGGATAATGGCAACCCCCAGGGTGGCCAGCGCAACTGTCATCAGGGATATAAAGGCAATCCTGCTGCGGCGGCTGCTCCTGTCCACCAGGCGTCCACCAGTCAGAATCCCGATAGTAGAAACGATATAAGCCAGCGTAACATTGCTGGCAGTACCCTGCAAATTAAAGCCCCGGGCTTCCACCAGATACTGCGGCATCCAGGTCAACAACCCCCACCAACTGCTTAAAAAAGCCGTATAGGCCAGACACAGCATCCAGAAGGAGGGATTGACCAGCAATAAGCGCATCCCGAAACCATCCTTTTCATTTTGCTCAGCGTCTGCTTCCTGATTCCAGGAACGGATATAATCCAATTCTGTGCCGGATATAAAGGGATTGTCCCCCGGGGAATCCGAAATCCAGCGCAGCCACAGCGGCAATGTCGCCAGCAAAGCCAGCAGACCAGGGATGATAAAGCTGTATTCCCATCCCAGACGGTTATTAATGGCGGAAAAAAGCGGAAAGGCGATCACCATACCAATACATCCGCCCACCCCGTAAAGAGAATTGGCCATTCCCCTCTCCTGCGGCGGAAACCATCGTTTGACCAGGGTGCTCATGTTGGGGAAATGAATACCGTTACCGACGCCCAGCAACACCCGGATCAGCAGGATGGCAGCAAAGGATGCCGCCCAACCGCCGGCGATCATCGCCAGTCCGGCGATCAATACACCCAGCAGAATGGTCCGCCGCGGCCCCAGTCGTTTACTGATTGGAATGGCGACCATATTAGCCAGAGAGTAAACAATCAGAAATACGGTCATGAGCAATCCCTGCTGGGCGGTTTTGCCTTCCAGTGCCAGGTCCTGAAGAAAACGGGTATCGACCAGTAAAGCCCCGATATTGACCCGCATCAGATAGACCACAATCCAGAGCAGACTCAGGGAAATAATCAAAAAAAACCGGAACTTATTGCGGCAAACGATCCTTTTCAGCAATCTTTCATCTTCTTTGCATAAATGATTGGGGCAGGAATCTCTCCCTGACTCCAGCATTTATTGTAGCATAATAAACAAGTTGCAGCGCTATAAATGAAAGCAGGCAAGGAAGAAGCAGGAGAGATTCCATTTCGAACCTTTGTCACGGGGACGGGGTTGGTGACAACCTTTTCGGCTTTTTTTGCGTGTAGCACGTGACATCCTCAGGAAGACATTAGCACTTGCCACCTTGGCAAATTGGCTTTAAGATGAAACGATAGCCTATTACAAAGAAACGGGGAGGATATATTATGATTTTGGGCATTGATATAGATAACACCATTACTCATACCACTGAAATGATCCTGCATTATGCACAGATTTTCGGTCGCGAGCAAGGACTTAATACCATTCCTGACTTGCGTTATTACTATTTGGAAGACATTCTGGGCTGGGACAAACGCATAGCTGATGATTTTTTAAACCATTATTTAGGACTGATCTATACCAACATGCAACCCAAAGAGCAAGCCGTGAAAGTCATTCAGGAATTGAAAAAACAGCATGAGCTGATCCTGATTACTTCACGCAATCAGAAGTTTCCGGCGGTGGAAGAAGTCACCAGAAACTGGCTGCATCAGCATGAGGTCCCTTTTGATCGGTTGATCCTGAACCAAACCAGCAATATGCATTTTTTTAGCAAGCTGGAGGTTTGCAGGGAAAACGGAGTGAACGTGATGATTGAGGACCATTATGAACTGGTCAGCGAAATCAGTCCTCATCTGCCGGTCATTATGTTTAAATATCCCTACAACCGACATCTAAAAAATGATAACATTATCCCGGTCAATCACTGGCAGGAAGTAGCCGGTTGGCTGGAGCAATATCAGCCGCAACAAATCAACAGTGCGGGCTGATGGATAAATGATTGCCGGCCATTTTGCATATAATAAGCACTACCGCTCTGCGCTATAATTGTATTGTCGTGAATGATATATGATCAAGCCAAATCCCTCAAAGGAGAATGTAAATGGACAAAGTACTCGTACGTCAGCTGGTCAGAGACTTCGCCGCATATACCGGCAGAGAAGTTGAACTCCGCGGATGGATCAGAAACAATCGTGACCAAAAGTCATTCGGGTTTCTTGCTCTAAACGATGGCTCCCATTTCAACACCATCCAAATCGTCTACGACAAGGAGCATCTGGCCAACTACAATGAAATCGCCAAGTACCGGGTGGGTGCGGCTGTAACGGTTAGGGGCGTGGTCGTAGCGACTCCCGCGGCCAAACAGACCTTTGAAATATCTGCCCGGGAGGTTTTATTGGAAGGAGATTCCCCGGAGGATTACCCTATTCAACCCAAGAAACATTCCCGCGAATTCCTGCGCGAGACAGCTCATTTACGGCCGCGCACCAACCTGTTTGCCGCCGTATTCCGGATCAGGTCGGTATTGGCCTACGCCATTCACCAGTTTTTTCAGGAACGAGGCTTTGTCTATGTTCACACCCCCATCATCACCGCCATTGATGCCGAAGGAGCGGGAGAAATGTTTCGGGTCACCACCCTCGATGATCAGCATCCACCCCTGAATGAAAACGGAGAAACAGACTTCAGCCGGGACTTTTTTGCCAGCCGCACCAACTTGACCGTCAGCGGCCAACTGCAAGCGGAAGTATTTGCCCTGGCCTTGCGGGATGTCTATACCTTTGGCCCCACCTTCCGAGCTGAGAACTCCAACACCGCCCGGCATGCCGCCGAATTCTGGATGATCGAGCCGGAAATGGCTTTTGCCGATCTGCAGGAGGATATGCGCGTGGCCGAAGCCATGATTAAATTTCTCATCGCTTATGTATTGGAGCATTGTCAAGAAGAGATGGATTTCCTGAACAGCTTTGTGGACAAAGGTCTCCAAGCAAGACTGGTACAGGTGATCCAGGCCGAGTTTGCCCATATCACCTATACCGAGGCAGTCGATCTGCTGTTGCAATCAACAGCTGAGTTTGAGTACCCGGTGGCCTGGGGCCATGATCTGCAAACCGAACACGAACGCTTCCTGACCGAAATAATCTTCAACAAACCGGTCTTCGTTACTGATTATCCC
>CAZACF010000002.1:0-42528 GCA_964483565.1 uncultured Syntrophomonas sp. | reverse complement strand
TTTCCTGGCCTGTCTGAGGATTTCTGCCCTTCCTGGCCTGACGTTCCCTTACTTCAAAGGTGCCGAACCCAACCAGTTGCACCTTGTCACCGGCTTTTAATGCGCTTTCAACGGTGGCAAAGAAAGCATTCACTATTTTGTCTGCGTCTTTTTTCGTAATGTTGGCCTTTTGGGCAACCTCACCGATCAATTCAGTCTTGTTCAATGATATCCCTCCTTATTGTAGTATATTATTGGCATATTATGCTATTCTATGCTGAGCCCTTTAATCCTCCTTTTCTTTATGTAAAAGTTAAAAAGTTAATGATTATTGGTGGCTGATCGGTTATATGCTATAAACTTACAACCCCTTGGCTTTGGCTTCTTCCCAAATAAGATCCAGTTGCTCGAGATTCAGGTCGGTAAATTGCACCCCTTTTTCTTCCAGTCTTTTTTCAATGTATAAAAAACGCCGGGCAAATTTATCGTTGGATGATTGCAGAGCTTGTTCCGGTTCGACCCCCTCCAACCTGGCAATATTGACCAGGGCAAATATCATATCCCCGGCTTCTGCAAACTTGTCCGTCTCATTATCAGTCTGAACGTATTCCTCTACTTCTTCCTGGAATTTCGCCAGGGCGCCCTGCGCATCCGGCCAGTCAAAGCCCACCCTAGCTGCTTTTTCCTGCATTTTCTCAGCCCTCATTAAAGCCGGTAATCCCGGGGGAATACCATCCAGCAGATATTTTTTACCCTCTTTCTTTTTAAAACCTTCCCATTTATTTAAAACATCATCGGCGGTTTCCAGTTGCATGGCGCCAAATACATGGGGGTGCCTGTCCACCATTTTGCCACTGACAGCCCGGGCCACGTCAGCAAAATTAAAATGTCCTGCGCGTTCTGCCAGGGCAGCATGAAATACGATTTGCAGGAGCAGATCTCCCAGTTCCGTCACCAGTTCGTTCATGTCACCCTGATTGATGGCATCAATCACTTCATAGGTTTCTTCGATTAAATAACGCACCAGGGATTCATGGGTCTGTTCACGATCCCAGGGGCAGCCGCCTTCCCCCAACAGCCGATCCATAATAGCAATCAGTTCCTCCAAAGCTTCCCCGTTACTACTCTTCATTACGCGTTTCCTCCATCTTTTCAGGAGCGATCAGACGAATCACCCCGACCAATCATCTTTCTAATCATCTGCCAATCCAATTCTTTAAAGATCAGCAATAATGCTGCATAAACTGCCACCCCTACCCCAATCGCCAGTAAAGTCGATAAATGAGAATGAAGCCCCATCCCCACCACCGTGCTGTAACTTGCCTTAACAGAAACACCCATAGCAATCGTAATCAGCGTTATTTTAAACAATCGGCCGGTTTCAAATCGTACCTTGGTATAACGCTGGAGGAAGAACAGGTTTAGCAATGAACCGATGCCAAAAGCCAAAACCGTACCTATGGCCGCCCCCCTGATATTTAGCATGGGAACGCTGGTCAGGCTGTAATTGAAAACCACCTTGAGCAGACCGGTAACCAGCAAGCTGCGCATGGCGATTTCGGGCCGCCCGATCCCCTGCAGACCGGCACTGGATAGTTGGAAAGCGGCCAGCACAATGGTCGAGAAGGCCAATATCTCCAGGGGAATCCCCGCCTCCGGGGCGGCATAGAGCAGATCGCAAATTTGCACCGCCAGCACATACAAACCGGCGGCACAGGGCAGGGAGATCAGCATTCCCGCTCTGATACCGTAATTAATGCGATCGTTAAGACTGCGCCGGTCCTGGTTGGCCAGCGCTTCGGAAACGGCCGGCACCAGGCTGGTGGCGATGGATATGGTGAAAATGGTGGGTAAACTAATTAAAACGGCAGCCATGCCTGACAATTGACCATATAGGGCAGTAGCCTGCGAGGTGGTATAATTGATGGCCATTAAACGTCCCGGCACAATGATCGCATCGAGCACCTGCACCAGGGGCAATACGACTGCACCAAAGGATACCGGTATCGCCAGACGGACAAATTCGGAAGCCAGATCTCTCGATTTCAGAGGACTGTAACGTAATTCTTCCTGGCTTTTTTGCTTTTGAAAACGCCAGAAAAAAAGAATCAGTACGATTAATCCCACCACTCCCCCGACCACCGCACCAAAAGTTGCCCCCGCTGCCGAGTACTCAATGCCCCGGGGGAACAACAGATAGGCCAGGATCAATACCGCCGTCACCCTGAATAATTGTTCAACCACCTGGGAAACAGCAGTGGGGATCATCCATTGATGTCCCTGGAAATAACCGCGAAATACCGACATCAACCCGGCAAAAAAAACCGCCGGGGCGACTGCCCAGATAGCATGATAAGCACGCGGTTCATGCAATACTTTGGTGGCCAGAAATTGGGCAGATTGCATGATCAGCAGGGTCAACACCAGACCCAGGGCAAACAATATCAGCAGGGAAATCCTGAAGATACGACGGCTGTCGCCATTAAACCCTTCCGTTTGCCGCCGTGATACCAGCACCGAAATGGCAACCGGTACCCCGGCTGTGGCCAAGGAAAGAATGGTGGTATAAATGGGATAAGCCATTTGATACAGGCCCATTCCTTCTCCCCCCAGCAAACGCGCCAGAGGAATGCGGTATAGAGCGCCCAGTATTTTACTGATGGCCCCGGCTATACTTAATATCAGGGCTCCTTTTAGGAAATCCCCTTTTTTATCCATAGCAACCTCCCCAGGAATAAATGGCAGCGCTGGCTGATAAATTCTCCTCAATTAGACTAAATCTTTGCTTAAGATATTCCAGTTTTAGCCTTTCGTCAAGCTGATTATCACTTTTCCCAGAAAAAAGCGGCCTCAACGGGCCGCTTCTGTTGCAATAACGTTTCTACTGCTCCATTTGCTTGGCCAAAAATCCCGCTGCGGTTTCAGCCAGTTTGATCTCTAATTCACCCAACTTAACGGCAGGATCTTTGGAGACAATTAAAACCGCCCCGATTGGATCCCCTTGGGTTATAATCGGGGCAACCACCTGGGATTTTATAGTATATTCCCGGTCATCCATCTGAATAACCTGTAAATTTTCATCATTTCCATTTTCCAGATCATTCATTAAAACGGTGTTGCGTTCTTCCAGTGATTTTTCCAGCAATCTGCCTACAGGTTTGCTTAAGAACTCTCGTTTGTTACCACCTGCTACGGCTATAATCACATCGCGGTCAGCGATCATCGAAATATGACCAACGGTTTCGTATAGTGATTCAGCATATTCCTTGGCAAAATCTCCCAGCTCACCGATCGGAGAGTATTTCTTCAGAATCACTTCACCCTCACGATCAACGAAAATTTCCAGAGGGTCGCCCTCACGTATACGTAACGTCCTTCTTATTTCTTTGGGGATTACGACTCTTCCAAGATCGTCTATACGGCGAACTATGCCTGTTGCTTTCATTTACAACTATCCCTCCTTTTTTCAATATTTGAAAATGTAGTTTCATTCTCAGTGATAGTATATAACTCAAAATACCCTTTTATTCACTTTTTACCAGAGTGCTCGCAGAAAATTAATTTTTTCGTTATTAGGGCTGCAAAATAATGCCGGTAAATTTTGCTTCGTGGGCAATCAAAGTGGATGAATACCCTCATTTATGTTCATACTAACCAGGATTCCAGATAAAGGCGGTAGGACATATGAATAAAATATCTGATCAGCAGCTTTACTGTATGCTCATTTTGCTTCTTCTGCCGGTAGCGTTTTTGGAGCAGCCCCATAGATTGATAAATGTTGCTTATAATAATGCCTGGCTGACCTTTGTTCCTGTGTTTTTGACGGGTGCCCTGCTGGTAAAAATATATGAAGTCATTATAAAAAAAAGTCGTGAGCCTTTTCCGGTGCTGCTGGATGAACACTTGGGGAAAATTTGCGGCCGTATCCTGGGCAGTGTTTACATCCTGGTTTTTATCATCACATGCGCCTTTAATTTGCGGATCTTTTTAGAATTTATGAAAATGATGGTTTTGCCTTTGACCCCGGTCAGCATCTTTATTGGTGTCATTCTATTAACGGGATTTATGGCCATCAAGAACGGATTGACCAGCATCGCCCGCCTGAGTGAGTTGGACACGTTGCTTGGTCTGCCTATTATCGTGCTGCTTATTCTGATTTGTTTGCTAAGCAGATTCCATCCGGAAGGCCTCCATCCCATTGGCTATATTAATATAAAGTCTTATGGTGAGGGAGTGTTTTTCGCCACCATGATTGTGGGGAAAATGATGCCGGTTCTGAGTCTGGCCTTTTTTATGGGGGATAAGCAAAGATCCACCCGGGTTATGTACCTATCCCTGCTTACCTACATTTTTGTTCAAACGTTTGTTGCTTTTGCCATCATCGTGAGCATGGGTACATATCCTGCTCTCAATTACGTGTTTCCCACTTTTAATATGATCCGGCTGGCCCAAATTGGGGCCTTTCTGCAGAATTTGGACATTCTCGCTGTAGCCGTCCTTATTGCGGGAATTATGGGAGCTGTACTGATCTCCTGGTGGATGGCCTGTTTTACTACCGAAAAGGTTTTTGGCCTGCAAGAACACCGTTTCCTGGCTGCTCCCACCAGTTTGATCATTGGGGTTCTGGCCTTGATCATCAGTAAAAATAATCTTGGCGTAGTCATTTGGAGTCTGGATATCATCCCCTGGATTTTCTCGATATTTTTCATTCTGATTCCGCTGCTGGTCTGTATCATTTGTTTGTTCAAACCCGACGTTTCTACTCCCGAGCCTGCCAATCCTGCAGAACGTTTGCATAAGCAGGAAGTCTCTGGCTAAAACTAGGGAACAGGTCATTCAATATAATGGCTCCTACGTTCCAGAACACGGAGGTTAAAAAATGCGCTACCTCAGCAATAAAGATGGCCCAGCCAGGAAACCTGCTGCAGAAGACCTGATCGATCTGCCCTTGTCAACCGAGTTACAGGATAATCTGGCTAATATGCGAACCTTATTGCAATCATGCTCAGACGCAGTCGTGAAGGAATTCAGCTTTGGCACTCCTGCCACCCGCGCCAGTCTGTTTTATTTTGACGGTTTGATAAACAAGCAGCAAATTGAAACCCATTTGCTCAAACCGCTGCTATTGGAACTCAATATGATGCAGGATCAGGACACTCTATCATGGCAAAATGAACCTGACCTGCTTGACAAGATACAGGATAAGATACTGAGCCTGGCTGAAGTAAAGCGCCTCAGTAGTTTTCAAGAGATTTGTCATCATATCGCTTCCGGGGATACGGTCCTTTTAATTGACGGCTGTACGCAAGGACTGGTGGCAGGAACCCGTTCCTGGGAAGGCCGGCCGATTCAGGCGCCGGAGAATGAAGTCACGGTTTTTGGCCCCAAAGAAGGCTTTAACGAAACACTGCGTTTTAATACTGCCATTCTGCGAAGAAGACTTAAATCGACCCGCTTGAAAATTGACTCCCTGGTGCTGGGCAGGATCTCCAAAACGGATGTGGTAGTCTGCTATATCGAAGGGATTGCCCCCCCGGAATTGGTCAAGGAAGTAACCGCCCGCCTGAATAACATTGATATTGATGCCATACTGGATACGGGTTATCTGGCCGAGTTGATCGCTGACCACAAATGGACGCTTTTCACCCAGACCGAGCATACCGAAAAACCTGACCGGGTCTGCGGACAGCTGTTGGAAGGAAAAGTCTGCATTATGGCGGACGGTACTTCCATGGCCCTGGTTTTGCCAATCTCTTTTCCGGAATATATGATATCCCCAGAGGATTACTACATTCATTTTATTCCCGCCTCATTGTTCCGAATGCTGCGTTTAAGCGCCTTCTTGCTGGCACTATTATTACCTTCATTATATGTAGCCCTGATCTCTTATCATCATGAAATGATCCCCACCCCCCTGCTGCTGACCATTGCTGCCACCCGCCAAAATATTCCCTTTCCGGCGTTCCTGGAAGCTTTGATTATGGAAGCCACCTTTGAATTACTGCGGGAAGCAGGTTTACGTCTGCCCCGGGCGGTGGGTCCGGCGGTCAGTATTGTGGGGGCACTGATTATTGGTGACGCCGCCGTACGGGCCGGATTGGTTTCCACCCCAATGGTGGTAGTGGTTGCTTTTACCGGTATTGCTTCTTTTGTTTCTCCTTCCTACAACGCCGGTATCATTATTCGGGTAGCCCGTTTTGGGTTTCTGTTTGCTTCAGGGCTGCTGGGCTTTTTAGGCATTATCATCGCCCTGCTGCTGATGACCATAAGAATGGTGTCTCTGTCATCCTTTGGACTTCCCTACATGAGCCCGATGGCTCCTTTGAATATAGGCCAAATGACGGATATCATTATTCGCCGCCCCTGGTTCAAAAACGATCAACGTCCTTATTGGGAAGGCATGAAGGACAGAACCCGTCAAAAAAATGTCGAAGAAAAAGGGAGTAAGACCGAATGAAAAGATGGCTGATTCCCTCAATACTACTCATGCTTTGCCTTGCCGGCTGCGGCAAAATAGAATTAAACAATGCCGCCATACCGCTTGCTTTTGGCACGGATTTTCAAGACAACCGCATCGTTATCGCCGTACAATTTGCCAAACCGGTCAGTCCTGGCGCGAGTCCCGGCAACGGTCCGCAATTTTCTGTCATCACTGCCAGCGGGCGAACGTTTTCGGAAGCCTCCCGCAATACCAGTCTGTTTTTTTCTGCCCTACCCCTCTGGAGTCAGATACAGGTTTCATTGCTGAGTGATACCATGGCCAAACGCGGCATTGCTGATCAGATTGATTTTTTATTCCGCAACCGGTATGTTCGCAAAGCCAATAATTTGGTTGTCACCAAAAACACCACCCCCCAGCAAATTTTCAATATTGAGCCTTATCTTGAAACCTATACCGGCATGGCCATCAAGCAACTGATTAAAAATCAGGAAACCCAACTGGGCATATATACGTCAACCACCATCAATGAATTTCTGCAAAGATTAATAGAGCCGGGCATTGAACCGGTCGTTCCCATGATCACCATACGCAAAAACGGCAGTGAGAATCAACTTCTATTGGAAGATACAGCGGTCTTTAAGGATGATAAAATGATCGGCAGTTTAAACGAAACCGAAAGCCATGGTTACAACTTAATGAATCCGCATAAAAAAACCCTCGGTTTATTCCTTATTCCCTCCCCGCTTAATCCGGAGAACAAGGTTACCCTTGAAATCTCTTCCATGCAGAAAAAAGTTGTGCCGGTGATTCAAGGTCAAAGTATCAAGATCTATATAGAATTGAACCTTGACGGTAATTTCTATGAGCAGGGCGGAACGGAAAACTTGTTTTCTCCGAAAGTTTTCAAGATGATTGAAAAAACGGCTGAACAGGAGCTGGAAAGACAAATGACTTTGTCCATTCGCAAAGCCAAATCACTCAACAGTGATATCTTTGGCTGGGGGAATCTGGTTTATAAAAAGAATCCTACCGTCTGGAAACAGGTTGAAGCTGACTGGGATGAGCTTTTTCCTGATATTCCTTATGAAATAAAAGTCAACTTTACCTTGCGCCGCAGCTATTTGACCGACAAATCATTTGAATTCCGATAATGGAAATTGGGGATAAGTAAAATGATTGTAGTTTATATGGGCCTTTGTATTCTCATTGCAGCGCTTGAAGCACCGGGATTAATCAGGCGCCGCCATTATGGAGAATTGATTGTATTTATGGGGCTGTTGTTGATCGGTTTTATGATGGGGTTGGGCTTTTTCCTAAAGTGGCCGCTCAGTGCACCATTTGAAGCAATGGTGAGTTATTTTGGCAGATAACGCATGGTCAGGAGGAGCAATGTTGAAGAAATATCTGCTGCTGGTTACGATTATCATGCTGTTATGCAGTAATATGGGATGCTGGGATCTGCAGGAGATCAGTGAAAAAACGGTTACTACTTCGGTTGGCTATGATCTGGAGGGAAACAACCGATTGCGTTTTTCCAGTCTTTATATAGCCCCGACTTTACCGGGAGAATCATCAGGTGTCAGCCAAACCAAACCGGTCATGACCATCAGCAGTGATTACAGTGGGGCGATGGCTGCCCGCAGAACAATGCTTTCATTATCAAAGGTACCTGAATATGCCCATATCCGCAGTATAATTCTGGGAGATAATCTAGTTACCCACAATCTTCCTCTGATCGTTGATTTATTGGTACGCAATCGCAATTTTTCTCCCACCACCAGCCTGATGATTAGTGCGGGCTGCCGTCCAGAAGATGTTCTGGCCTTGTCCAATAATTCAGACCGGATTCTCAAACAACTGGTGGTGGTCAATGAATTACAGCTGGGGATCTATGTTCCGGTGACGATTTATGATTTTATCTTTAATCTGCTGACCCCGGGAATCGAGCCGGTCGTGCCTCAGATTATGATAGAAACATCGAATCCAGATGCAGGTTCTTCCAGTCAGGATTTATCCGTCAGTGCTAAAAATAAAAAACTGGTGATAAATGGTACTGCGGTTTTTAAAAAGGATAAAAAGGTCGGCTACTTGACCGAATATGAAAGCCGGGGGTTTAGATGGCTGAATTCGCATAGCAAAATAGGCGGAATTATTTTAATCGAATCACCTTTTCATCCCCGGGCTTATACCGTCTTGGAAGTCCTTCGATTCAACAGCCATACCCGGGCTTTGGTAAAGGACGATAAAATCAAAATGGAGATTCGGGTTGAAGCTCGCTTGGCAATGAATGAAGATACCAGTGGAATTGAATCTATCACGCCAGGTGTGCAAAAAAAAATGCACCAAGCCGCCAATCAGGAAATCGCTCGTCAAATCAAAAGCTGTATTGGCAAATCACAAAGGCTGAACAGCGATGTACTGGGGTGGGGGCTTTTGTTGCTGCAAAAAGAGCCGGATACCTGGAAACAGGTGAAAGGAAAATGGGATCAAATATTTCCTCAGGTAGAGTATGAGGTGAAGGTTGATACAAGCATCGTCCATACGTATTTCAGCAAATAAGCTTGACACTAAGGAAGGTGAAAAGTTTGCCGCCCCGACTGATCTATGCATTGTTATTGTTTCCCATCCTGTTTGCCCTGCTGGAAGCCAGACCGCTCTATAAACAGCGGGCTTACAAGCAATTGGCTGTAAGCAGCCTGATCCTCATCCTGGCCTTGAGCTATGGAATTGATTTTATGCTGGGAGCGCAGCTTCTGCCCAATCCGAATCTTCTGATCATCCTATTTAAACCTCTTTCGGATGCATTTAATACGTTTTTTCAGGTGACCTTTTAGGTGACCGTTAAACAGGGGGTTATAAAATTATGACGAAGAATTCTCTATCCAGCCAGCAACTGGCAATTATAATTTTTTTACTGCTGATCGGCAGCTCGCTGGTTTTTCTCACCGGCGGCGCAGCTTCGCAAAACGCCTGGCTGGCAACCTTGGGTGGATCATTCCTGGGTCTGTATGTTCTCTACGCCATTATCAAGATCCACAATTTGTTTCCCGGGCAAAGGATTACCCAGGTCAGTATCCGGGTGCTGGGGAAAATTCCCGGAACAATTCTAAACAGTTTGTTTTTATGGAGTGTCTTTGCAATTTTGCTTACGTTTCTTTTTGATATCATTATGTTGATGGAAATTATTTACCCTCTGCTGCCGCGGGTAATCTTATATCCTTTACTGATTCTGCCCTGCTGCTACTGTCTTTATAAAGGCATTCATGTTCTAGGTCGTCTGGGAGAGATCCTGGTTTGGATAATGATTATCGTCGCTATGGCGGGTTTGCTGTTAGCCCTGCCGCAGATGGATATATCCAACATAAAACCTGTTCTGGAAAACTGGCGCCCGTTTGTCGCCGGCACATTATATGCAGCTGATTGGCCTTTTAATGAAGTGGTTATAATCTCTCTGTTTTTGCCGTTGGTGATTGATCATCAGCCAAATCGACCCATCTATTATTACTCCTATTTAATGGGTGCATTATTGATTATACTGCTTGATATGGTTATTATCACCGTATTAGGGGAACGTCAAGCTAGTTTATCGCTTTTCCCTCTCTTTGAGACTTCGCGGGTGATTGGTTTGGAAAATTTTCAGCGGGTGGAATTACTGTTCTTTGTCATTTGGTTGTTTACCGGATTGTTCACCATGTTGGTTTACTATCAGGGTTTACTTTTTATTGTGCAGGATCTGTTTGCCTTGAAAAGCTATAAATCTTTGATCCTGCCGCTGGGATTATGTATCGTGGTTTTCACCCTGTATATGTTCCCCAATACGGTGGAATACATGTTGCTGGGATTTAATTATCTCCAGGTTTTTACTTTTCCGTTCAACCTTCTTTACCCCACCATCATCCTTGGCGCGGCCCAATACCGGCAGAAACATCCTTCACAAAATCCCCCCACCAATCTGCTGCAACGCAACGCTTAGTCAATTTGTTTATCTTCAGTCGGGTATGTATATGGCGGTTTCGTCGTTTACTGGCAGGTAACCAGCTAAATGCATCCTGCTTCCGTTTTTATTTTGCGTCTGCTTGTGATATTATTTCCATATAACTGCTTCTATTATTTTCATTAAATCTTCATAATTCTTGTTTACAATAATGACAGACACTGTATGTTTTAAATGAATACGATCTTGGGAAAGGAGCACGAGACAATGCGAAAATTCAGCAAAACCATGATTCTGCTGCTGGTGGCATTTCTGTTGGGCGGAGCCTTTATAGCCAACCAGCAGGGTACATCTTTGTGGGCAGCGTTGACAGATAACCAGCCCCGGACAGCAGCCACGCCATTAGGAACGACCACTGCCGCCGCCTTGACGATCCCGTCTGAAGCTGTCAGTATTGCCGATATGGTGGAAATAGCCAGTCCGGCGGTGGTCAATATCAAGTCCACGGTGAAGGTCAATTCCGTGTATGACAATCCCTTTTTTAGTGATCCGTTTTTCCGTGACTTTTTTGGCCCTCAGTCCTTTAATACCATTCCTCAGTATGAGACGGGGATTGGGACAGGATTTTTAATCACTGCCGACGGGTATATCCTGACCAACCAACATGTAATTGAAAATGCCACCAAAGTGACGGTGCAAATGAACGGTAAATCGGAAGAAATCCCCGCCCAGGTAATCAGTTCAGACCGTGAACTTGACCTGGCAGTACTGAAAATCAGCGGCAGCAATTATCCGGTTTTACCTTTGGGTAATTCCGACAGTATGCGGGTAGGTGAATGGGTGGTGGCCATCGGTCAGCCTTACGGCCTTGATCATACCGTAACCACCGGGGTGATTTCCGCCAAAGGCCGCCCCATTAGCATTGAAGATCGTCAATACAAAAATCTGATCCAGACGGACGCAGCCATCAACCCTGGCAACTCGGGAGGACCACTGCTGAATCTGAACGGTGAAGTGATTGCCATCAATACCGCGGTAAATGCACAAGCCCAGGGGATCGGCTTTGCCATTCCCATCAATACCGTGCAGGAAGTGCTGCAGGATTTGATCAGCGGCAACAAGATCGTCCGACCGTATTTGGGAATCCGCATGAATGATTTAAATGACCAGCTCCGTGCTGAGCTGGGCGTGTCCAGCTCCATCAAAGGAGCGGTGGTTGTAGAAGCGATTAGCGGCTCCCCGGCCGCCTCGGCGGGATTAAGCAGCAAGGATATCATTACTGCCTTAAACGGCAGCAAGGTTGAATCAGCCAGTGGTCTGCAAGATCTGATCGCCGATCACAAGGTGGGGGAAAAGATTTCTCTGAGTATTATCCGCTCCGGCCAGTCAATGATCTTGAATGCCACTTTGCAGGCCAAACCCAATACTTGATTCTCTTGCCAAAACCTTGCTGGGGGTTGGTCGGCCACTATGATCAGCGATAATACTTTGTGGTTATACTGGATAGGGTAGCCCCTATATGGAAAAAATACTGCCGGTAACCCCTTATTGAATAAACTCCAGCATTTCCTGCAAGGCAGCCAGCGAGCTGCCTTTTTCCATTTGTATGTGCAGGGTGTGGGGATTGATCTTTTTGCATCCCGGTATCTTGATCTCGCCCTGCAAGGGCTGGCTGAGCACCATTTCAATCTTATTCCCCTTGCGATGCAGGGATTTTATTTCTTTGTCCCGGGCTTTGATACGCAGGGCTGCGATTTGCAGGAAATTTTCCACGGCGGGGGGCAGCCGGCCAAAGCGATCCTCGATTTCGTTGCGGATATCATCGATTTCCTCCACCCCGCTGGCCAACAGCAACTTCCGGTAGATACGCATCTTGGTACCGGAATCAGGAATATAGGTATCGGGAATGTAATAATCCACGTCGATATCCAACTGCGGGTTGAGCGTTTCAGACGGTGCCACGCCTTTTAGTTTGGCGGTCTCCTGCTCCAGCAGACGGCAATATAGATCAAAACCTACCGCATAAATATGCCCATGTTGCTCAGCCCCTAAAATATTACCCGCCCCCCGGATCTCCAGATCGCGCAGAGCAATTTTCATCCCCGCACCCAGTTCCGTAAATTCTCGAATGGCGTTAAGTCGTTTTTGGGCCGTTTCAGTCACCGCCTTGTCGGGACGATAGGTGAGATAAGCATAGGCCACCCGGTCAGAACGGCCTACTCGGCCACGCAGCTGATAAAGCTGGGCCATACCCATATGATCGGCCATATCTACGATGATGGTATTGACATTGGGCATATCCAGACCGGATTCAATGATGGTGGTACATAAAAACAGGTCAAATTTGCCGGCGATAAACTCTCTGATGGTTCGGGCCAATTCTTCTTCGGGCATACGGCCATGGCCGACTGCAATCCGCACCTGCGGCAGCAGGTTATCCAGTTGGTTTTTTACCCGTTGGATATCCTGGATACGATTATGGACATAAAAGATCTGTCCTCCCCGGGACAGTTCCGTCTGTACCGCTTCTTTGACGATTTCTTCGTTATATTCCATCACATAGGTAGTGATGGGATAACGCTGGGGTGGGGGCGTCTCAATCACACTCAGATCGCGCAGTCCGGTCAGTCCCATATGCAAGCTGCGAGGAATGGGGGTGGCCGAGAGACTTAAAACATCCACCTGGGCTTTGAGTGCTTTTATTTTTTCCTTCTGGGCGACTCCGAAACGGTGTTCTTCATCAATGACCAGTAATCCCAAATTGGCAAACTTGATGTCTTTGGATAACAAACGGTGGGTAGCAATCACGATGTCTGCCACGCCCTGATTGATGTCCTGGACGATCTTCTTCTGCTGGGCAGAAGTGCGAAAACGGCTCAGCACTTCAATATTGGCAGGAAAATCCTGAAAACGTTGCTGAAATGTCTGATAATGCTGTTCGGCCAGTACGGTCGTCGGTACTAAGACAGCCACCTGTTTGCCGTCCATGATAGCCTTAAAGGCAGCCCTCATGGCCACTTCGGTTTTTCCATAGCCAACATCACCGCACACGATACGATCCATCGGCTTGCGGGCCTCCATGTCTCTTTTGGTATCCTCAATAGCCTTCATTTGGTCGGGAGTCTCCTGGTGGGGAAAACCATCTTCAAACTGCCGTTGCCAGGGAGTGTCGGGGGAGTAGGCGAAACCTTCCAGGCTCTCCCGGGTGGCATAGAGACGCAACAAATCCTCGGCCATGTCCTGGATCGAATCCGCCACCCGTTTGCGGGTTCGTTCCCATTCTGTCCCCCCCAGTTTGCTCAAACGCGGACTTTTGTCCTCCGCACTGGAATAACGAAACAAGAGTTCCAACTTGTCTACCGGCAGATAGAGTTTGTCCGTGCCGGCATACTGCAGCAAAAGATACTCCCGAGTAACGCCATCGCTTTGCACCTGGGTGACGCCCCGGTAAATACCGATTCCGTAGTTTTCATGGACGACATAGTCACCTAGCTTCAAATCTTCGATCAGCAGCCTTTGTTCAGCAGTTCTTTTGCTTTTTTTGGGGGCAATACTTTTTTTCGGCCACAAATCTCGTTCGGTAATGAGCGCCACGCCCATATCAGGGCTTACAAAGCCCCGCGGGTAAGGCAAGGCAGTGAATTGGACCCCACTGACATGATGATCCAGCAACTGTCCCGCCATTTCTTCCTGCAGATTCTTCTTTTTAATCGCCAGTACAACCTCATAATCCTTGGCAAGCCATTCCTGTAAACGCGGATAGAGGTTTTCCATTTGGTTGTGAAAGGGTTCCATTTCGCGCTGGGCAATTTGTTTATATAAGCCCACCTGCACCTGGGGAATGTTGCCGGCGAAAAAGGAATGAAATATGATGCGGTGCCGGCTAACCGCGGTACGGATTTTCTCCCCCGTCAACAATGGCAAGACCGTTGTCTGCTTGTCCTCTGAGCGAGTTTCGGCCAAATGATCCCGGTAACGTTTGCTTTGTTTCTCCAAAGCATGATAAAAATCACGCGGTTCGTCAAAAAAGACCAAACTGTGGGGTGACAAATAATCCAGCAGACTGGCTGACGATAATCCCTTATCAATCTCGTCGCAAGGATGAATCACGACCTGTTGAACGACTTGATTGGAGCGTTGGCTGTTGACATCAAAGTGCTTGATTATATCGATGCTATCACCAAAAAAATCGATCCGGCAGGGTTGCGGTTCTCCCGCCGGAAATACATCCACCAGTCCGCCCCGGACAGCCATCTGTCCGGGACGGGTAACGGTATCAATCCGCTCATAACCAGCCTCGACCAATTGCTTTAGCAATTGACCAATGGCTATGTCCTGACCAGCTTGCAACGTCAGGGTGTGCTCCTGCATTTCCCGCGGTGACCTGATATGGTAGAGCATTCCTCCCGGCGTGGTGATGACCACGCCCTGCCGTTGGGGATGGAGCAACAACTCCTGCAAGGCCAGAATCCGCTGTACTTCCGTCAGGGATGAGTTTTCCTTCACAAAAATAAAATCGCGTTCCAAAAAAAGAAATACCTTGTTCTCTCCCCACAGCAACTTTAAATCGTTGGCCAGGTCATAGGCCTTTTCTTCTGTCGCTACCATACACAACAGCTTGCCCCGCCGCTGGTTTGCCAATTCATGCAGAAAATAGACGCGAGCCGCCCCTTCAAGACCGCTCAACAGCACATCTTCACCAGCATGGATGGTTTTTTGGATTTGCTCCCATAACTCCTGTTTCAACTCTCCTGGTCCTCCCCTGAACATATCCTGCCAAACTCATAAAGTGGACACCGCAAAAGGGCCCCCACTCTGTGGCATATTTTTTTACCTTGGTGATCTAACTGTAATAGGTCTGGGAATGGAGTGCCGGTCCTTCCTGCAAACCCATTTCCAGCGCACAATCATTGCAAATTCCCCTGATCTCCACTTTACCTGGGGCGCTGCCGCTTTCTTCAATGCTAAAAATTTCGTCACAACACTCACAAGTATAATATATTTTCATCCTCTTGCTCCTTCGCCCGTTTTTATTATCTTTCCAGGCGAAAGGGTTATTTATACATTTCTGTTTAATTGTATGCGTTCATGACTGTCACTATTCCCTGACTTACCCACGTTTCCAAAGCATCCGCTGCATGTCGGACGGCATTTTGCATGATTTCCTTTTCATCATGACTAAATTTCCCCAGCACCCAACGATACGCTTCTCCCTGGTCGGGTCGTCCAATTCCCACCCGGGTACGAGCGAATTCCTGACTGGCCAGGCGCTCACAAATGGAAGTCATACCCTTGTGCCCCCCGGTTCCTCCATTGGCACGAATACGCAGACTGCCGGTGGGCAGATCCATGTCATCAAAAACCACCATCAGATCTCCCAGGGGGAGCTTGTACCAGTGCGTGATGGGCTGTACGGAGCGACCGCTCAGATTCATAAAGGTGAGCGGTTTGACCAGCAGCACTTTTTGGCCGTCGATCCTTATGTGACCGATGATGGCATCAAAGCGGTTTTCCTGTTTTTCCACCGGATGGCGGGAAGCCAGTTCTTCCAATACCATATAGCCAATGTTATGGCGGGTATCTTTATAATCTTTGCCGGGATTGCCCAGCCCCACAATCATTTTCATTCCGTTTACCTCTGTTCTTATCTGCATATTATTATCAGTATAACCTGAACTCCAATGTGAGAGTTTTGCATAATGAACTTTTTTAAAAACCTTATCTTTTGAATTATGCAAAAAAAGTCCGCAAAATTTTCGCAAAATGATGAGAATACGCTTGAAGCCCCACCCGACTCATGACCTTTAGGTCATATATGCGGTCCTCTGCCGGGGGATAATCATAAAAAACTGCCCAATCAACCTACCTCAGTACGCTGCTTGCGCAGTCTTTCTATCGATATGGTTATAGCAAATGCAGATTTGCAAAGCGCTAGGCTTCAAACAGCTTGCTGACTGACAGGTCTTCATGAATTCTCAATATGGCTTCTCCCACCAGCGGAGCCACGGAAAGAACCTTTATCTTGGGCAGCATTTTTTCTTTTTTTATGGGGATGGTATTGGTTACGATAACTTCTTTAATCGGAGCTTTCTCCAGTCTTTCCATGGCCGGACCCGAAAATACCGGATGGCTGCAGCAGGCATACACATCCTTGGCACCCTTATCCATCATTACTTCAGCTGCGGTACATATAGTTCCGGCGGTATCGATAATATCATCTATGATAATAACGGATTTGCCGTCCACATCACCGATTACATTCATTACCTCGGAAACATTGGGAGCGGGACGGCGTTTATCGATAATCGCCAGGGGTGCTGCAAGCTTGGCGGCCAGGTCACGGGCCCGGGTCACGCCGCCTACATCGGGCGAGAGGATGACGGCATCCTTGGTCAGGTCTTTACGTTTCAGATACTCTGCGATGGTAGGAACACCAGGTAAATGATCTACAGGTATATCAAAAAATCCTTGGATCTGGGTGGCATGCAGATCTACGGCCACAACCCGCTGGGCTCCTGCTTCCACGATTAGATTGGATACCAGCTTGGCGGTAATAGGATCACGAGCCCGGCTTTTGCGATCCTGGCGGGCATAGCCATAATAAGGAATGACCGCATTGATACGCGAAGCCGAGGCACGTCTGAAGGCATCAATCATGATTAATAGTTCCATTAGATTTTCATTGCCCGGTGAACAGGTCGGTTGAACAACGAATACATCTACCCCTCTGACGCTTTCATCAATGGCTACGTTGATTTCTCCGTCGGAAAAATGGCTGACTGTGGCATCTCCCACCGGGATTTCCAAATAAGCTGCAATCTCTCGCGCCAGACAGGGATTGGCGTTGCCTGTAAATAGTTTCATCCTCCACCTGGATGCCTTCATACTCCTTATACCTCCCAAATTATTCTCTCAGGACTTGTCTTTCTTCTTTCTATAATCCTCAACATGCTGTTGGCTGGCTCGTTCGACCGCCAGGGTATCCGCCGGGACATCCCTGGTAATGGTTGAACCAGCACCGGTTATGGCGTTTTTACCCAACCTTACCGGCGCCACCAAATTGGTATTACTGCCTATAAATACACCATCCTCGAGAATCGTCGGCCACTTGTTTTGGCCATCATAGTTGCAGGTAATGGTTCCTGCTCCTACGTTTACATCTTTGCCGATTTCGGCATCCCCAACATAACTTAAATGCGGTACTTTGCTGCCTGGTCCGATGACGGACTTTTTGATCTCTACAAAATCTCCGACTTTGACGCCCTGGCGTAAGATTGCTCCCGGACGCAAATAGGCGAAGGGGCCGATGTTGCATTGATCGCCTATCTCGGCTTCTTTAATTCTTGAATTTTCAATGACAACCTGATTGCCGATCATGGCATCATTAATATGTGAACTGGGTCCAATCAGACAGGATTCACCGATCTCCGTCTGTCCCTCAATAATGGTAAATGGATAAATGGTAGTATCCATGCCTATTTTTACCTGGTTATCGATAAAGGTTGTTTCCGGGTCTACGATGGTTACTCCGTCCATCATCAACTGATGGTTTTTGCGCCGGCGCATGATTTTTTCTGCCCAAGCCAGCTGTTCTCGATTATTGATGCCATAAATATCATCCTGGGCGTGGGTAAGAAATGCTTCCACGGAATGGCCAGCGTTTTTTAATAGCGAGAGGATATCAGTCAGATAGTATTCTCCCTGGGCATTGCTGGAACCCAGGTTTTGCAATGCGGCAAAGGCTTCTTTGACCTGCAGGCAGTACATGCCGGAGTTAATCTCACGAATCTTTTTCACTTCAGGAGGGGCGTCTTTTTCTTCTACAATACGCTCCAAGTGACCGTCTTTATCACGTACGATCCGTCCATACCCATAGGGTTCGTCAATGATCGCAGATAAAACTGTCGCCGTGGCCTGATGCTTCTGATGATGAGCCATCAGCTGCTGCAGCGTTTCGGCCTGCAATAGCGGGGTATCGCCGGCCACGACCAATACCATATCGTCATCTTTGACCTGAGGGCCGGCTTGCAGAAGGGCATGTCCGGTCCCCAGTTGTTCCGCCTGGACAGCATAATGGACATTCTGACCGGAGAATAGATTTTTGATCATTTCGTGCTGCTGCCCCACCACCAAAGTAATTTTTTCAATCCCGGCCTGGTTGATTGCATTGACAACATGCTGAACCATGGGAATTCCTGCGACCGGGTGGACTACTTTGGAAATATGGGAACGCATCCGAACGCCCTTGCCGGCAGCCAGAATGACCGCTGAACAAATCATATCTTTTCCTCCCTGTTGGATTAAGTCAAAAATAGGAACCAAGATGGTTGGGAGCAACTCTCCTCCAGAAATTGGTACCTATTGATATTTGCTTTAATTTAATACTACTGTATTATACATGTAATTTGTATAAACTAAAAAGGATTTTGCCAATGGATTTGGATTAATGAATCGATGATAAAAGTACAAACCAGCCTGTCCGGCTGGTTGTTATTTGGCAAAACATATGGAACCCAGCTTGTCTTGGGCTAGTTTTAGGTCGCTGGGCTTATCCACGTCAACCCCGATCTCAGCATAGGGAGAGATGATACATTTGCCTCGTATGCCCAGCATTTTATAGAACCTCTGTTCAACCATATGAATATTGAGTCTGCCCAATAAATATTTAACCGCCAGCGAAAAGCCAAAAAGCCTGGCCATGGCCAGGGGGTTTTTACGCCGTTCCACCAGCTTTAACCCCATTTCCAGACTTTGCTCGATGACGGAACTGCGGATTAAAAACAAGTTGCCGCCGGTCACGGTGCCTTCCTGCAAGCGCACATAGGTTCGCTGCACTCCGGGGAACTTCTTTTCGTTGACTTCTTTGCGCGTCACTGGATAATAAAAATCATCATCACTGGTTTCACATCGTTTAATAAAATCTTGAATGGCTTCCACGGTGATAAATGGGATATCGGTAGGCATAATCAACACTTTGGAAGTAACCCCTTTTTCATTCAGCGCTTTGACTGCATGAGCAAGGCTTTCAATAGCGTTTTCCCCTCCATTGACAAAAAATAATCTTTCATCCCGCGGCAGGATCGCTTTCAAAGCTTCAACCGGTCCGCTCACCACAATATTGTTGATCTCGGATGAAGAACGCAGGGTTTGATAGACATAATAGATCATGGGGTAATTGCCAATGATAATCAAGGCTTCATTATCATAGGGAGCAATTTTTTTCAGATCATTGCTGCTCTCTCCGCCAGCTAAAATGATGGCATCGTATTGCATTCTTTTTCCTCCATTATTCGCTTACCGGATTATTCCCCTTTTTCAAGGAATCGATGAGTACATTTTCAGCATTTTCAATGTGCTCCTGGGCTAAGTGCTTGGCCAGTTGGATATCTCTGGCTTGAATGGCCTCCAATATTTCCCGGTGTTCTTTGAGTGAATCTTCCTTGCGTCCGGGTACGGAAAGTGAGGTTAAGCGAAAGCGCTGAATCTGTTCCCGCAAATTGCTGATAATATTGCTCAGCCTTTCATTGCGGCTGGCCATGTACATGGCTTCATGGAATTTCGTATCGACGGCAACCAATTTTTCAATATCGTTCAGGCTGATGGCTTCACCTTTTTCGACCAGCATACGTTCCATGGCTTCCAGTTCATCCTCGGTGATCCTCTCCGCCGCCAAAGCTCCTGCCAATCCCTCCAGCGCAGCCCTGATTTCAAATACATCCGCCACATCTTTCATGGTAAGATCGGAAACATACGCTCCTTTACGGGGAACCATGACGATAAAGCCTTCCAGCTCCAGTTTGCGCAGCGCTTCCCGTACCGGGGTTCTTGATACTCCCAGTTCATCCGCCAGTTGTATCTCCATCAATCTTTCCCGGGGCTGCAGGGTTCCGTTTTTAATCGCTTCCCGGATGGCTTCCAGCACCAGTTCCCGCAGGGGTTTGTAAGAATCCAGATTGACCGGCAAAAGACGTTTTTCACCCATTATTCTCACCCTCTCCTATATGAAGATACGATAAACGATTCTTTATATTGCATACGCATTAAATGATATGCCTTGGTAGCTGCCTCCTGGCTCATGAACAAACCAAAAACGCTGGGACCGCTGCCCGACATCAGCGCATTCAGAGCCCCTGCCTCCAGCAACTGCTTTTTGATCGCCGCGATCTCAGGATGCTCTGCCAAGCTCACTGATTCCAGGACATTGTTCAATTTTCCAGCTATGTTTATCATATCATAATCTTGCCAGGCTGCAAGAAAAGCCTTGGTATCAGGCGGTGCAGCTACTTTCTCCGGGCGAAAGGCCTGATATACTGCCCGAGTGGAAACCTGAAAATCAGGTTTGATCAGCACCATATGCAGCTTGGGGCCTTCCGGCAGCGGGACGAGCAGTTCTCCCCGGCCCCGGGCCAGCGCCGTTCCTCCCATGATGCAAAAAGGAACGTCAGAACCGATCTGGGCGCCAAGTTCAAGTAAAATTGATATATCCTGCTTTAACTCAAACAAATCGTTTATCCCGGTTATTACCGCCGCTGCATCCGTGCTTCCTCCGGCCAAGCCTGCACCTACAGGTATATTTTTCTCCAAGTATATCTGTAGTCCTTCCCGCAGTGCAAATTTTTCATACATCAGTTGAGCCGCCCGGCAGGCGAGGTTCTCTTCATTGTCGGGTATCTGGCTGCTGTTGCTGCTTACCCGGATATCTGTCCCGCCTTTTTCCAACCTGATCCTATCAACCAGATTGATCTGATGCATGACGGTAGCCAGTTCATGGTAACCATCAGCACGTTTGCCTAAAACATCCAGAGTTAGGTTGACTTTGGCGGGAGCTGGCAAAGAATAACCAGAGCTGGGCGAAGAGTGATTCATTGAAATGCACCGTCTCTCTAATTGTTTTCCCTATTATAGCGCTTCGCCGTTTATTCGTTAATCATTTTATTTCATGGTTAGTTCCCTATATCTGATTCTCCGCCTCATTGCTGAAATTAAAAAGGAACGGCTTTAACGCCATTCCCATTGGATCCGTAAAGCAGAACGGGACTTTATTGATCGGTAATTCTTACCCCTTGGGGAAGTAATTCCAGACATTTAAAGGTTACCTGGGCCTCGGGAACACTTTGCAGACTCAGACCCCGGTCAGCGGAAGAAACCAAACACAGGGGAGGAAACAGCACACACCACCAATTTTTGCCGGCCCCCTCTCCAATGACAACTCTGACCGCCTGATATTCCCCGGCAGGGAATACCATGTTGCCGTAAGATTTAAGTGGAAAGGCAAACTCTCCAATGGTGACTTCTACCGGATAATCATACCCGCAGGACTTGATTTTTTGTTGGGCAATCCTTTTGATTTGGGCGCGGTTTTTTTGCGCCAGCTCCCTGGCCTCAGCAGCATTATCGACGTTGACGAATTCAGCTTGCATGTAAGCAACGATCTCATCCTTGACTGCCATTTTAAGTGCCTGGTCAGTCGGAGCATCACTATTGGCAATTACGTGCAGCCGCAGTACCGAATTGGCTAATTTGCTTTCCTGGGCAGAGGCAACCAAAATACCAGAACAAATAAAAACAATGAGTACACCTAAACCAACTATTTTTCTACGCATGATCAATCCCCCTCATGCTCAGATTATTACCTTGGTTCAGCAAAATAAACGCGGCTGCTGATTTTAATTGCCAATATAGCATCATTGACTTTCTTATTTACCCGGCCATAAGCCCCTTTATTTTCATAGGTCACCCTAGCTAGTATGCTGTAGATTTCACCTACTTCATGAGTCACCCTGAGCGTTAACCAAGCAACGATGCCAGGTGGCCTCCAGTACCATCAGCAATCATCAGGCAAGCCCGGGAATAACCAACTGTAACTTGCCAACAAAATCACCTATACTTATAACCATACACCATCGAGAAAGGAAGATATCTGATGCAGTCTTTATCCATAAACGGAAGTTCACTGGCCTACCAGTCCCGCCAGGCGGACAACGCCAAAGGAAGCATCTTGTTTGTCCATGGCAGTGGGGGAGACAGTCATATATGGGAAGAACAGCTGACCCATCTTTCCTCTGATTTCTGCTGCATTGCCATCGATTTGCCCGGACACGGGTCATCAGCCGGTGATTTGCTGGCAACCGTCGATGAGGGAGCCCGGTTGATCAGTCAATTGCCCGCCTTGCTTGACTTGCCCCGACCCATTTGGCTGGCAGGACATTCCATGGGCTCAGCCATGGCCATCACTGCTGCCCTGGATTATCCGTCACAAGTTGACGGCCTTGTCCTGGTCGGATCGGGAGCGCGTTTGCGGGTTCTGCCCCAGGCATTGGAGGCGTTAAAGGCTGGCATAATGAAGATTGAATTCTTAAAAATAGGATTTTCTCCAGAAACTCCGGCTTCGATTTGGGAAAAAGAAATAGCTGCCCTGCAAAAAGCAGGGCCACAAATCATCTACAATGATTTTCTGGCCTGTAATCAATTCGACCGCAGCGCCGACCTGGAACAGATCAAAGTGCCTACCCTGATCATAATAGGCCAGGATGATCTGCTGACCCCGCTCAAATACTCGGAATTCCTGCATGAACATATTCCCTCCGCAAATCTGGTTGTGATCCCCGCGGCAGGCCATTATGTAATGCTGGAAAAGCCGGCTGAAACCAACCATGCTATCGCTGACTTCGTTAAGAAAACCGACTGACATAGGCCGGCCAGACCTTCAGTTCAACCCTGAAATACATCATTCCGGGCATGATGTATGCCCGGAATGATGTATACCATCTGATGGCAGGTTTTACTTTACTTGTCGAATGATCTATAGATATCCAGCAGTTGGTCGGCTGCATAGCTAATCTATTTTACCTTATTATACCCAGCCCCTCATCTTTACCGCCTGAGCGACCCGATTGATGGCGATGACATAAGCTGCATCTCTCATGTAAAGTTTATTTTTATCCGCAGTTTCTTTGGTGGCTTTAAAAGCGGCGGTCATTTTCTGATCAAGTCTCAATAATACTTCGTCTTTTTCCCAGTAAAAATTATTATTGCACTGCACTTGCTCAAAATAACTGCAGGTAACCCCGCCGGCATTAGCAAGGAAATCAGGAATGATAAAAATACCGCTGGTTCTGATTACTTCGTCAGCTTCGGTATTGATCGGACCATTGGCCCCTTCTGCAATGATTTTTACCTGTTGGCTGATGCTGTGTACATTTTCCATGTTGATCTGGTTTTCCAGAGCAGCCGGGATTAAGATATCAACATCCTCTTTAATCCATGCATCCTCCGGCAAAATCTCGCAGCCCATATCCTGTGCTTTTTGCTTGTCGATGGTACCAAAAGAATCCACAATCCCCAACAGAGCCCGGACATCAAGACCATCCGCTTTTCGATAGGTATAAGCTTTTTTATCCTGGTTGTCCCAACAGGAAACACAAATCACCTGGCCGCCCAACTGCTGGAACAGTATGGCCGCATACTGGGCCACATTGCCAAAGCCTTGAATACTGACAGTGCTGCCTTCAATTTTCAGGCCTATTTCTTTGAGCGCTTCCCGCACCGTATAAATTACCCCATAGCCGGTAGCTTCTGTTCTTCCCAATGATCCCCCCATGCCCACCGGCTTGCCGGTAATAAAACCGGGATAGCGACCGCCGTGAATGGCTTCAAATTCATCCAGCATCCACAGCATATGCTTGCCGTTGGTCATGACATCCGGCGCGGGCACGTCAATGACCGGCCCCACCACTTTAGCCAGTTGTCTGACCCAGCCGCGGCACAATCTTTCTTGCTCGTTTTCCGTCATATTGCGGGGATCACAGATTATTCCGCCCTTTCCCCCGCCCAGAGGAATATCCACAACCGAGCATTTCCAGGTCATCCACATGGACAAAGCCCGAACCGTATCCGCCGTTTCATGGGGATGAAAACGTATCCCGCCCTTGGCCGGTCCGCGGGCATCGTTGTGCTGAATGCGATAACCGTTAAATATCTTGGTGCTGCCATCATCCATATGCACCGGAATGGTAAAGTGGAATTCCCGCATAGGCTGGCGCAGCAACGCACAAGTGGCTTGATCAAGACCAATGATTTGGGCCACCCGATCAAATTGGGCCTGCGCATTTTCATAGGGGTTGTACGAACTGACTGTCATTCTTAATTTTCCTCCTCGTTGCGTTATTAAGGGGTCATAAAAACAATTATATCTGATTGTATTTATAATTTTGTATGCCTTTGCAACAGTATCCTGTATACATAACAACTCCATTATTATGCAATGAAACGGTAAGTTCAATGCCCAAAACAGCTGTTAAAAGATTTCATTCAATATAAAAGGTGTTTTGCTCTTGAACAAAACACCTTTTTATAGTCATTTTTATTGTCCTTTTAATAGAAAGGTATCTCAACAGAAGATGAGAAAACCTGCTGTTGGGTTTTCAAAAAGTTTTTTTCAGACTCGCTACAGATAATCTACCGGCACAATCATATTGTCGGCGTCGAGGGCAATCAGTTTATCGTACATACAAACCACAGCTCCCGTCCCCCGAATTATGCCGGGGATTTTATCAAGCACCCTGAATGAAGCGATATCATGTTTGCTGGGATCAGCGTGTTTCTTGATCTCAACCGGGTAAAAGGTGTTTCCTTCCTGGATCAGCAGATCTATTTCATTTTGTTCCTTGTCACGGTAGTAGTAGAGCGGCGGTTCGAGTATCCCTGCATTGTAGTAGCTTTTTATGATCTCAGCAATGACAAAAGATTCAAAGAATGGCCCGGCCATTGCGCCATTTTGCACCACATCCGGGCTATTCCACCTGGTTAAATAAGCAGCCAGTCCGGTATCAAGGAAATACAGTTTGGGTTTTTTTATCGCCCGCTTGGCTAGGTCGTTAAAGTAGGGTGGAAGCAGATAAATAATATTGGCGGACTGCAGGATAGAAAGCCATCTGTCTGCAGTGGGTTGACTTATACCTACATCCCGTGACACGGAGGCAAGATTTATCATTTGTCCGGTAGAAGCTGCCATAACGGTCATAAATTTAACAAACTTCAGTTCATCGCCGACCTGGGTTATTTCCCTTACATCGCGCTCAATATAAGTTTTGGTATATGATCCGTAGAATATCTGCCAGTCAAAATCCGGGTTGGCATGCATTTCCGGCATAGATCCCCGGTGGATTGTATTCCTTCATTTTATTAGGGAATAACCAAGGCACTATACTAGATATGAAAATCCCTTCTTAAATATGGCGAAAGGCGTTTTGCCCAATTGAACAAAACGCCTTTTCATATACTTACTTTGTAAAACAAAATAACCCCTCTTTATTTCTGTATATCTCTATCTCCATCCTGTTTTGCCAGGTATTCTCTGATAATCATTCTAACCAGCGCGCTGCGTGAAATTTGATTGACCTTGGCCAGTTCTTTTATTTCGTTGACTTGCTTCCGAGTCAAATAAAAAGTTGCGTGTTCAAATTGATCAGTTGCCATTTTTACCCCCTCCCTCGCCGGAAAACTGAAGGCTCAGCGAAATCTGTGCTTTGTGCTTATTATATGTTGAAAAGCCCGCATCGGTTACACTCCAGCAGGGGTTAATCCGGTCTCTGGTCAGAACCTCGCTCGCAAACAAGGAGGTCAGGATTTTTCCGACCTCCTTTTATGAACTTAAATTTTCTTTTGATATCTCTTGAAATCACAATATTTCATTTTGTTGAGGAAAAATGTTCCGCCCTCGCCCTGGCAATCTGTCTAAAATTTTTTATTCATTGTCTTTGTACATGGCATCAATCAGATCCTGGTATTTTTCCCTGACCACTTTGCGTTTGACTTTCATGGTCGGCGTAATCTCACCGGTTTCCTGGGAAAACTCATGTTCCAGCAAGGTGAATTTTTTAATGCGCTCAACCTGACCCAGGCTTTTCTGACGCTCATTGATAATCTTTTCATAGAAGGCAATTACTTGGGGATGTTTGATCAGTTCTGCCCGGCTGGTATAGGTAATCGCTTCTTTCGCCGCCCATGGTTCAAGGTTGGCATAAGACGGAACGATCAAGGCAGAAACATATTTTTTCCCGTCTCCTACCACCGCAATGTATTCAATAAAATGATCTTCGGCCATCAAGGTTTCAATCAATTGCGGAGCGATATTTTTGCCGCCGGAAGTAATGATGAGATCCTTTAACCGGTCGGTTATATATAGATAGCCGTCTTCATCAAATCGTCCAATGTCGCCGGTTCTAAACCAGCCATCTTCGGTAAAGGCCTCGCGGGTGGCTTCCGGTTTTTTGTAATACTCCTTGATCACATTGGGACCTTGCGCCTGGATTTCACCGGTTTCGGGATCAATCCTGATATCGACCAGGGGAGCAGTCGGTCCGACCGAACCGAACTTAAAGCAATGGGTACCATTCATGGCCAGCACCGGTGACGTTTCCGTCAGTCCATAACCACCGGTAACCAATACCCCGCAATAGAAGAAAAATTTCTCGATCTCAGGATTGAGCGGGGCTCCGCCGTAATTAAAGTGATGGAATCCGGTTCCGAACAAGGCTCGCACTTTATGCAGCACCAGTTTGTCAGCCATTTTTCTTTTCATGGCAAGCCCAGCACCTGGTTGAACCCCGGCCAGCACCAAATCACCATATTGTTTGGCAACCGCCATCGACCAGTGGAATATCTTCTGCTTCATTGGTGAAGCATCCTTGATGCCGGTATAAAGAGTGGCATATATTTTCTCAAACAAACGGGGAGCGGCGTTCATCACGGTCGGATTGGTTTCCGCCAGGTATTGCAGGATCTCGTTGTGATCTTCACAATAATAAAGCTGCATTCCCATGGAAAGGATTCCGAAAGACCAGGAGCCTTCCAGTACATGAGTCAGGGGCAGCATGCACATGGAGGAATCCCCTTCCTTAAAGCAGCCCAGTTCCGTATATCGCCCTACGCCCCAGGCATTATGCATCAGGGTTTTGTGAGTATGCACAGCCCCCTTGGGTTCACCGGTTGTCCCGGAAGTGTAAATAATTTCACACATATCATCATAACCAGCTCGTTTCATGATCTCTTCGATCTCTTTTTTGTTGGCAGATTTCCGCCCGTCTTCCAAGAAATCATCCCATAAGATAACCCGCGGGTCAGAGTGGATTTTCGTGTCGCGGTGGAATACCACGATCTTTTCCAGCGATGGACATTTATCCAGCAATGGGTAGGCATTGTCATAATGAACCTGCCGACCGGCAAAAAGGACTCTGATCTCAGCATCATTGACTATATAGGCCGTCTCCTCTTCTGTATTGGTGGCATAGATGGGCACAGTGACACATCTCATCAATAATGCTCCCAGATCCGCAAGGTGCCACTCGGCCCGATTGGCGGAGAAGATTCCCACCCGGTCTTGTTCTTTAATCCCGCAATTAAGCAATGCCGAAGCTACCGCAAACATGATCTCGCTCATCTGATTCCAGGAAAAAGTTTCCCACTGACCGTAAGGTTTATGGTGCAAGGCCGGCAAGTCACCGTATTTTTGGGTATAATTGACGATCATGACGGGATAGGTCTGCCATTCGTCCAAATGCTTTTGAAACTCTTTTTCCAATGCAGGCCGTTCTTTTTGGTATTTTTCCGTGTAATTTATCCGAGGTGGTATCGCCTTCAATGTATCGTAAGTCATCTCTTACCTCCTTAATCTATTATTAATAGTATTAATATTATAGCACAATGGAAATTTGAGGTTCGGATGAAATTACAAGTTGTAATACCCACTCCGTGAAAGCGTCGTGGGCATACGGCCTGGTTTTACATAATCTGTCTCTTTAATTCCTCGATGTTTTCTTTCATGGCCCGTCGGCCAGCCCGGATAATTCTGGCGATGGCTTCGGTATCATTGAGCGATGTATCCTTGATGCCCGGGAAAATTGTCATATCAGAATAAGTCTCTTCTTCCATTTCGGAAGTTTCAAAGACCAATATGCCCAGCGTACGGGATATAATCTGCGGAATGCCTTTGACCTGTGTATCATACATCTCCTGCCCCAAATTGACACTTAAAACATACTCGGCCCCCATTATTTTAACAACCGAAGCAGGGACAATCTCTTTAATGCCTCCATCCACCATCTTGAAGCCAATAAAGTTTTTCGGTACAAATGTGACCGGAATAGAGGCGCTGCATCGTGCCGCTTCACTGGCCAGAGCATTATTAATAATGGTGACATTGCCTGGTTCGATTTCTATATTCCGATTGGTAAAAATCGTTTTCTTTCCGCTGTTGATATCACAGGCGATCATAGCTAGCGGCAAATTGATATCAGACAAAGTCTTGCCCTCGGTCAGTTGATAGATCATCTTTTCCAGTTTGTTTCCCAGTATTATTCCTTCCAGCGGAGGTGCTTCATAGCATGGACATACCAGACTCAGTAAATATTGAAAAATCCCCCACAGGTTGTAATCAATATAATCTGACGGCTTGATTTGCACAGCAATGGCCTCCAATTGATAAGGAGAAATCCCACTGGCATATAAAGAGGCAATAATACTGCCGATGCTGGTTCCGGATATATATTGCGGCTTCAGCCCATTTTCCAGCAATACCTGTAATACTCCAATATGAGCCATGCCTTTAAGCCCGCCGCCGCCCAAAGCCATACCGATACTTTTCATACTCCCCACTCCTCGTCCTGCACCAAAAGAAAAGAGGATTGATTTGCTTCATATAATCCGTAATACAGGAGCAACTGCTCCGGTACTTATATTCAGCGATTGCATTTCATGACCATATAGCGCGAGATTTGGTCCGTCATCCGGCGGGTATCATGCATGAGCTCCTGCCAAAATTTTTTATATTCTTCTACCTCGGCTTGCGCGGCATAGGTTTCAATTTTCCCATTTATATCTTTATACATCTTCAATACTTCTTCGATCCGGGCACGCATCTCGTTTTTGTCAGTCCTGGCAATTCGTGCAGCCACTGGTTTAACACCTCCATTGATTCAAAATAAATGCCCGGCCATAGCCGAGCATTTATTTGTCATTGGTTATTCCACATCCGGATCCAGTTCCCCGTAAACAATCACATCATGCATCTTGCCAAGCTTGTCGATAATATCAACATAAACCACCAGATAAATGCAGGTCCCCATAACCGGATCGGGGCATTGCATCCCCGGCATGACGGAGAAGCAAGGACTGTCGTGATCCTGGCAGCAACCTCTGATTTCATAATCAAAGGTCCAGTTGTTAAGGATAATGTCCGAATCGTTAACTTCATTTCTAAACTCTTCGATGGTCAGAGGCGGATCAAATTGACATAAATCAATGGTCTGCTCATAGACGTTTCCGGGCAGCGTAAAGCAATGATATCTGCCGTCATCGAGTATCAGGAACAGCGTAATATCAAACTCAATAATAATCCTGACCCGGTTGAAATTCAGAATTTCCTCGGCTCTGATCACCTTTACTTTGAAATCATCAATCGCACTCACATAGTGGCCTATCGGCGGCGGGCAAGCATTCACACTGGATACAAACGGTGGATCTGGGAAATACAACGGTACGCAAACATAGTCTTCCAGTACCTTAACCTGTTTGGCAATATATTTGGCTTTAACCACTTTGGCAAACAAGTCAAGCCTGCAACCCTCAGGAAACTCGCACTTAAGTTCTGACATCTGACTTTCCCCTCCTTTTTCTCTAATATTCATTGACCTTATTGGTCTGTTACAGAAATTTGTCAGGCCAAATTTCTACGTTATATTATGAAAAAAGGGGGCAATGTGTGATTAATCTACTTACCGTTTAGGGACACAAATGTTTTTTTATCAGGCATTATTAATAAAGAATTCCCTGATCCTTTTCCCTGTTTTCTGACGCCGTTCCTCCAGGGTATCAAAGGCAATTATTTTGGCATCATCACCTTTTTGAGTATTTACGCTCTGCCGGCGGTCAGTTTCACGGGTCGTTTTCGAAGAAGCGGTTTCTTGCTGCAACAATCCGATCTGCCGTTGTAATTCAGCATTGATTGCTTCTGCCTTTTGCAGACTTTTTTTCAACCCAAGCAAATTCATTTCATACATCCTTATCTGGCGGCGCAGCTTGATATTTTCCTCCCTTAGCAGGTCGCTGCGGCCATCGTTGGCTGGGTTCAGCCCGGCTGGATTGGTTTGGCCAATCGTCTCCGGTGGCAGAGACACGATCTGTTGGCGTAAAGCCAGCAGCATAAAATGCAAGGAATAAATGATGATCAGGCTTGGTCCCTGCAAGAATGCATCCCCATAAAAATCTGATGTTTCAGCCACATAAAAAAGATCCTGGCTTTCTTCCAAGCGTGGAAAAAATTCTCCTAAATTAATGCTCTCTTTGATCGTATCCCGGCGACTGAGGGGCAGTAGATTGCCCTGTTCATCTTCCATAATAAACAAAGTTTCCACGTTTACTTTTAATTCTGCTGATCTGCCCTGGATCGTAACCTGCCGGGCGCTTATTCTAGTCTTAATATTTTCGATGCTTCGAAACCTATTGGGGGTAATGTATTCACGTTTATGTTGACAGGTCTTTTTTTCCGGCAGTCGGGCCACGACCACTGACGACCAGATGTTTACTTTCTCCTGCATAAAACCATCTCCCTGACAATGATATAAGCAAACAACGCGGATGATTATGATATCCGAACGTCTATAAACATTTATATGGTTTTGATTGGTATACTATGTTCATTCGCTCAATCTGGATTTGATAACAAGCTGGGCACGCCGACAAAAAAAAGCTGCACCTAAAGGTGCAGCCAGTAATTCAATGCCAAATACTAACTATTTGAAGCAGCTATTTTTATCTCTTCGTTTTTTGCGCCATATACAAAAAGCTCCACGGTTTCAGTAAGCACATCCGCATAACTATAGGATACTCGACGGTCAACTTTGCGCTCATTCAATTTTACTACAAATATGTTCGGGTAAATGGATTCGAGTACCCCTTCCTTTTCAACGATGCGGTTCCTGCCGCGGTTGGCCTTTAATCTAATCTTGCTGCCAACGAAGGACTCCAGGTCTTTCTTAATCTCCGAGATCGCCCTGGGTGAACTAATCACATTACCACCCTCTTTATTCAATTTGTCCTATAAATCATAACCCATGAGCGATCAAAAGTCAATAGCAAACAAATAGTATATTAAAAAACGGTGCTCATGTCAACAAGATTTGTAGGGAATTTTATTGAAAGCTTTAACTATCCTAATATAGTCGTATAAGTCCAAATTTTCGGGTCGTAGATTAGGAGCAAGCTGGATCATGTGCAATATTTCTTCCGCAGTATTTTTTTCGATTTGAAAAATATTGACGAGTGAATTTAAGATTGTTTTTCTTCTTTGTTGAAAAAAACCATTTAAAACTTTTTTTAAAATGATCTCTTCTTCCGGTATCAGTATTTTCTTTTGATGAGGAACGAATTTTAATACAGCCGAATCCACTTCCGGTCTGGGGTAAAAGCAATTGCGGGAAACATTAATTACTCGTTCCACCTTGGCGTGATAAGCGGTGGAAACGGTCAATCGTCCGTAATTTTTACTGCCCGGTTCGGCCAAAATACGTTCTGCCACTTCTTTTTGCATCATTAAAGTTGCGGATTTCAAACAGGGGCATTCTTCCAATAATTTAAATATAATGGGAGTGGTAATATTGTAGGGAATATTGGCACAGACCTTGTAAGTAATCATTTCATTTAATTGAAATTCTTCGCTCAATGCAGCTTCGATATCAGTTTTCAATACGTCCTTAATCAATAGCCGGATGTTGTCAAAACCGTCCAGCGTTTCCGCCAGCACCGCTTCCAGACGTTGATCGATATCAATTGCCAAAAGACCTCGCCCGCGTTGGGCCAGTTCTTGGCTGAGGGCTCCCAGACCCGGTCCGATTTCTACTACGTATTGGCTTTTATCCAACTCAACCGCATCGGCAATGCGCGTTAAAATGTTTTGATCGACCAGAAAATTCTGCCCCAGTCCTTTGCGGGCATGTAAATTATGCCGCTGCATGATTTCCTGTACTCCTTTGGCCGTAGATAAACCTGCCATGTAAAAATTGCTCCTTTGTCGCCTAAATGGAAAACTTACAGCTTATTATACAACACCAGCAAAAATCCTTCTCACAATCCATGTCAGAAGGTTTTATGAAATAAATTTCATGGTTTCTAAAGTTTTTTATTGTTATCCTCATTAGAAATTTCCGCCCGAGTCATTATGACTCGGGCGGAGTAAACTAATTATTTCATTTGTCCCTTCATCATTTTACCTAGCTCCGCCGCACTGTGGGCATAGCTTTGAACTGGTTTGCCTTCGATCAGTCCAGCCGCAACATCGTTTATTTTCTTCACCATATTAGCATCGGTTGTGACTAAAACATCGGTAACTCTTTTATCACTGTCCTGAATTTTTTGTTTTACCTTTTGTTTAGTACTTGCCTGTTGCTGGGGTGAAGCCATGGTTTGCGCATTGAGGGTCAGCCCTGCCATCACCACGATCTTGCCACTGCTGCCCGTGCTGATTTTTTTGGTGGCAGTCGCGCTGGTTCCATTCACAGCCGCATCTGCACCGGCAACAACTACCGTAGCATTCAATACTCCGGGAACCGATTTGGCTGATTCAGAAAAACGATTGGCCATGATCCGTTTGTCGGATTCGGTAACCTGGGTAGGATTTGGATTGGGATTCATATCAGGCTTTTGGGCTTGTTGACAGCCAGAAATCACCAACATTACCGCAATAAGAATTAATAATAATCTTGCCTTTCTCATCCTTTTGCCTCCTTGCCGGTTTTGGTTTACAACGGCTTAACTGCCATGATTTTATCTTGATAATAGTTTTTACGATCATTTACGATTCAATCAGAGTAATATATGGCAAAAAAAAACGGAGACGATGTCTCCGTTGGTCGATTGCAAGTATTGGCTTTAATTCAATACGTAAACCTTGACTGTCCTTCGTCCCCAATTCATACACTGGGAATAACTCTCCATGAACAGATCCACTGTATTGCCCTTGATCGCTCCGCCGGTGTCAGCAGCCCTTGCGTAACCATAACCTTCTATATATAGGCGGCTGCCCAAAGGGATTATGCTGGGATCGACCGCTACCATTCCTACGCTTGGGGTCAGGCCGGTGGCAGTTCTGAAGCCGGTATAAGTATAAGCTGAAGCTTGCATGTATTTGGCTTCACGAAAATCCAACCGTTCACTGCCGCGAGATACGGAAGTGATACTGCCCATGGCAACAACTCGGTTCTGAGGCTCTTTCAATGTTTCCGTGGAAATAACTTCCCGTTTTCCTTCCTGTCCATTGTAGAAAGTGATCTTGATGGAATTGCGTGCGATCCCGTCCTTGCCTGCCTTGACCGTTCTGGTCAAACCTCTTTCCAGGGTAGGATCATCTACTTGCTCACTTCCATAGGGGATAGGCTGATCTTCATTTACAATTTGTTCTGTCACTCTGATTACTTCAATTTCCTGATTGGCACTAACTAGTTTACCCGCTTTGGTTTTTATGATGTCGTTGTTACCCAATTGAAATCCTGCTAAACTGACGGCTTTTTCGGCGGTGACCGGAGTCGTATAAATACTTTTCTCGGTACCATCCGCCAGGATCTTAACTTTGAAAGCTCTGGTTATAACAATTTTGGTGTGCTTTTTGACTTTACTATCCAGCGTTGGCCGAACCAGATCCATTTCACCCAGTTCGATGTGGTTCTTTTGTAGAACATCCTTTACTGTTCCAGAAAATAAAACTCTTGTCTGAAGGAGCTTTCCATCTGCTGCAATACTTACCGGTTTTTGCAGTGCAAAAAACATACTAGTCAGTAGAATACCCAGCGTCAGCAGGCTGGCAATCAGGATCGTGCCTTTCTTTGACCAGGCTAAATCCATACTTTACCTCCCTTGATTGTTGTTCTCCCGCAGGAGAAGCAATACTGGTTTACCCAAAATAACAAAAAAACCGCCTAAAGTCAAATTTCTTCCCTTGATATTGGCTTTGCTGCCATTTAATTGTTATCCAAGAGTAACGTTCATTCACTTATATGTTTAGCATCTTTTCATTATTTTATTCCTTCTCAGGTAAAAAGTTTGCAGAATTATAAAATTTACCATTTACAATTATGTTTAAACTTCTTGGTATTTTCTTTCATATAGTCGGCAAACTATTATTTTTAACCACTAAAAAAGCTGCTCAATAATATAAATTGAGCAGCCTAATTGGATTATTTATTAAGTCTTTTTTCTATTCTTTGATCCGGTATACTTTTTTGGCATTCAAATTGGTTAAATATGCTATTTCATCAGGACTTTTGTTTCTCAGTTCGGCCAGTTTTGCAGCTACGTACTTGACATTAGCCGGTTCATTTAATTTGCCTCTGAACGGCTCCGGAGACAAGTACGGACAATCGGTTTCCACCAGAATCTTGTCCATGGGAATCTTGGCCGCCACTTCATGGGCTTTGTGGGCATTCTTAAAAGTCAGGGGTCCGGCAAAAGAAATATAAAAACCCAGTTTGATAAGTTCTGTGGCCAAAGGCATTGCTCCGGAATAACAGTGCATGATGCCCTGATTTTTGCCTGCTTTTTCGGCCTTGATGATTTCCAAAACCTCCTGATGGGCATCCCGGTCATGGATTACGATGGGCTTGCCAATTTCCTGGGCCAGCTTGATCTGCTCACGAAAGGCTTGGCGCTGGACATCACGGGGAGACAGATCGCGGTAAAAATCCAGCCCAATTTCCCCAATGGCAACGACTCGCTGGTCTCTGGCCATATTATAGAGCTTTTCCATCGCATCCTGATTCAGGTGCCGCGCATCGTGAGGGTGGATCCCTACCACTGCATATACCTGACGATATTTACGGGCCAAAGTCAAGGCTTCCTGGGAGGAAGCCAGATCGTAGCCGATACAGATTATTTTTTCCAATCCGGCCGCCTGGGCCCGGCTTAAAACTTTTTCAAGGTCCTTTTTCAGATCTTCATCCTGTAAATGGGCATGCGTATCAATTAACATGATTATCTCCCTGTTCGTTTATGCTAAACTGCCGACATCTAAATAAATATTTGATTTTACCACTATTTAACCCGATTGCCTGAAGGCAAATCAGAGTGCAAGGTCAGCACTTCCAGGTTCTGATGGCCTTCATCAGAAGCGGCCAGGATCATTCCCTCGGACATCACGCCTCTCAGCTTGCTGGGCTTGAGATTGGCCACCAGAACGACTTTTTTGCCGATCAGATCTTCCGGTTGGTAGTGCTGGGCGATGCCTGACACAACTGTGCGTTCTTCTTCTCCTACCTTAAGTTTGAGGATCAGTAATTTGTCTGCTTTCTCCATCTTTTCACAACCGATGACTTCAGCAACACGCAGATCCATCTTGGCAAATTCCTCAATGGTAATGAAAGTTTTCTCTGCTTTGATTTCAGAAACAGTTTTTTCTTTTTCCGCGGATTCGCTCGAGGCGTTCATTTCTTCCACGTAATCATCCTCCAATGTTTTCATATCGATTCGGGGGAATAAAGCTTCACCGCGGTTTACTTTAGCTCCCGCTGGGGTAAGTCCCCAAATCCCGCCGTCTTCCCATGGAAAGGATTTTTCCAAATCGAATATATTGAGCTGGTGATTGGCTCTTTCTATCAAGGTCGGCATGGCTGGTGCGGTTAGTACCAAGGCAATCCGAATGGCTTCAACCAGATGGTACATGACCGTGGCCAGACGTTTTTTTCCTGTTTCTGCTTTGGCCAGTTTCCAGGGCTCGGTTTCATCAATATATTTGTTGGCCCGGGAAACCAGTCGGGAAACGGCATTAAGATAACCGGAGAAATCAAGTTTTTCCAGTTTATCCGTGGCCTCCTTAAACATAGTGAGAGCCATCTGCTGCAGTTCGTCATCCAGCGCATCCTTTTCATCGACTGCCGGGATCACGCCGTCAAAATATTTGATGATCATGGCGATGGTACGGCTGATGAGATTACCGAGATCATTGGCCAGATCCGAATTGATTCGTGTGACCATTATTTCTTCCGAATAGAATCCATCCTGACCAAAAGACAATTCCTTGAGCAGATAATAACGGACCGCATCGATACCGTATTTACCTACCAGAATAGCCGGATCGACCACATTCCCTTTGGATTTAGACATTTTGCCGCCTTCCAGCATGATCCAGCCGTGAGCAACCACCTTTTTGGGCAGGGGCAGATCCAGGGCCATCAGCATAATCGGCCAGATGATGGCATGAAATCTGATGATATCTTTGGCCATCAGATGCACATCGGCCGGCCAATACTTTTGAAACTGGGCATCATCCTGCAAATAACCGATGCCAGTCAAATAATTGATCAGGGCATCAAACCATACATACACTACATGCTTGCGGTTGAAAGGCACGGGAACGCCCCAACTGAAACTGGTTCTGGAAACGCAAAGATCCTCCAACCCGCCTTTAATGAAATTGACCACCTCATTGCGGCGTGATTCCGGCTGGATGAAATCTGGATGCGCGTCTATATACGCAAGCAAACGCGGTGCATATTTGGCCATGTTAAAGAAATAACTCTCTTCTTTGAGAAGTTCAACTTCCCGGCCGCAATCCGGACATTTCCCCTCAACCAGCTGGCGTTCGGTAAAATAGGTTTCACAGGGGCTGCAATACCATCCCTGATATTCAGACATAAAGATATCGCCTTGATCGTAAACCTTTTGGAAGATCTTTTGCACCACTGCTTGGTGACGTTCTTCCGTGGTACGAATAAAATCTGTATTGGATATCATCAGCAAGTCCCACAGCTTGCGAATATTGGCAACGATTTCATCGACATGTTCAATCGGCTCTTTACCCTTCTCACGTGCTGCCCGTTCGATTTTTTGTCCGTGTTCATCGGTTCCGGTTAAATAAAAGACATCCATTCCCTGCATTCTTTTAAAACGGGCCATGCAATCTGCCGCCACGGTGGTATAGGCATGCCCTATATGAAGATTGTCACTGGGATAATAGATTGGGGTAGTGATGTAAAATGTTTTTTTGTTCGACACTCCTGTCCCTCCATTACATATCCTGCTCCTGGATCTGTTCAAACCCGTAACAGAGCAAAGTCTTAAAGTTTATTCGTATATTTTACCACATAATAATGTTGCTATTCCTGATTGATTCTCCTGTTGAAAGTCATTTTTTCATATTGGTGCCACGATGTATGTTTGGCATAACAGAAAAGAATCATGCGCCATTCATAGCGAAGTCGCCCTGAAACAGGGTTTTTGCCAGGTAATCTAGCCGGATTATCTATGATAGGGTATTTTGTCGGATTACATGACTCGTCGACAACACTTGGTGTTTTTTTTAATTTTTGTTGTTTTAAGCACTAAATCAAGCTGTAAATATGCATGATTAGTAATTTAATGTTTCATTAGTTAATATTTTGATTGTTTTTGCAGTTAAAACCTTGACTTTTTCTACCAGCATTGGTATACTCTAGTTCAGAACAGGTCGAAAGATGTACTAAAAATTTTAACAAAGATTGGAGGTCCGCGAATATGATGAAATCAACCGGCGTAGTAAGAAAAGTAGATGAATTAGGTCGCATTGTTATCCCCATCGAATTAAGACGTACCATGGGAATAGAAGAGAAAGACGCCCTGGAAATTTATGTTGACAGCGACAAGATCATCTTAAAAAAATATGAACCGGCTTGTATATTCTGCGGCAACGCTGAAGATGTTGTGAATTACAAAGGCAAGAATCTCTGCAAAGCCTGTTTGACAGAATTAGTCAAGCAGATTGGTTAGTCCTACTATTATTCAGGAAAATCCAAAAAGTACTTATACAAATCTGATTTTTTTATCTGGTGTTCTCGAGCCTTCATTTTGAAGGCTTCTTTTTTATCCCAGCCTTGGTTGATCAATTGTCTGGTTTCTTCTGCAATTTGCTCCATTGAGATGGCTGTGTCGATCTTTTTTCTGCCTGGCAGGAGCAAACAAATCTCTCCTCGAGGGGCTTGTTTTTGGTAGTGTATAAGCAATTCCTCCACCGTTCCTCGTTGCATCTCCTCAAATTTTTTGGTTAGTTCCCGGCCAATAATTAACGGCTGATCTTTACCTAAAAATTCCTGTATATCCTCCAGGCTGGCCAACAATCGATGCGGCGCTTCATAGAAAATAGTGACCCGGGTTTCGGTCTGTAACGCTTGCAATAAATTGCGACGCTGGCTACGCTGACGAGGAAGAAATCCGTAGAAAATAAAAATGCTGCTGTCCAGTCCAGACATCGCCAAGGCTGCGGTAAAGGCTGACGGGCCTGGGATCACTTCAATTCTTATCCCGGCCGCGATGGCTTTTTTGACCAGTTCAGGGCCTGGGTCTGAAATCCCCGGCATTCCCGCGTCGGTAACCAGGGCAATATTTTTGCCCCCTAATAGTTCTGCCAGCAAACGCTCTTCTCGTTCATTGCCGCTGTATTGATGATAACTTGTCAACGAATTTTTAATTTTATAGCGATTTAGCAGTTTTAAGGTGTTGCGAGTATCTTCACAGGCAATCAGATCCACGCTGCGCAGGGTTTTCAACAGCCGGATGCTGACATCTTCCAAATTGCCTATCGGGGTGCCGCATATAAATAAAGTACCTGTTTCCATATCATGTTCTCCCTGTCTAGCTTCTGCCCGCTTCTTTTTATCCGAAAACCTATCTGCCGTAAATATCGCGCAATTCCTGGGTATAAACCCCCTTCTGTTCGTAAATGATCAGGGGCTGCATAATAGTCACCGGACCGGGAGGATTCTTGACTCCTTCAATCAAAACCAGCTGCGCGGTGCGCTCCCTGAAGGAATGTATAAACCGCAGTCGCCTGACCGGCACTTTATACGAACGCAACAATTCCATGATCTCATCCAGTCGGTCAGCCCGGTGAATGATATCCATTCTGCCGCCCGGAGGTAAGAGATAGGCACCTTTTTCCACCAGTTCCGGCAAACTCAGCATGATCTCATGGCGGGCTACCGCCTCTTCCGCATCACGACTGACTTTGCCCTCCCCTTTTCTCCAAAAAGGAGGGTTGCTTAAAACCAATTCAGCACACCCTCCCGGCAATACCTTTTCTGTTTCTCTTATATCTGCTTCAATAATATCAATTCGTTCCTGCAGGCCGTTGAGGGAAATCGTGCGGCGAGATCTTTCCACCATGGCCGGCTGTACTTCAAGGGCTGTAATTCGAGCCTGGGGGGCTCTCCAAGCCATCAGCAATGACACCACTCCACTGCCCGAGCCAAGTTCTATGACCTGCTTGATCCTGGTATCAGCTGGAAAATGTGCCAAGAGAACTGCATCCAGCGAAAAACGGTAGCCTTTCCTGGGCTGATAGACCTTCAGATTGCCAAGGATAAGATCATCCAGACTTTCATTATCACGTATTTCATGATCAAGCAAAGGTTTACTCCTTGTTTATGAAAGCCAGACAGAAAAGACACTCTTCCTGCCGACTGTCACCAAAATTGGACGGACAAATATGATATCCGTCATTGTAGAGCATGCCCAAACGCTCGTAACCTTCCCCCTGCAGTTCAATAATCTCCCGGTCAGGCTTCATTATATTTACAGATTCCGGCTCTGCTTGTACCAGCTGGGCACTTTCCAAACGGGTGACTCTTTCCTTCAGATCACCTATTTCAAGCACCATTTCGCGGATTATGGTCTTCAACTCCAGCACATTTTTGGCAGTTTCGTCCATGCTTATCCCCTTCCGGCCGCTTGCCTTCGTATAGCTCAGATTCATATTTCAGACAACACATCAGACGTCCGCAAATCCCGGAAATTTTGGTCGGATTTAAAGAAAGATTCTGTTCTTTGGCCATCCGGATGGAAACCGGCTCAAAATCGCCCAGGAAATTGTTGCAGCAAAGAACTCTGCCACAGGTGCCGATTCCCCCCAACATCTTGGCTTCGTCTCTTACTCCGATTTGTCTTAACTCAATTCGAGTCTTAAAGATAGACGCCAGATCCTTGACCAGTTCCCGAAAATCAACCCGGCTTTCGGCCGTAAAATAAAATATGATTTTACCCATGTCGAAAGTATATTCCACATCGATGAGACGCATGGGCAGATTATGCATACGCACTTTTTCCTTGCACAGTTCCAGCGCTTCTTTTTCTTTTTGCTTGTTGTTTGTATATACGTTTTTGTCTTCTTGATTGGCAATACGAATCACTTTTTTCAGCGGCAGCTGCAATTGGTCATCTTCAACCTCTCTTTTTCCGAGGGCAACTTCCCCAAATTCGATGCCCCGAACCGTTTCCACGATGACCGCATCTCCTTTTTCCAATTGGAAATCTCCGCAATCAAAATAATATATCTTGCCAGCCGGTTTAAATCTTACCCCGACGACCTCAGCCATTGGAACCCCTCCAAACCAATTTATATTATCTAAACAATATCTTTTACTATCTTAACGCAGCCTGTAACGCATAGGAAATGTTAATATTCAGCAACACCGGATTGATGGAACGATGGTACATTTTCTTCAGGTTGCTGATAATGCCCAGAGCTTGTCCTACCTGTTGCGGATACAAATGCTTGAACTTTTGACAGAGCGGTAAATTTTGTTCCATCAGTAATTGTTGCGAATTACCTGTCTGCTGATAAACGCAAATATCACGCAAGATGGTCTCCAGTAAAGATACCATAATCAACGGTTGCTTTTCTATTTTTTCAGCGACCAAAAAGATATCAATGGGGTGCCCGGCAGCTAATGATTCAATCATGTTTTTAGCTATTTCCCAAAATTCTTTCCATTCTTCTTCAGCAAACAACAAGGCAGTAGCAATGCTGCCCTGCGCCAATTTGGCCAGATTGCCTGCCTGGGCAGGAGCCATGCCCTGACCTTGCAAATACGTTCTCAAAGCTTGCTCACGCAGCAAATCGAATGTAATCACCTGGCAGCGGGAAATAATCGTTTCCAATAGATTATTCTCATCCGCCACCAGAATAATAACTGCATATGGGGGTGGTTCTTCCAGGGTTTTGAGTAAAGCATTAGCGGCCGGCAAAGACAATAGATGGGCATCCTTGATAATAACCACGCGCCGCTTGGAGCGATAGGGTTTTAAAGCCAGCCAGGGCTCTATTTCATGAATGATCTGCTCAATCCCGATCATGCTCTTTTTCTCTGCTTTTTCGATTAATTTAAAATCCGGATGTACTCCTTCTCGCCAATAGACTTCACCGGGAGGATCGCTGCCAAGAATCACAGCTCTGGCCATTTCCAGGGCAGTTGTAAATTTGCCCACCCCGGCCGGCCCCCAAAAAAGATAGGCATGACTTATTTGATCTCTTTGCAGTGATCTCAATATTGGCAAAACCGCTCGCTCTTGTCCAATTATATTGTCAAAATAACTCATCTGACCACCTCGGCATTGGTCTCAATCAATTTGCACTCTCAGTATTTCATTACCTGTTATTATAATAACACAGACAGATGCTGCAAAGCTTGTTCACGCACTTCAAAGATACTGACGCCCCCATCAATCAGTTTGATACGATCCGGTTCTTCCCGCTGTATGGTGAGGTATCCTGCTCTGACTAGGCTTTGAAATTCCAATCCTTCTTTCTCCAGCCGATCAGGCACTTCCTGGTTTCTTCTCTTTTGCCCTTCCTCTGGTTCAATATCCAGCAACAGGGTTAAATCAGGCTTTAAACCACCCGTACATAAAAGATTCAGCACTTTAAGAAATTCTATATCGATCCCTCGGCCATAACCTTGATAGGCAATAGTCGAATCTAAAAATCGGTCTGCGATTATAATTTTGCCTTCCTGCAAAGCAGGCAGGATCAGTTCCTCCACCAGTTGACTGCGGGCAGTCGCATATAAGAAAGCCTCGGTGCGAGGTCTGATGCCAGTGTTGCGAACATCCAGCAATATTTCTCTGATTTTCTCTGATACTTCTGTTCCTCCTGGTTCCCTCAAAATAAGCACTTCATATTTATCCTGCAGGTAATCGGACAACTGTTGGCGCAGCGTGGTTTTACCGCAACCGTCAATGCCCTCAAGACTAATCAATTTTCCTCTCATTGCAAACTTTCACCGCCTTGCGCAAATCATATTGTATACGACTATCATTGCTTCTCCTGCAAAAACTCCTGAAGTCATTAAATAGCAATAGATTATCCCTGGTTTTATTAATT
>CAZACF010000001.1:0-44236 GCA_964483565.1 uncultured Syntrophomonas sp. | reverse complement strand
TATCCACCAGATGAAATGAGACCGTGATGTCGATGCCTTTGCTGAGGAAATATCGCGGTACTTGAATATTCTTATGCTCATATAAAAAAGAAGCCGTCCGAACATGATTGGACGGCTTTGCTCATATATAAATAGAAATAATCTTTATTTATATCATGAGCGAAAAAGAGGGGAAAGTTCGCCTGTCAATGAGTCTGATAATGATGCTCACAAATACTTGCTGATTTGCCAGGATGTAATAAAGGTTTATTAAGCTGAGAATGCGTCGCTGATTGAATAATATCAGTTTTGACTTGGCTAATAACAATTTATGAAGCCAGGAGAGGAAAGGTTACAAGATGAAGGAGATTTATTATAAAATTGGTGAGGTCTCTGAAATGCTGCAGATAGAACCCTATACTTTGCGCTATCTGGAAAGCAGCTTAAAGTTGAAAATCAAGCGTGATGAGCGGGGTGAACGACTTTACACTGATGCTGATCTGGATACCTTACGGTTGATTTTGCAACTAAAAAATGAAAAGGGGCTTAACAGTACGGCTATAAAATTGGCTTTGGAAAACTTAAATGAGGCTAACCATAATGAAAGTACCAGCCCTCAGGTTTATAATGCCGCTGATTTAGTCGAAATGGTAACGGTCGCCCGCAATATTATGCAGCAAAATGATGAGATCCTGGAGCAAAATAAAATTATGCAGCAGAAATTGCAGTTGCTGGAAGAAATCCAAAATAAAATGCATCTGGAAAACACCGCTAGATGGGATGAATTGTTGGGGGAACTGCGAGCGGAAACAGCCGATAAAAAATCCGGCTGGCTGGCTAAGCTGATGCGTAATAAATAGCATATTGTGATTCATTATTTTCTCAGTCAGCATCATACTATTGACGTTTATTGGTCAGTGCGTTTTTCACAGCCATTAACAAAAGGAAACAAAAACATACATATGGTCAAATACAATAGGAATATGATATTATATTAGAAATGTGCGGCAAATAATTTATTAACCTGTAGTATTGTAGTTTGGCTTGGTTTGGTTTGTCTGGCACATAGATGTAATTTCATAATGTAGTATAGGAGGATGGTTTTGTGAGTGTACTGTTAACACTGATACCGGTCGTTGTTGTGCTGATTTTGCTGGTTTGGGCAAAATGGTCAGCGGATATCAGTGGATTGATCGGATGGATCTTTGCGGTTGTTATCGCCTTTCTTTTCTTTCACACCTCGCTGCAGGTCGGTTTGACTGCTAGTTTAGCAGGAATCGTGGCATCATTTCCGGTTTCATTGATGGTTTTGACCTCTATTTTTCAAATTACCTTTCTTGAAGCCACCGGCGCATTAAAAAGAATCGTGGTTTTTGTGAAAACCCTGGCTAAAAATGATCAGGTCGTTCAGGTCATGATTATTAACATGGGGATTGGCACGCTATTGGTTTCGGTCGGTGCAACCCCGGTCTCGATCCTGCCGCCGATTATGCTGGCTTTGGGCTATTCCACTTTTGTGGCGGTGGCGCTGCCCGCCATCGGTTTCGATTCGCTTTGTACTTATGCCCTGTTAGGCGCTCCGCTGGTGGTGTTTGCGGATATGACCGGCACCTCGCTAAATGATTCGGCGCTGGTATTTTCTCAATTCATGCCAATCATCTCCACCATGATAGGTCTGGGCATGTTGCTGCTCATTGGCGGATGGAGCAAGGTTAGAGAAGGCTTGATCCCCTGTTTGCTGGCTGGTTTGACCATGGGCTTTACAGCCATGCTGGTAGCCCATGTCGGCAAAGGAATTGTTTTGACCGGTGTCATCGCAGGTGCAGCCACCGTGCTGGTCATGATTGTTTACCTCAAGCTGCAAGGCAAGCCTTTGCTGGATCGCAGCTGCGTAACCGAACAAGAAAAAGAAATCGAACGCCATATGTCATTGTCGAAAGCGCTGGCTCCCTGGCTGATTTTAATCAGCGCATGTCTGGTGATAAATTTCTGGCCTCCGCTGTTCAATTGGCTATTTAAAGATCTGGCCATGCCCCTGAACATCATCCCGGGGGGCAAACCGATTAATACCAGAATGCTGTGGAATGCTTACACCTGGGTTATTATCAGCACCCTACTAGCGGTTCCTTTTATCAAACCCAGCAAGGCACAATGGAAAGAGATTATGAAAAAATGGTGGAAGCGTGCTCCGCGTCCTACTTTCTCCGCGGCCATATTTTTTGCCATCGCTTATGTCATGACCTATTCCGGCTATACTCCATCCGAACAAGGCTGGGCCTTGGTCAACGCTGATAATAATATGATATCTGTGCTAGCGGTAAGTTCGGCCAGCTTTTTCCAAAGCCTCTACCCGGCTGCGGCGGCTTTTCTAGGTTTGCTGGGCGGTTTTGTCAGCGGCAGTGAAGCCTCCACGATTGCGCTTTTCACCAAGTATAATCTGCTTACCTCGGATTTACTAAGTATCAACCCTCTGGTAGTTACTGCAGGCACTGCCATTGCCGGTGGACTGGCCAGTGTTATATCTCCGGCTAAACTGCAAAACGCTGCCGCTACTATTGATAGTATTGGTGTAGAATCCAAAGTCATCAAAATAGTCATCCCCATTGCCCTCGCCTTCACCCTGGTAGCGGCTATCCTGACCATGATCTGGGCCTAGCAAAGAAAAACAGCCATAAGGTTTCCGTGCAACAAATGTTTCCCGTGAAACATTTGTTGCACGGAGAATATCAATATAATTGGCTGAGTGCTTGGGTATAGGAAAGGATTTCCCCTGTAAAATTGTTCATTTGTTTTATCCTGACTGCCCTGGCCAGAATAGGTCGCAGGTTTAACCGGCTGTGACGAAACGAAAACAAGGTTTTTGCGGCCACATCACCTATTGCCTATTCTTCGACTTGGCCAGGGACTTTTCAATTTGCTGCAGGTTAGCCATCACAATCTGGGCTTTGATGATTAACAGCTCTTTATTTTTCCCTGCCACCGCTGCCGCAAAATCATCCATAGACAGATCGCTGCGATTCAACAGTTTTTCATCAAGATCTTTCGCTTGCATTTTCAAACTGTTCCAATCATCCTTTAGACGGGTCATCCGCTCGCCTGCTTTATCCCACTCCCCTTCCATCGCTTCAATGCCGGATGCCATCACATCATACTTGGTTTTATAATAATCGGCCGGGATAGTGGTGTTGAATACTTTGGCCAAATTTCCATATTGGCCGTACAGCTCGACCGCAGCCTTCATACTTTTGATCTTATCCTTATTACTTATTTCTACAGTCAAATTTTCCATTGCGACTTTAAAATCATTTCTCTCTGCAACAGACATTCCTGCCTTGATTGCTTCAGATTCTACTTTATTCCAATTCATATGAATATCCATGGACTTTGTTTGCAATGTCTGCCAACTTTTTTGCAGCTGCATGGAAGGATTGGCATTTGCCTGCCCGGCTTGCTGTTCTTTTTGGGTTGATTTGGTTTGAGCATCATTCGATTTATTTTTTTTATTTTGCTCAGCATTTTTATTTTGGCTTGAACTCGAATCAGAAGCTTTCATTTGTCCGGCAGAATTGTTTTCTGTTATTTGTTTGCCAAGATAAGAAATAATTGTCTCGATATCAGTGTTCATTTTTTTTAATTCTTCAGGGGGCTTTTGCGAAGATTACTGGGTTGGTTTTTTACTCTCTTTATTCTTGCTCGAACCGGAACAACCGGGGGAAAATGTTATTACTGCAATTACTATTGTAATTAATATTACACGGTTCTTAATCCTCAAATGGTTCACCTCATATTTTTCATGTTTCTGATAATTAGCTTATGGAAAAAACTTATTTTTAAACAAAAAAACTGCCACCTTTAAAGTGGCAGTCATGTTCAATAGACAATCAATCTCTATATTCAACCAGCTTTACTGCTGTACCGCTGACTGATATTAATAGCATTTGTTCCTTCAATTCAACATAGTCAATATCAATCGCAATTACAGCTTCTGCACCCAATTGTTCTGCCTTATTGGTCATTTCTTCGATAGCAAAATTTCTGGCATCGTCTACAGCAGGTTTGCACGCACCGGTACATCCTTGGGAACTATTTACGCCGTTTAAGACCGTCTCCATAAATTTTGGCCCCAGGATGGACTCACCGGAAACTAGACCGAGATAATTTTGAATCGATCTGTTTTGTACGGTTTGACTGGTAGTTATGATCATATTTCAGCCCTCCTTTGCAATTCACCAACAACGACTGTCATCAAATGAAAATGCTTTACAAACTTTACCTGCTCCTATTTGTATTATGACATCAATGTATATTTTTGTCGAGATATTGTCTGAATTTTCTGTTTTTTTGTTTGGTTCATTATTATTTAATATATTTAACACATATAGCGATAAATATATTACAATTGTAATAAATCAATCAAGGAGCGTGATAAATAATGTTTGATTACTTGATGACGCAGCAGCAATTAAAACTGAGAGACGAAGCAAGAGATTTAGTTAAATGGATTCCCCGAGAATATATCCTGGATATGGATGCAGACAAGATCAAATATCCCAAAGAGTTTTTAGCCGAAGCCGGTCGGCGCAACCTGATCGGGATCAGAGTACCGATAGAATACGGGGGACGAGGCGGTCAGTGGCAGGATGACGTTATTGTCGCCGAAGAAGTGTGCGTGCCTGGTTACATCTTTGGTTGCACCTGGGGGGTTACCGGCGACGTGGTGACTGAAGCCCTGGTTCATTTTGGCACCGAGGAGCAAAAGAAAAAGTATCTGCCCCCCATCTGTAAAGGAGAAAAATTTGCCGCCGAGTGTCTGACCGAACCGCGCGGCGGGTCAGACTTTTTTGGCGCCACCACCACTGCTGTCCAAGACGGTGATGATTTCATTTTAAACGGTCAAAAACGCTTTATCGTTGGTGGTGAGGGAGCTGATTATTTTTTGGTGTATGCCAAAACCGATCCGCAAGCTCCTTCGGCCAAATCCATGACCTGCTTTATAGTGGAAAGAGAGATGGGCGTCAGAACGGAATATGTTTATAACCTGATGGGATCACGGGGAGGCGGCACCGCCCGGGTCATCTTCGAGAATGTCCGAGTGCCAATAGATAATGTGATTGGCGAAGTCAACGGAGCAGGTACGGTTTTTAACCAAATGATGATTCCGGAAAGGTTTGGTACTGCCGCCATGACCATAGGGGCGGCTCGTCCGGCCTTGGAAATTGCCACAGATTACAGTACCAAGCGCAAAGCTTTCGGTACCCAAATTAAAAACTTTGAAGCGGTCAGTTTCAAAATCGCCGAAATGGTAACCAAACTGGACAGTTCCCGGGCGATGATTTATGCAACAGCGCGGGCCATCGACTCGGGTCAGGTGAAAGCCAGCCGTTGCCGCCGCATGGCATCTGAATCCAAAAAATTTGTAACCGAACAATGCTGGGATGTAGCCAATCTAGCCATGCAGGTAATGGGCGGGATTGGCTATACGGATGTATATCCCATCGAAAAAATCGTGCGCGATTTGCGCCTGTCCATGATCTGGGTCGGTACCAATGAAATTATGAGTCTGATCATTCAGCATGAACATTATCGGGAAAGATTAGCCGAATTGGCAACCGGAGAAAAACGTAACAGCGAAATGGATGCACTCAATGCTTTTGCAGAGGGAGAAAAGATTTACGAATAGGTTTATTTTTTAGGGAGGGGTAATTTATGGAAAGTAAATGGCAGGAAATGTACAAGAGCAAACTGACTACTGCCGAAGAAGCTGTCAAGGTCTTGGGAAGCGGGATGTTGATTGCGTCGGCCTCTATCAATGGTCAGCCAACCCAGATCGTCGATGCCTTGGTACGCCGTATGGCCAGTGGAGAAATACGTGATTCCAGATTTCTTTTTTCCTTGTCGGTCAGAATGTCATCCTTGCATAATCCGGAAATGATCGAACAGTGTTATCAGAACAACAATACGCTGGATACAATGTATGCCGGGCCGCTGGAACGTTACTTCCTGGATCAGGGACATTATTCTTATGTTCCCCACCGCCTCCAGGACGGACCTTTGATGACCGCCCGGGTCGGACTGCATGCGGGCCTCATTACGGTGTCCCCCATGGATAAACATGGATTTTTCAGCACCGGAGCCAATCCGGAGTATATCTACGGATTTATTCGCCGCAATCCGGGGTGTATCATCCTGGCAGAAGTCAATCAGCATATGCCCAGAACGAATGGCAACAACCACTTCCATATTTCAGAACTGACGGCGATTGTTGAAAATGATGTTCCTTTGTTCGAACTGCCCCCCATTCCCATCTCCGAACAGGATGAATTGATCGGTCAGTATATCGCTGAAAGAGTGCCGGACGGAGCTTGTCTGCAATTAGGCATCGGGGGAATGCCCAATGCGGTTGCCAAGTATCTGACCCATAAAAAAGATCTCGGCATTCCCACCGAGATGTTGTGTGACACTATGGTGGATCTTTATGAAGCCGGTGCCATCACCGGCTCTAAAAAGAAACTGCTGCCTCGCAAATGGGCAGCCTGTTTCGCTATGGGCACCAAGCGACTTTATGATTTTATGGCTGATAATCCCATGATTGAATTGTATGACTCGGAATGGATCAATAATCCTTACAATATTGCCATGAATGATAACATGGTGTCCATCAACGCCACCTTGGAAATTGATCTCAGCGGACAGTGCGCTTCCGAAGCAATCGCCACCCGTCAATATTCCGGAGCCGGCGGTCAGATGGATTTCACTGAAGGAACCTGGAAATCCAACGGCGGCCAGGCCTTCTTGACCTTGTACTCGACCTACACAGACAAAAGCGGGGTCAAACACTCCAGCATCGTGCCGACACTCACCCCCGGCTCCATGGTCACTACCACCCGCAATGATGTACAATATGTGGTTACCGAATATGGTGTGGCCTGGTTAAAAGGTTTTGATCTGCGGCAAAGGGTAAAGGATCTGGTGCGTATCGCCCATCCCGATTTCCGTGACGAGTTGTTGGAAGAAGCCAGGAAATTAAAATATATTCGCTAGCTGGCAATGATTTTTTATTTGATTCAATTGAGGGCAGATTATTCTGTCCTCTTTTTTGTGTCTACCAGGCATGGGCCCAGTAAAAAGAGAATCTTTCCAATGATAGTGCAAGCACTTCGCCAGGCGCAAAGTGTCTATCGCGAGGATAATCAAAGCAAGCCATAGGCAAAGATGAGTCTGATGAATCGAAACCACTTCAGGCAAACGAAAACTGGGTAAGGATGTTTGTATTTAACCAATCTACACCTTTATATCTTCAACTTGCCTGAAACAAAATGGTATCATTTACCTGTTTCCATGTCGTTCCAACAAACCAGGATAATCCGGCCATTCCACCCATTATATAACTAACCGCAATCAAATTGTCCATATTTACCAAAAGGTAGTAATCATTTTGAGTCGAATTTTACTACCAGGAGGTGATAATGGAAATGTTTAATAGTTACCCATGATAATGGAAACGGATTTAATTAAATACTGTACTTTAATCCTGACTTTAGAAAGGAGCTATCTATGCTAAAACGACGTAACATGATATTTATTTTTTGCTGTCTAATAACCTTACTAATTACCGTTGCCATTCCTTGTTCGGTTCAAGCCAGTGATTATGGTACCCGGGACTTAGCCCTGGGCAGTCAGGGATCAGCCGTCAGTCAGTTGCAAAAAGATCTGGCCGTGCTCGGCTATTATACATATAAAATTGATGGTTCGTTTGGCGAAAAGACCTATGACGCGGTGGTGAAATTTCAGAAAAAGCAGGGGCTCAAGACGGATGGCCTGGTCGGTGCAAAAACCAAGGCAGCTTTGAACCGTGCCCTGACCAAGAGCAGTAATATTGATCGCCAGGATTTAATCCTGGGCAGCCGGGGTGCAAACGTCAGCCAGCTGCAAAAAGATTTAGCTTCGCTGGGCTATTATACCTATAAAATAGATGGTTCGTTTGGCGAAAAGACCTATGATGCAGTGGTGAGTTTTCAAAAAGCGCAGGGACTAAAAAGCGATGGCCTGGTTGGTTCAATCACCCAGGCAGCATTGCAAAAAGCCCTGCAAGGCATTGTATCACCCCAGGTTGCTGGCTCCGCTAAGGCTCCAACCGCCGCCAGTATCCGTGATTATAATGACCATGAGAAATTAATTGTTGACGCTTTCCGGGCAAACTTCGACGGCAGCCTGGCGCAAACCTTGGTGGGACGCGCCATTTGGTATATGGAATATGGATACATGAAGTATGGACATACCAAATATGCTTCCAGCGGATATATTGACTGCTCCAACTTTACTTCTTTGGTATACAAAGACTTCGGCTATTCCATTACTTCAGCCGCCCGAAACTATGGCTCGGTAGGGACAAAAGTGGAGGGGGTTTATAGTAAAAAAATAGCGGGAACCGCCAAATACACCCTGGTAGGTACAGATAAATTAAAGCCCGGCGATTTGTTTACCTTCTGGAACTCCGATGAACCGGCCCGAACCCGTATTGGTCATGTAGCCATATATATGGGCATGATCAACGGCAAACCTTGCATCATCAATACCTGCTCGGGACGCCCCACCGCGATCGGTATCATCAATAGTTTTTCCTATTTTTACGGTTCAAACCTTATTGAAGTACGCAGAGTGTTACCGGCCAGCGCCTATACCCCCGGCAGCAAGATTAGTGATCAGGGTCCGGTTATCCCCTCCATATATCAAATTAAACCGGACAAACCCATCGTCCTGCCAAAAGGCCTTCGAACCGGCTTCTAATCAGAGATGTCTTGGCTCTTTAACAGTAGACCCCTCCCAGATCGGAGGGGTCTACTGTTAGTTGCAGCCATTACCCCAATTTGACAATTCTCAAAATTTGTTTAGCAAATCCAGCTAGCTAATGGAGTTGCAGTTACTTTGTCTATTGAGCATTGAGAGATTAAACGGAAAAAAAACACCTCAATTCTTGACAGCTTGGTGATCCTGTAATATAATCATTCTTGCTGAGACAAACAGCAAGCGGTAGTGGCGGAATCGGCAGACGCGCTAGATTCAGGTTCTAGTGGGGGCAACTTCGTGGAGGTTCAAGTCCTCTCTACCGCACCATAGAATTCTCGGGAGGTTTAGGCCTCCCTTTTGTGTTTTCTGGGAGGATACTTGGAGGGGTTGAAACGAAAAAAAACGAATTTGATATGAATGACTGAAAGTGTTTGCTTCCCTTACTAAAAAAGTAATAATATAGCAGAAATCAGCCAAGAAGGGTCGCTGGTGCTGACCCCACTTCCGGAGGGCGAAGCTCAAATCGATGTGGGACAATGGATCGGCTCCGGTTATGATGTGATTAACAACGGATTTATCGATGCCTCCCTTGTTTCACCCTTTAATGCAGTAGACAAGGTCTTCCTGCAAAACAACCTGCTTAATGTCAGTGATTCAATAGCTGACGCCAAAACCTATTGCTCCCAAAAGGCCGAGGAAATCTACAATTCTATCAACATCAACTCCGAGGCTGAGTATAAAAATGTCTATTTCAGTGGGAGCGTTAGTGCTGATTATGCCAAGGCCACGACAACGAAAAGAAACGAAAACAAGGCGGGCGGCAATATTAGGCTGCGCTTGTCCGAGAATACATCCATTGTGGAACTGGTGGGTAACTGCCGTAACCGCCAATGAAATTGAACTGGAACTGATAGACGGAAAATGGCAAGGCGTACTGACGGGCGAAGTGATATCAGTCACCGTTATTGCATCTGATGGAAACGAAAACGAGACCTATGTCTTGACAACCGGAAAATAAGAGCTCTCTGTCAATTATTGGCACATGCCCCAGATGGAGAGAATAAATAGAATTATGTTCTGGAACATGGCGCAGAGCCATTAAAAATATTAAATATTATTGAAAAAGCGGACACGACATGTCCGTTTTTTTATATGATCTAGTCACCGAAGGTGTTATTCATCGTTTGATTTCCCCTGCCAGCTGTTTTTCCTGACCAGTTCGCGGTCAATGGCATTTAAAACCGCTCTTTTGTTGAGACTCCAGCGCGGTCCAATCAACAGCTGGCGCGGTCCGTCTCCGGTCAGTCGATGAATCACCATGGCGGGCGGCAGTATTTCGATGATGCTGGTCACCAGATCAACATATTCTTCCTGACTCAAAAACGGAAATGGCTGTTGTTTATAGACTTCTGCCAAGGGGGTACCAAGCAACAGATGCAGAAGCTGGATCTTGACGCCTTGAATTGGCAGCCCGGCAACTGCGCTTGCGGTTGCCATCATGTCACTGCGATTCTCCCCCGGCAGTCCCAAAATAATATGAGCACAAACCTTAATATGTCTGGCCTGTAGCTTGTCGACGGCATTCATGAAGTTCAGATAATCATATTTCATATTTAAGTAATCAGCACTGCGTGAATGAATCGTCTGCAGCCCCAGTTCCACCAGCAGATAATGCTGTTGATTGAACTCCTCCAGCAAGTCCAAGACCTCATCCGGCAGACAATCGGGACGAGTGGCGATGGACAAACCAACTACATCAGGCAATGTCAGTGCAGCCGAATAGATGTCCCGTAATTTTTCCAGTGGAGCATAGGTGTTGGTAAATGACTGCAAATAGGCAATAAATTTGTTCACTGCCCATTTGTTTTGCATTCCTTCCCTACCCTTTTCATATTGTTGGATGATAGATTTGCCCCGGGCGGCAATAAAATCCCCTGAGCCCAAGGAACTGCAAAAGAGACACCCTCCCCGGCCCAGGGTTCCGTCCCGGTTGGGACAGGTAAAACCGCCGTCCAGGGTTATTTTGCCGATCTTTTCGCCAAATTGCCTACGCAAATCATAATTTATGTTGTTATAACGTTTATCACCCCAATACTGAGGCGGAGAAGCTTGATTCATCAGTAACGTCATCCTGACTAAATGTTTTCGGGCTTTTTATGCAACTATTCTATTGTTACAAACCAGGATTCCTCTGCTCAATCCAGCGCCTCGAAAGGCATGCACAGCTCAATCATCGCATTCCTGGGCAAGTCCTGACCATGCAACAATCTAGGGAAACACGACTTTATCGTTGCATAACAACACTTATTTTGTTAAGTTGTTGTTGTGCTTTTATGTTATATTATATATTGGATTGTCAAAATAGGAGTAATACCGTAATTTAAGGATGTGAAATATTCGTGCCGAAAAAAACCTGGAAGAACTATGTGATTCCCTCCATTTTCATAACGGTATTTTTATTTGCCGTGGTCTTCACAGCCATGCAACAACAGCCTGTCAACGAATTTCCCGAACAGCTCAGTCCGTTAAACAACAACGATTTTATAATCGCTGGAACAAATCCTGTGTTGCAGGTAGGCGAAGCCAATCTGGGTGATGTTTCCCTGCAGTTCCCCGGCGGTAAAATGCTGGGACGCAGCGAGGTCTACCGGCCGGCAGATATTGACGTCTTGTTTACTTTCACCCGTAAAACCAACCTTCTCAATAAAATTGATATTAATGGATCTGGATTGGCAACCAACCGAGCGATTGCGGTCAACGACAGCTTTGATAAAGTTGTGTCAGCATACGGCGATGGATATGTTCGTTCTTATTATAAGAGACAGCCGCAGACCTTTGATGCCATTTATGGGGAAGAGCATTGTATTGTTTTTAATGTGAAAGATAATATAGTTAAAAGAATAGTCATTTTCCACGAAATTAATTAATCAGATATCAAAACAATATAGGAGGCATTCTGATTGATCCAAATTGAAGGTTTAACCAAAATATATAGTGCCAGCAGCGGTGAAGTGCTGGCGCTGGATAATGTCAGCCTGCAGGTCAATAGAGGCGAAATTTTTGGCATCATTGGTCTCAGCGGAGCGGGCAAAAGCACCCTGATCCGTTGTATCAATATGCTGGAAAAGCCCACCGCTGGAAATATTCGGGTTGACGGACAAAACATCAGTACCCTGGATAAACAAGATTTACGGGCAGCCCGCCAGAAAATCGGTATGATTTTCCAACAGTTCAATCTTTTATCGTCGCGCACGGTATTTGACAATATCATGTTCCCGCTTGAGATCGCCGGGGTTTCTCCTAAAACAGCCCGCCAACGCGTACAGGATCTGTTGGATCTGGTTGGTCTGAATGACAAAGCCCGGGTCTATCCTGAACAATTGAGCGGAGGACAAAAACAAAGAGTTGGTATAGCCCGAGCCCTGGCCAATGATCCCAAAATATTATTATCCGACGAAGCAACTTCAGCACTGGATCCGCAGACCACCCGTTCCATCCTTAAATTATTGAAGGATATTAATAAACAATTGAATTTGACCATTCTGCTGATTACTCATGACATGAATGTTATCAAGGAAACCTGTGACCGGGTAGCGGTCATTGACAACAGCAAAATTGTGGAGATCGGCGATGTTTTAAGTATCTTTTCCAACCCCGGCACGCCCACTTCCAAAAGCTTTATCAACACCATCATCAACAAGGAGATTCCGGAAGAGCTTTTACATCGATCTTTTATAGACAATGATCAAATGACCAGCAAACTGATCCGGGCCTCATTTATTGGCGCATCTGCCGGTGAACCGATTATTTCCGGTTTGGTGCAAAAATATGATATCAAAGCTAATATTTTATATGGTAATATTGACCGGGTCAAGGATACACCCTTTGGCAATTTAACCTTGGAGCTGATTGGCAATCCGGCCTTGATGAATCAGGCGCTTGATTATCTGCGTGACAATGGATTGGAAATAGAGGTGTTATCGTTTGTTTGATATTATTACGGGCCTAAACCTGGCAACATCAATCAGCAATGTCCTGGCTGAAAACGCCTGGATGTTGGACAAGGTAATCCTGGCCACCTGGGAAACAATTTATATGGTAGCCATTTCAACTGCTTTCAGTTACGTTTTAGGACTTCCCCTGGCGATTATTTTGGTGATTACTGATCAGGGCCATATCATGGAAAACCTGACGCTCAATAAAATCTTGGGAAGCATAGTCAATGCTGCCCGTTCCATTCCCTTTATCATATTTCTTATTTTGCTGATTCCTCTGACCCGTGCCATCGTAGGTACCCCCATCGGTACGGTGGCTTCCATTGTTCCGCTGACCTTGGCGGCGGTTCCTTTCGTGGCCAGGCTGGTGGAAACATCCTTAAAGGAAATCAACTGGGGCTTGATCGAAGCCGCCCTGTCCATGGGCGCCAATGCCTGGCAGATCATTACCAAGGTATTGCTTCCGGAAGCTTACCCGGCCATCATACTGGGAGTAGCTATTACGACCATCAATCTCATCGGTTATTCCGCCATGGCAGGGATCGTGGGGGGCGGTGGCTTAGGCACTCTGGCTTATTATTATGGCTACCAGCGTTATCAAACCGGTATCATGTGGGTTACCGTAATCTTGTTGATTATTTTGGTGCAACTCATCCAGATGCTCGGTGATAAGCTTAGCAATAAAATAATTTATAAGAGGAGGTAAATAAGTGAAAAAGAAACTATTGGTACTGCTCACAGGTCTTATGCTGATGTCTTTGGTACTGGTCGGCTGCTCCAGCCAGCAGGACGCAGAAACACCCAAGGAAGGCGGAGAGGCCCCAGCCAAAATCGTGGTGGGAGCGACTGCCAAACCCCATGCTGAAATCCTGGAAGTGGTCAAGCCAATGCTGGCCAAAGAAAACGTTGATCTCGAAATCAAGGAATTCACTGATTATGTGCTATTGAATCCATCTCTGAAAGACAAACAAATCGACGCCAATTTCTTCCAGCACATTCCTTATCTGGAGGACTACAATAAAAACAACAATGCTGAATTAACCTGGACTGTCAAGGTTCACAATGAACCGATGGGAGTCTACTCCGAGAAATTTAAAAATATCAATGATGTTGCCGATGGTGCCAAAGTCGGTATTCCCAACGATGCGACCAATGGCGGTCGGGCTTTGATGGTGCTTGAAAAAGCCGGATTGATCAAGCTGACCGAAGGAATCGGAGTCAACGCCATCGACAAAGATATTATTGATAATCCCAAGAATATTGAAATTAAGATGATGGATGCAGCTATGCTGCCCAGATCGCTGGCAGATCTTGAACTGTGCGTGATCAACAGCAATTATGCCATCGAAGCCGGCCTGAATCCGGTCAATGATTCCATCTTTATTGAACCCAAGGACTCACCCTTTGCCAACATCCTGGCAGTAAGACCAGAAGACAAAGATAAAGACGCCATCAAGAAACTGGGGGCTGCCCTGCAATCTCCGGAAGTGAAAAAATTCCTGGAAGATACTTATCAGGGTTCCTGCGTACCCGCGTTCTAAATTCATTTTCAATTCATAAAAAAATAGTGGGAGCGATGCTTCCACTATTTTTTATTCATGATATGGTCTTTAACTGAGTACGATTATACAAAAGTATTTTTAACATATTTATTTCGTTTCGGGGAGCGAATAAGCTTGATAAACTGAAATGATTTTGCCAGGTCCAAGGCTGCATTGTGCGAATGAATTAAAGACCATGTCATCTAATATTGCTGGCTCACATTTATTGATGCTGTAATTTCTTATGAATTGCGATGTTATTGCAGCTAATCCTTGTGCCAATCTTGCCGCCACTAAGCTTTGTTATTTGCTGTCGAAAATGCTATGTTCTTTTAACCAGCAATATTAAATTCATTAATATAAACATAGAGCATATCCGACAATATTGCAAGTATTTTTCTATTATTTTCGAGTTTTTTTAAACCTTATGGTATTTATTGTTATTGTTAGTAAAATATAAAGACCCGTCTCGGCAATGTTGTGCCTATGGACGGATCTTTTCTATTAATCGGTAATATATGCCATTGATTCCACTGAGAAAGCCAATTTCTCGATTTGCGGCCACCTATCAAAGATAACAGCCAAACTTTTTACACCATGCATAGTGGCAAAGCGACCTTAAAATAAGCTTTGGCAATGGGCTAATCAGTTCAGGGAACAACAAGTAAGTGCCCCCAATATCCGATGCCTCCGCCGATAACCTTTTGTGCTTTAGCTGCCGGCAATCATTTTTAAATATGCTTTAACAAATCGACCATTTCAATGGCGGTCAGAGCTGCATCAGCACCTTTATTGCCAGCCTTGGTGCCGGCTCTTTCAATCGCCTGCTCGATTGTATCCGCCGTAATGATGCCATAGATGATCGGCTTGTCGGTATTTAATCCCACTTGCGCTATGCCTTTGGTTACCTCCGCAGAAACATACTCAAAGTGAGGCGTTGCCCCTCTGATTACGGCTCCCAAACAAATCACCGCATCATATTTCCGGGCCGCCATCCTTTGTGCCACCAACGGCATTTCAAAAGCACCCGGCACCCAAGCTACCTCGATGTTGTCCTGATCGACCCCATGTCTTATCAAAGTATCCATACAACCTGATAATAATTTGTTGGTAATAAACTCATTAAACCTGGAGACCACTATCCCAAAACGTTGATTTTCTCCGATCAGTTTACCTTCCAATATCTTTGTCACTGTACATATTCCTCCCTTATTAAAATAATCCGCATACTGGAAATGTTCCACCTGGTTGAGTTATTTGTTGCTGGCTAAAAGGTGTCCCATTTTATCACGCTTGGTATGCATGTAGTGAGCATTCTCCGGCTTAATCTCCATTTCAATGGGGACTCGTTCCACCACTTCCAGCCCGTACCCTTCCAATCCTTTGATCTTTTTTGGATTATTGGTCATCAGCCGCATTTTGCGTACGCCCAGATCTACCAGGATCTGCGCACCAATGCCATAATCACGAAGGTCTTCGGGAAAACCCAGATCCAGATTGGCCTGGACAGTATCTCGTCCATTGTCCTGCAATTTGTAGGCGCGGATTTTATTTACCAACCCTATGCCGCGTCCTTCCTGGCGCATATATAGTAATATTCCTTTCCCTTCCTTTTCAATCATTTCCATGGCGGCACCCAACTGTTCTCCACAATCGCACCGCGCCGAGCCAAACACATCACCAGTCAAGCACTCCGAATGGACTCTTACCAGGAGGGGTTCATCTGCTTCCCATTCCCCTTTTACCAAGGCGATATGCCCTTGTTTGTCCAGTATTGATTCATAGGCTACAGCGGTGAAATCCCCATAATAAGTCGGCAGTTTGGCATCTTCCACGCGAACCACCAGTTTTTCTTTACGACGCCGATATTCAATCAAATCAGCAATGGTAGCGATTTTAATTCCATGCTCGCGAGAAAACTCCAGTAATTCTGGCACCCGGGCCATAGAACCGTCTTTACTCATGATTTCACAAATGACTGCCGCCGGATAAAGCCCGGCCATGCGGGCCAGGTCGACTGAGCCTTCGGTATGTCCGGAACGACGGAGAACTCCGCCGGTTCTGCAACGCAACGGGAATATATGTCCGGGTTTTCTGAAGTCACTGGGCTTGCTTTCCGGATCAATCAAAGCTTTTATAGTGGCTGCTCTTTCATGAGCGGAGATTCCTGTACTGGTAGTATAATGATCGACCGATACAGTGAAGGCGGTTTGATGATTGTCGGTATTTTCCAACACCATAACGGGAATATCCAGTCCATCCAGACGTTCCCCGGTCATCGGCATGCAAATCAATCCTTTGGCGTAACTGGCCATGAAATTGACCACCTCCGGATTGCATTTTTCAGCGGCAATGATTACATCTCCTTCATTTTCCCGATCCTCGTCATCGACCAGAATGATCATTTTACCGTCTCGGATGTCTTGTATGGCTTCTTCAATAGTATTAAACATGCTGCTTCCTCCCTTAATAAACCTTTATCATCTTCCAATATTCCTTAAATCACAGTATTGCATTTTGTTGATGAAAAGCCTTCCTCCTTACTTATATAAAGCCGTTTTCAGCCAGAAATCCCATATTTAAACCCGATTTTTCTTGATCTGGAGATTTCGTAATCAATCTTTCCACGTATCGACCAATAATATCTGTTTCCAGGTTTACGGAATCACCCGGTTTTTTATAACCCAAAGTGGTGTTGGCAAAAGTATGCGGTATCAATGATATGGTAAAACTATCAGCCAGTACATCAACCACAGTAAGACTAATTCCGTCAATGGCGATAGAACCTTTGGTTACCACATAGGCCAGCAGAGCCGGCTCAGCTTTGATGCGCAATATGGTGGCAATATCCATCTTTTTTTGTTCGACGATCAACCCGAGTCCGTCAACATGCCCCTGTACCAAATGCCCCCCCATTCGATCGCCCAGGCGGACGGCCCTTTCCAAATTGACCGGTTGGCCGCTGCTTAACTGCCCTAAATTGGTCTTGGCCAGGGTCTCGGCCATGATATCGGCGATGAAATGGCTGTCCCCCAGAGAGGTTACGGTCAGACAAACACCGTTGATCGCAATGCTGTCACCTATTTTAGTCCCCTTCAGGACGGTACTGGCTTTGATATTAATGCGGGAGGAGTTGACCCCTCTGTCAATGCGATTGATGGTGCCTGTCTCTTCAATAATTCCGGTAAATATATCACTCACCCCTGAACGGGATTCATCCCGCTTTATTTCTTAATGTATCCGCTAATCATAATATCCCGACCAAAATTGCTTATTTCCAGCGATTTAAGCTCTAGCGCATCTTTCATGAAGTCAAATCCCCGACCTTCTACCGGAGTAGGAGCATCTTGTCCGCCAATGATCTTGGGAGCAATGAACCAATACACTTTGTCGGCCAGGCCGTTTTCCAACAACGCGGCGTTGATGGTTCCTCCTCCTTCCACCAGTAAACTGCACAATTTCATTTCCCCCAGGAAGTCCAAAACCTCTTCCAGGACCAGCCGTCCATCGCAGCTGTTGATGCGCTGCACTTCACAGCCTGCCGCTTCGAGGCGATTCTGCCGGGCTTGATCGGCATCCTTGGCACAGAAGATGATGCTTTTTTGTTGTTGGCTGGTAGCCACGATTTGGCTATAAAGTGGTATTTCCAAGTGACTATCGATAATAATCCTGATGGGGTCATGATAATCACTGTTGGCTAGTCTGACGTTGAGCATGGGATCGTCTTTTAATACGGTTCCGATTCCGACCAGGATAGCATCGTAAGTGCCTCGCAATTGATGTACATAGTTGCGAGCATCTTCGCCGGTAATCCAGCGCGAATCACCACAATTGGAAGCAATCTTGCCATCCAGGGTCATGGCCGTCTTGATCGCCACCAAAGGCCGTTTGGTCTTGATATACTGAAAGAATTTTTCGTTCATTTGCCTGGCTTGTGCCTCCAAAACTCCCAGCTCAACTTCTATCCCCGCATCCAGCAGTTTCTGTATGCCTTTTCCGGCCACCTGCGGATTAGGGTCAAGCGTAGCAATAACTGCTTTTTTTAGGCCGGCTTCAATCAGGGCATCTGCGCAAGGAGGTGTACAGCCATAATGACTGCAGGGCTCCAGGCTCACATAGATGGTAGCTCCCCTAGCCTTTTCCCCCGCCTGACGCAAAGCATGTACTTCAGCATGAGGAGTGCCGGCTTTTTGATGATAGCCTTCACCCACGATCTGTTCATCTTTTACGATGACCGCGCCCACTACCGGATTAGGACTGGTTTTGCCGATAGCAAGCTTGGCCAGATGTAACGCTTGTTGCATATACTTTTGGTTATTTTCATTCATCAAAATCATTCCCAGAAAAATAATAATCCCGATACATATCGGGGTTCATCTCAATACAAAGCTGACAAATAAGCACACAGCAATTAATGCATGGCTTGCCAACCTTTCTTCTCCCATCCAGACTATAACTGTCGGCTTCGGAATCCAACCGAATCATGCCCAAAGGCTCGCGGGCTTTACCGCCGATAGGGAATTTCACCCTGCCCCGAAGAAAGTAATTTATTATGAAGTTTTATTAACAGACTTATCTTAGCATTATCTATACCATCAGGTCAAGACAGGTTCCAAAATACTGTCCCCGGCTTTTCTTAGTGCCACTACAGTTCATGCAATTGTTTAATAGTCAAGGATAGATCTTGAGAACCAAAAACATATGATCCGGCTACCAAAACATTTGCTCCGGCCTCGACCACAGCCTGACCGGTTGCCTGATTAATCCCTCCGTCCACTTGTAGCCATATAGGGTTGGCACAATCGGCAATCATTCTTTTTAAACGCCTGATCTTATCAATACTGGAAGGAATAAACTGCTGCCCGCCAAAGCCCGGATTGACGCTCATAATCAAAACCAAGTCCAAATCAGGCAGGATGTAATCCAGGGTTGACAAGGAAGTGGCCGGATTCAGCGCCACTCCGGCTTTTATCCCGGCCTCTTTGATCATATGCACGACTCGGTGCAGATGGGTGCAAGCTTCTGCGTGTACAGTGATTAAGTCGGCGCCCGCATCAATAAAGGAAGGGATCATCCACTCCGGTTTTTCAATCATTAGATGTACATCAAACCATAATTTGCTGATGCGTCGCAGGTCGCGCACCACCGGTGGCCCGATAGTAAGATTGGGCACAAACTGTCCGTCCATGACATCAACATGCAGCCAGTCAGCACCAGCTTTTTCAAGACGCCTACAGTCTTCTCCCAGTTGCGCGAAGTCAGCGGATAAGATCGATGGAGCCACTAAAACCACTAATAACACCTCTCGTTTTCCATGACTTCTGCCAGCATGGATAAATAATGTTGGTATCTCGAAGTCAGAATTTGACCACTGCTAACCGCATTTTTGACCCCGCATTCATTTTCTTTATAATGCAGGCAATTGGCGAATCTGCAGTCATCCGTATAACGAATAAAATCCTCAAACAAACCGGGCAGTTCTTCCCTACGCATTCTAGGCATATCCAATACACTAAAACCCGGGGTATCAACCACCCAACCCTGACCATTCAGAGGATATAGCTCTACATGGCGGGTAGTATGTCGACCGCGGCCAATTTTGTTACTGACTTCCTGGGTGGGAACCAGCTCATGACCGGTAAGAGCATTTAGCAGGCTGGATTTACCAACCCCGGAAGGTCCGGCTAAAACAGCTATTTCTCTGTTTATGGCTTGTTTGAGCTCTTCCATACCATGATTAAAACGGGCAGAGACGCTCAGTACCGGAAAATTAGCCTGAGGATAATAATCAAGTATTTCTGTAATGGGCTGATTGAGGGGTAAATCACATTTATTCAGTACGATTAACGGCTGCAATTGACTGTATCGCGCCAACAACAAAAGACGATCCAGCAGGGTCAAGCTTGGCATGGGACGATCATAGGCCAAAACAATAATTACTTTGCTAACATTGGCAACCCTGGGCCGAACCATTTCATTGTCCCGCGGGAGCACGCTTTCCAAGATGCCTTTGCCGTCCTCCAGAGGGGTAAAACAAACCCGATCACCGCTGAGGATTCTGGCTTTTAATTTCCCCCTGGTACGACATTCCAAGATCTGTGTATGGCGATCCTGAACATAATAAAAGCCACTATAGTTTTTCAATACCAGGCCTTGCTCCTGCGTAACGGTCATCATTCCCTCCGTTGCTTAGTTCAATTTGTATATCTTGACTGACTTATCGTTGATAAATACTTCAGCAGTGCCGGTCCCATAATAGTTGATACTGGTATAAATAATATCGTCTCCCTGATGAGCTTGATTATAGGATTGACGCTCTCCATGTAAATCAGTAACGATAATTTTAACATTCATGGTGTTTTCACCGCTGGGGAGCTTAAATTGCAGAACCTTCGTCTTTACTTGGGGCCCGGGACCGGTGCTGACCACTATATTAACGGTAGTCCCTTCCTCAACCATCACATTCGGTTCAGTATCTTGTTTGGCTATTTGGTCAGCTACGTAGGAAGTACTTTCCTCCCTTTTAATCTGTCCCAGTACTAGTTTTTGTTCATCCAGTACGGTACGTGCCTTTTCAATAGTCAGCCCCTTCAGATCCGGCATCGACACTTTTTCCGGTTGTTTGCCTTCACTTACTACAACATTAATACTGGTTCCTGCCTCATGTTTGGTACCTCTGGCAGGTTCCTGGGAAATGATCATGCCCTCCGGTTTTTGCTCGTCATATTCTTTGTCAATATCGCCCATATTCAAACCGACATTGCCCAGTTTGACAACCGCATCCTTAATATCGATACCGGTAATATTGGGCACGGTTATCAATTCCGAACCCTTGCTGAGGATTACTTCAACTTTGCGGCCGGCTTTTACTTTTCGATCCTTGCCGGGGTTCTGTGAGATCACCATATCTTTTTCAAATTCATTGTTGAATTCTTTTCCGGCTACACTCATAACCAATCCGACTTTGGACAATTCTTCACTCGCCAGTTTGAAATCCATACCCTCGACATTAGGCACGACCACTTCTTTGCCAAATAACCCTCCGCCTGACAGCAATACCCCTGACAGCAAACCAATCACGGCGATGACGATGATGGCAATCCCAATCGGACTTAGCTTTTTCTTCTTTTTCAAGGTTTCATCCCCCTCAAACAATACCGGCGTCCCGGCCACTCTTTTTTCGTTTCTGCGCTTGTGTTTATAATCTTCAGGAATCTGCATATTAATACTTAAAAGCGCATTGCGCATTTCCTGGGCATAGGCAAAACGCTGTTTAGGATTCTTTTGCATGGCCTGTAAAACAATGTTTTCCAAGGCAACTGGAATGTCCGGGTTAATTTTTCGGGGTGAGGGGATTTCGTCATGAATATGCTTCATGGCTACCGTGATGGCACTATCTGCCGTAAATGGAGCCCGGCCGGTCAGCATCTCAAATAATACGCAGCCAATGGAATAAATATCAGTGGTACGGCTGACCATTTCCCCTTTGGCCTGTTCAGGAGAAATATAATGGACTGACCCGACTATATTATTGTTACCGTAAGTAATGGTCGCATTGGAAATAGCCCGGGCTATACCAAAATCAGCCACCTTTACCATGCCATGTTCGGTTATTAATATGTTATGGGGTTTAATATCCCGATGGATGATCCCTTTTTCGTGGGCATGATGGACGCCATCGCAAATCATAATGGCAATATCTACCGCCCGTTCCACTGCCAAAGGCGCTTCTTCACTGATGATTTGTTTAAGCGTCTTGCCTTCCACCAATTCCATGACAATATAGTAAATGTCGCCTTCTTGTCCGACATCATAGATGTTCACAATGTTGGGATGGTTGATTCTGGCAGCAGATAGAGCTTCGGTTTTAAATTTTTCCACAAAGCTTTTATCGCGAGAGAATTCTTCTTTTAATATTTTTACACCTACAATTCTATCCAGTATTCTGCAATGGGCTTTGTAAACCCTGGCCATACCGCCTTCGCCTATAACTTCCAGCAGTTCGTAACGGCCGCCGAGAATGATACGCTCCAAAACATATACCCCCAAATCTACAATTGAATAAGAATCATGGTTATATTATCATATCCGCCTCGAGCCAATGCCAATGAGAGTAATTGTTGACAGGCCGTCTGCGGTTCATTTTCTTTATCAAGCAACGTTATGATTTCCTGTTGTTCAACCATATTGCTTAATCCGTCTGTACACAGCAAAATCCAATCGCCCTGGCTTACCTTGATCTGGTGTACATCAATCTCAACCTTTTCATCAACCCCCAAGGCTCTGATCAGAACGTGATGAAACGATTTATAACGATCATCCACTTCAGAGATCAGGCCATCTTTGCGCATGTGTTCGGCTAAGGTATGATCACTGGTTGGCTTTATAATATGATTATTACGAACAATAAACAAACTGCTGTCACCGACATGCGCGATCCACAGTTGGTTGTCATAGATAACTGCTGCAGTCAGCGTGGTACCCATTTCATTCAGATCGGCAACGCTTTGGCCCGTCTCCCATATAATACGATTGGCAGACTGAACTGCTTTCTCCAAAACTTCAGGTATTTCTGCAACCCCTTCAAAGATCAGTTCTTTTTTTATCGTTTCGATGGCCAAACGGGACGCAGTATCACCGCCAAGATGTCCTCCCATTCCGTCACAAACCACAAATAAATTGCGATTCGTATCGATTAAAAAGCAATCTTCGTTCCTTTTGCGCACCAACCCTATGTCTGTTAAGCCATTTACCTTCATACTTCACCTCAGAAAACTATGCCTGGCGATCCTTTTTGGCAGCCAACTGGCCGCAGGCAGCTTCAATATCTGACCCTCGCTCTTCCCGTAAAGTTACGTTTAGGCCTCCTGCAATCAACCATTGATAAAACTGATTGATACGATAATTGGGCGGTCTTTTAAAAGCAAGCCCGTTGACTTCATTATACGGTATTAGATTGACATTCGCCAACATCGGTTTTAGCAGCTTTATCATAGCTTCAGCATCCCTTTTGCGAAGGTTGACCTCATCCAGCATAACATACTCAAATGTAACTCGGCGATGATTCTTTTGTGAATATTCCCTGACTGTATCCAGTAATATTTCCAACGGATATTTTCGGTTTAAAGGCACCAGTTCATTTCTTAATTCATTGTCACAGGAATGCAAGGAAATCGCTAAAGTCACCTGCAGGTTTTCTTGCATGAGTTTTCTGATGCCGGTTACCTCTCCTGCAGTGGATATCGTAATATGTCTTTGTCCAATGTTAATACCTTTATGTTCATTGAGCAGGTAGACAGATTTGATCATTTCATCGTAATTTAACAATGGTTCACCCATGCCCATATAGACAACATTGGTAATCAAATTTGGATCGGTTTTTTTTAGTCTTTTGCTCAGTTCACGACGGGAACTTAACACCTGCCCGACAATTTCATAGGCCAATAAATGTCGTTGGAACCCACCTGCGCCGGTGGCACAAAAAGCACATCCAATGGGACATCCTACTTGACTGGAAATACATACGGTATAGGAGGTATTTTTATCATGGGTTTGTGGAATAATAACTGTTTCTACTCTTTTCTTATCGTTCATCTCCAGTAAGAATTTGCGAGTACCATCTTTGGAAACCCTTTGCTTGAGAAAGCGGGGGATCGATATTTGGGCAATTTCGTCCAGTCTAAAGCGAAGATCACGGGGGATATCACTCATCTCATAAAAGGAGGAAGTCTGTTTTTGATAGATCCATTTATATAGTTGCCGGGCGCGGAATTTTGGTTCGGATATGCCGCTTACGAAGTCTTCCAACTCAGGCAGAGTCATACCCAACAGTTCAATTTTTTTATGATCATTCATCTACCCATTACTCCTCCGCAAGCGTGCATAAAACATTCCATCACAGTCATATTTACCCGGGATGATGGTGAGCCACCCCTTTTCCGCCATGGCTCTGTCAGTCGCATCCAGCGGAAAATAGGATATCGTGTCAGCCATTGAATCAAAATGAAAATGAGGATTTTTCTGCAAAAAGGTGGTTACGATGTTTTCGTTTTCTTCTGTATTTGTGGTGCAGGTCGAATAAACCAGAATACCACCCGGGGCCGTCATTTGGCCAGCTTTTTCAAGCATGGCCAATTGCAATTGGCATAAATCTATTAGCTTTGTGGGTTGTTGGCGCCATCTGGCATCTGCCCGCCGATTCAAAACACCCCATCCCGAACAGGGAGCATCCAGGAATACTTTTTGCCATAGAGGTTCTTCTGCCAACGCCAGGATATCCATTTGTGTTCCTTTAATAATCGTCAGACCTAAACGGCGACAATTATTTTCCAACAGACTTAATTTATGCGGATGCAGTTCTACTGCTTTAATCCTGCCCTGATTATTCATTTTTTCGCCGAAGTGGGTTGCTTTTCCTCCCACCCCGCTGCCTAAATCCAACACATCTTCTCCAGCCTGCGGGTTCAATATGTCAGCCGCCAGCATGGCCGCTTCATTTTGAACATAAAACCAGCCGTTCTGGTAAGCTTGCCATTCTTGGATGCTTTTTCCCAATGAATCTATGATTAATGCCTGAGGCAACAAGGGACTAGGTCTGACCTCAATGCCTTCCTGAGACAAAGTTGATAAGAGTTCCTCGCTGTCCGTCAATAAAGTATTTACCCGTATCGTCAGATGCGGTTTTTTATTCATATAGGCCAATATAGTAGTAGCCAACTGCGCACCGTAATGATTTTTCCAGCGCTCAACCAACCATTCCGGCTGAGAATAGTAAACCGCCAAATATTCCAGTGAATCTATGGGGGGATATGAAAGTGTTGCTTTGCTTCTGATTAAATTGCGCAAGACGGCATTACAAACTCCGGCCAAGGTTTTATTTACTTTGCTGCGAATAAAAGCTACGGTACTGTTGACCGCGGCATAATCAGGAACCCGTTCCATAAATAATATCTGATAAGCTGCCATGCGCAGCGCACTTCGCACCCAGGGATTTTGTTTGTCCATGCTTTTTCCAAGAAACAGATTAAGCACCCAATCAAGGTGCTTAATCATTCTTATGCTGCCATTCACCAATTCTGTAACCAGATTTTTATCGCTCTGTGACATTTTTGAATCACGTAGCGCATGATCAAGACTCAGATTGGCGTAGGCCCCACTTTCCGTCGTTTGATAAATTAGGTTTACTGCCATCACACGGGCGTCTATAAGTAAAGCTGGATCTTTTTTGTTCATTTATTTCTCCCCTGCTTTAATCATCTGAGCCAGCAAATATAGCCAGATAATAAAGCAGATTGGCAACGGCGGAAAGAGCTGCCGCCAAATAGGTCAGGGCGGCCGCACCCAGAACTTTATTGACCATGGGAACTTCTTCATTGCTGATCAGTCCCACCTGATTCAATTGGGCAACGGCTCGACTGGAGGCATTATATTCAATTGGCAAGGTAACGATATGAAATAATACCACTGCTGAAAAAAGCAGTATTCCGATCATGATAAGATCTGCGCTGGCAAAAAGCATCCCAATCAACAGAATCGGGAAAGAAGCAGTCGATGCGAAGTTGGTCACTGGTACGATCTTTTGTCTGATTTCCATGGGCTTGTAGCCTTGCTGATGCTGGATGGCATGCCCCACTTCATGAGCGGCTACCCCAATGGCGGCAATGGAATCATTGCCGTATACAGTTTCAGATAATCTTAGGACATGCGATGCGGGATCATAATGATCAGTCAGACTGCCAGCGATCGCTTCAATACTAACATTATTAATGCCGTTGTTACGCAATAAATTGTTGGCTGCCTCACGTCCGGTGATCCCTTTCATCGATCTAACCGCCGAATATTTTTTAAATGTAGACTTAACCTTGAATTGGGCATAAATAGATAGAATCAGTGCCGGTAATATAAGTATCAAGTATCCCATTTTTATCCTCCTTTACAAATCATGATTAATGCTTGTTCTACTTTTTCTATGTCAACCCCGGTATTAAAACAGGGACCATTGGGTCTGCAGTTCAAAACACCATAAACAGGAAGCGTTCCACTGTCCTGTATGCCTGAGGATAAATCTCTTTCACAAGCAACCGCAATAACACCTGCTGGCCGGTATTCTTTTATCAATTTACGAGCCAGCGTGCCGCCGGTAGCAACCTTAATAATGGCAGAATATTTCTTGCTTAATTTAACCAGATCACTAATACAACATTTACCGCATAGCTTGCAATTATTTATATCCATCGTAATTTTATGAGGACACTCATTATTCTGCAGACAATGGGGTAAAAGTATCATGACTCTTTCGCCTTTTAGAATCATATGTTTGGATTTTACCAAATAATTGTTTACCGCAATATAGGAAGACCTGATTTTCTCTGCCTTAATGCCCAAAACTTTGCCAATCACCAAGGTCAACGGAAAAAGTAATTCATTGGCCAGTTTCGTAAAATTATCTAAGGAGGGACTGGTTTTTGAGCGGATAATCATGACGATGATTGCCATTATACCAAATCCCAGCAATAAAAACATTCCCCCAATGATGATGGCAATCAAAGTAATTATGAAGTGGCTGACCGGAGTGTTCAGCCTAAGCAGATAAAGAATCAGGGGGACAAGTGTTGCTACTGCTATCAGACTAATGATTAATAATCCAATATAAATACGTTTTTTACTTTCCATTCTTGCATTCCTCATTATTTGCCAGGAACAACCACTCAGTTTCCCAATACATCACCAGGGTTAAGTTTGAATCCTCTTAAAAAGTCACTGCTGGTCATCCTTTTCCGGCCAGCTAATTGCAGTTCTTTAATCTCAAGCATATCATGGGCACATTGTACCAATAGCCCGGATGGTTTTATGGCCACAATCTCGCCTGGGGCGGCGCTGATATTATCAGGACACAAACTGGCACTAAAAATCTTAAAGCGCTGGTCTGCAAAGGAAGTATAGGCAGCTGGCTGAGGGCTCAATGCTCTAATCTGGTTATAAATGGTGTTGGCAGATTGCTGCCAATCGATCCTTTCTTCTTCGCGTCTGATCATATGGGCATAAGTAGCCTTGGATGAATCCTGTTTGCGCCGCGGGAAAGAACCACTTTTGATAATTGCCAGGGTATCGATGAGCAAATCCGCTCCGGCATTGGCCAAAATCTCCGAGTATATGCCATGATCCATGTCTGCCCCAATTTTTACCGGCAATTGCAGGATGATATCTCCGGTATCCAATCCTTTGTCCATGGCCATGATAGTAACACCGCTGAACGTTTCTCCTGCCATAATTGCTCTTTGGATGGGAGCAGCGCCACGATAACGCGGCAACAGTGAGGCATGCACATTGATACAACCTAGTTTGGGAAAATCTAAAATTTCAGCCGGAATGATCTGTCCATAGGAAACCACCACTACCAGATCCGGATCCCATCCGCGTACATGATCGATGGCTTCTTCGGTTCTGATACTTTCGGGCTGAAATACTGGCAGCTGGTGATTGAGCGCAAATTCTTTTACCGGGGAAGGGATGAGCTTCTGTCCCCGTCCACGAGGACGGTCAGGCTGGGTAACCACACCAATAACCTTATGTTGTGACTCCAGGATTTTCCCGAGAGACGGTACCGAAAATTCTGAAGTACCCATAAAAACGATTTTCATTTCGTCCCCTCCTTCGGCATCGTTATTTCTCTTTTCTGGTCTGGATGGCTTTATCTGGGAAAAGAATCCCGTCCAAATGATCGATTTCATGTTGAAAGGCCCGAGCCAGCATATCAGCAGCTTCTATTTCGATTATCTCACCATCGCGGTTCATTCCCTGAACCGTTACCTTTTGCGACCTTTTACACCAACCAACTAAATCGGGAACGCTCAAACACCCCTCCCGGGCAGTTTGTTCACCTTCTCTGGCGATTATTTCCGGATTAATCATTTCAATCAACTGATCTCCGGGATCAATCACGATCATCCGTTTGGAAACACCGATTTGCGGAGCAGCCAAACCTACTCCATCAGCTGCGTACATGGTATCGCGCATATTATCCAAAACCCGAAGAACACCATCATTTATCTTTTCTACTTTTTGCGCTTTTTGTCTCAGGATCGGATCAGGTACAGTTACAATCTTGTATACTGACAATCTATTTTCCTCCCTTAAATGGTTACCATAGGATTGATATCCAGCTCTAATTTTAGGTTGGCAGGATGGGCAATATTATTCATTTTAGCAGCAATACTGCGAAGTAACAAAGAGCTATTGCATTTTATCAAGATTTGATAACGAAACCGGTTTTTTATTTTACTGATGGGACATGGGGCTGGCCCCAGAATCATTATACTATCTTCTTTGGCATCAATCATCTCTTCAATATACTTGGCCAATTCATTGCTATGCTTTTGACAAACTGACTCGTTTTCACTACTCACAACCATTCTTAAGATATCATTAAAAGGTGGATAATCCAATCGTCGGCGGATTGTTATTTCATCGTCATAAAAACTTTTATAGTCCTGGCTGACTACTTTTGCAAACAATGGTTCCTGGGGATTGTAGGTTTGGATAACCACTTCCCCGGGAATATCTGCTCTGCCTGCCCGACCGGCTACTTGCACCAGCAGTTGAAAGCATCGTTCTCTGGCTCTGAAATCAGGTAAATTCAATAAGCTGTCTGCATCAACTACACCTACCAGAGAAACCAGCGGAAAATCCAATCCCTTGGCCACCATTTGGGTGCCGATCAAGATATCAATACGTCTTGCTTTCATGTCCTCCAGAATGGCTTTTTGCGCTCCTCTCGGCCGGCTGCTGTCCAGATCCAGCCGAGCAATCCTGGCTTGGGGAAACAAGCGTCTAATTTCCTCTTCCACCTTCTGGGTTCCGGTACCAGCCAATTGCAGATGTTGACTGCCGCAAATCTCGCAGAAGGAAGATTGTGGACGTTGGGCATTACAATAATGACAAACATTTTGTTTGATATCATGATGGTAAGTCATAGCCACTGAACAATTTGGACATGAGGTCATATTACCACATTCCCGGCAGATCGTCATGGGTGAATAGCCGCGCCGGTTGATAAACAGAATGCTTTGCTGTCCCATGATCAAGGCATGCTGCAGTCGCTCCTGCAGATTGCGTGAAATCATCCCATAGTTGCCACTTTTAAATGATTTTCTCATATCTTCAATAACGATTTCCGGTATAATTGCGCCACCCGTTCTGCGGGGCAAATGCAATAGTCGGGCTGCCCCGGTTGTGGTCCGATAATAGGTTTCCAAGGCGGGGGTAGCGCTGCCCAGCAGCAACACCGAATTGGTCAGGTGGGCGCGTTGACGGGCAATGTCACGGGCATGATAGCGCGGGGTCTCTTCTTGTTTATAACTGTTTTCCTGCTCCTCATCAAGAATGATCAGGCCAAGATCGGACAAAGGAGCAAATATTGCTGAACGCGGTCCCAGCACCAGTTGGACTTCACCCCGCTTGATTCGCTTCCATTCCTCGTATCGTTCCCCTGCTGTCATGGCACTGTGCAGGACAGCCAGATCAGCAATACGGTGGGAAAAGATGTCAACCAGTTGGCGGGTTAGAGCAATTTCCGGCACTAGTACAATGACGCTGCGCCCTTGTTCAATCGCGGCTTGCGCTGCCTTAATATAAACTTCGGTTTTTCCGCTGCCAGTGATCCCAAACAATAAATATTCCTCATATTGTCTGGTATGCAAGCTTTTTTGGATAAAACCGATGGCTTGGGTTTGTTCTTGATTAAGTTCGAAGTCAGGAATGGTGATCTCGAGTTTAGGTTTAACGCTGGCGATCAAGCCTTTTTTTATCAAGGCTTGACTGACAGAACGAGTAACCATGCGATCAAATTCTACGCAGCTAAAACCGGGGTTTGACGCCAATAAATCAAGCGCCTCGGCTTGACGCGGGGCCTTTTTGCGGATGGCCGTGATTTCCTTTTCCATCTTATGGTGATCAAGTACATAGATTATATCGCTTGCCCTGGTACGGGTTGAACCATAGCTCCCGATTACACTCACCAGATCCAACTTTTGCAATTCTTCCAATTGCTCTTGATTGATTGTTTTGCGGGTTGCGTTTAAGCTTAGTTCCTTTTGTAACCACAACTGCTCCATAAATTCCTTATAGGGTTTTGCTTGGCCGATGTAAGCAGCTTCATATTGTTGCTGGTTGACGGCCGCGATTAATCGCAGGGATTTTTTGTGATGTAACAGTTGGGGGATCATCATGGTTAATATCAAGGCCAGTGAAACCGAATAATAATCAGCCATCCACTGTGCCAATTGATAGAGTTCCTGGTTGAATACGGCTTCTTGATCCAGAACTCTAATCAATGACTTCAAACCGGCAGTAGAATCAATTTCTTGCCGCCCAACCACAAAAGCTTCCGTTTTTTTGCCAGCAAAATCAACCAGCACCCTTTTGCCGAACACAGCTTCTTCGCTCAGCTCTTCCGGGACGATATAGAGAAAACTGTGATTCAATTGAGAGGTATTGAGATTAATAATTACACTGACCGCTTGCATAATTACTCCTTGGATACGCTGATAAAAAATAAAAGGCGGGGAATGCCCGCCTTTGCAAAAACACCTTGAACCAAGCTTATAAACCGGCAGATTTTCGAACGGCGTCGGCTTTGTCGGTTCTTTCCCAGGTAAACTCGCTCTCATTGCGGCCAAAATGACCGTAAGCGGCTGTCTTTTGGAAAATAGGTCTTCTTAAATCGAGATCTCGGATGATGGCGGCGGGGCGCAAATCAAAATGCTCATTAATCAGAGCAACAATTTTTTCATGGGATATTTTGTTGGTACCAAAGGTCTCCACCGAAATGGATACCGGATGGGCAACCCCGATCGCATAGGCAAGCTGAATCTCAAGCCGATCGGCAACGCCGGCGGCAATCAAATTTTTTGCCACATATCGGGCTGCATAGGCAGCGGAACGGTCAACTTTGGTTGGATCCTTGCCGGAAAACGCTCCGCCTCCATGACGGGCCATTCCACCGTATGTATCAACAATAATTTTTCTTCCCGTCAATCCACAATCACCTTGCGGACCGCCGATGACAAAACGACCGGTTGGATTGATAAAATATCTGGTTTGATCATCCAGCATTTCAGCAGGAACGACGTAGTTAACCACCTGTTCGATAATATCTCTTTCAATCGTTGCCAAATTTACTTCAGGATGATGTTGGGTGGAAACAACGATGGTGTCAACTCGAACTGGTTTGTCGTCTTGATATTCAACTGTAATCTGGGTCTTGCCATCCGGACGCAGATAAGGGATGATCCCATCCTTTCTTACATCCGTCAATCGTTTGGCCATTTTACTGGCCAACATGATCGGCATGGGCATAAATTCTGCCGTTTCATTGGTGGCATAACCAAACATCATGCCTTGGTCCCCGGCCCCGATAGCCTCCACATCAGAATCACTCATTTTGCCGCTTTTGGCTTCCAGCGCCTGATTGACTCCCATGGCGATATCTCCGGACTGTTCGTCCAATGAGGTCAATACTGCGCAGGTTTCACTGTCAAAACCATATTTTGCCCGGGTGTAACCTATTTCTTTGATGGTCGTTCTAACTAATTTGGGAATATCAACATAGCATTCCGTGGTTATTTCTCCGGAAACCAGCACCAAACCAGTGGTGACGATGGTCTCTGCGGCAACGCGGGCAAAGGGATCCTGTGCCAGAATGGAATCAAGTATGGCATCGGAAATCTGGTCAGCCATTTTATCGGGATGCCCTTCGGTTACAGATTCAGATGTAAATAATTTTTTGCTCAATTCTTTCTCCTCTTTCCTTGCCAAATTATGCTTACGTTAACGCAACCACTCGGTCAAGAATTGCCGCAGCAACTTCATCTTTCAACATTTTGGGCAAAGATTCTACTACGCCGTTGCGGGAAATAAAAGTTACTATATTGGTTTCAGTGGCAAATCCTGCCCCTTCCATGGTTACATCATTGGCCACAATGAAGTCAAGATTCTTGGATTTGAGTTTTTTGCGGGCATTCTCCAGCAGATTTTCCGTTTCCGCTGCAAAGCCCACCATAATTTGGTTTTCTTGTTTGCGTTTACCCAGTTCTTTTAGTATATCAGTCGTTCCCACTAATTCAAGCACAACCGACTGAGAAACGTCATCGGTTTTTTTAATCTTCTGTTTGGTAACTTGGGCAAGGCAAAAATCACCAACCGCAGCTGCTCCAATAATGATATCGCAAACCGGTTGGTATTGTAGCATGGCATCACACATTTCCCGTGAACTCCATACGTTGATGCACTTTACCTTGGGGGGAACGTCAAGATTGGTTTTTCCGCTCACCAGGATGACTTCCGCACCGCGCTCCGAAGCTTCTCTGGCAATGGCATAACCCATCCGGCCGGTTCCCCGATTGCCTATAAATCTTACCGGATCGATATCCTCGCAGGTTGAACCAGCGTTGACGAGAACCCGTTTGCCAGCCATATCGGTCTTGGGATGGAGCAAGGAAATAATTCTGTCATAGATATCATCAATGGAAGGTAAACGTCCTTTGCCCTCCACCCCGCATGCCAGCATGCCACTATCCGGCTCTTGTACGCAATAACCGTACGATTGCAGTTTTTTTAGATTATCTTGTACAATAGGGTTCTTATACATATTGGAATTCATGGCGGGCACAATCAATACCGGGGAGGTATTGGCCACGACCACAGTAGAAAGCAGATCATCAGCGATCCCGCAGGCCATTTTGGCAATGAAGTTAGCGGTCGCCGGAGCGATGACCAGCAAATCAAGTTGTTCAGCAATACCGATATGCTGGACTTTATATTCGAGTGATTCTGACCATAAGTCAGTCACTACTTCTCTTCCTGATAAGGTCTTGAAGGTCAGCGGACTAATAAAGCGGGTTGCTCCTTCTGTCATCATGACAATTACATCCGTGTCATTGGATTTTAATTTGCTTACCAGATCAGCTATTTTATAGGATGCAATTCCGCCGGTAATGCCTATACCAACTGTCTTTGCCATAGCTATGCCTCCTTGTCCGCCCGGATCATTTGCAAATAATGGTTACTTTAGCCGATAGAATTTCTTCCAATGCTTCGGTGACCATGCTGGAAAGACGGTAATTCTCATCATTTTTCTTATCTTCGGATAATTTCCTCGCTTGTTTGGCTACGGCAACCACAACCGCATATTTACTCTGTCCGATTTCCATCAGTTCTTTAGTAGACGGTGTAATCAACTGCCCATCACCCCTTCATCATTTCTCCTGATTCTGCAGCGTTCCGCTACAATGATGGCATAGACTTTTTCTACGGCTTCCTGCAGATCATCATTTATAACCAGATAATCATAGTAACAGCTATGTTTCATTTCCTCGCGACAACTGGCCATACGTTTTTTTACACTTTCTTCGGAATCCTTGCCTCGTTTGCATAACCGCATGGCTAACTCTTCAATACTGGGCGGTTCAATAAAAATAAAAACGCCCTGGGGCATTTTTGCTTTTACCTGCATGGCTCCCTGTATATCGATCTCCAGAACGACATCAAAACCGCCTGCCAGATTGTTGTTTACAAAATCCTGCGGGGTTCCATATAAATTATCATATACTTGGGCCCATTCCAGGAATTTCCCTTGTTCAACCATAGTTTGAAATGTTTCCGGAGGCAAAAAGAAATAATCCTGTCCGTCAGTTTCTCCCGTACGAGGCGGTCTGGTAGTCGCTGATATGGAAACTTTCATGTCATTCAAGCGTTTGAGAACAGCCTCTTTGACGGTACCTTTGCCAACCCCCGAGGGGCCGGAAATAATAAATAATATGCCAGTTCTTTCCATCATCGTAACACTTTCTATTATGCTTCCTCGTTGGAATTGTCTTTGGCTCCCAAACGATTGGCAACTGTTTCCGGCTGCACAGCGGATAAAATAACATGACTGCTATCCATAACAACTACTGCTCTGGTTCTTCTTCCATACGTAGCATCGATCAAAACACCCTTTTCCCGTGCTTCCTGGATGATTCTTTTAATCGGTGCTGACTCTGGGCTCACAATGGCGATGATGCGATTCGCAGCTACAATGTTCCCGAAACCGATATTAACAAGTTTAACGTCCATAAATTACCGGCTGACCGGTTACACCTCCTGATTTATTCAATATTCTGCAGTTGTTCTCTGACTTTTTCCAGCTCTGCTTTTACGTTGATTACAATCTGACTCATTTCAATATCATTGGCTTTGGAAGCTACCGTATTGATTTCTCTGAACATTTCCTGTACCAGGAAATCGCTTTTACGACCAACCGCTTCATCACTATTGGTCAGGGTTTCGTTAAACTGTATGATATGGCTCTGCAAACGGACGATTTCCTCGGTTATGCTTGCCCGATCGGAAAAAATGGCAACTTCCTGCATTATCCTGTTTTCATCAATGGATTCAAGCGGAATCATCTCTTTTATTTTGTTGCGCAGCCTTTCCTCATATCCCTGTTCCAGAAACGGCGCTCTGCTTTCCAGCTTGCCGACTTCATTACGAATATAATCGGTTCGGTTCAGCAGGTCAGTCAATAGGTTTTGGCCTTCCTTGAGGCGCATTTTGACCAGACCTTCAATGGCTTGGGCCAGCGACTTCTGCAAAGTCAGCCAGCATATTTCCAGATCTTCTTCCGCGTCTTCCAAATTGAATACGTCGGGCAGACGAAATATGTCCATCAGGCTGAAAGAGGCATGCATATCCAAATTTTCCGCTAAATCCTTCAAAGAATTATAATAAGCTATCGCCAATTCTTTGTCAACCTTGATAATCCTCGTGCTTTCTCGCGTTTTCTCAATATTAATGCTGATTTCAAGGCGGCCGCGATGAATGTTTTTTTTCAGTTCTTCCTTGACCCTGTCCTCCAAAAGCCCGTACCGTCGTGGCATTCTGATATGAGGATCCAAATAGCGATGATTAACTCCTTTGATTTCACAACTGACCACATAACCATTCTCATTGAGCTGGCTGCGTCCAAAACCGGTCATGCTTTTTATCATTTAAACTCGACCTTTCCCAATGTATTATACATCCGCTCAAATGCCTCCTGCATCCGTTCACTGGAAACGGTAAGGGCAATCCGGAAATATCCCTCCCCGTATTCACCGTAGCCATTCCCGGGGGTAACGATCACCGCTGCTTTATCCAGCATTAATTCCGCAAAGGAAGCGGATGTGTAACCCTGCGGAACAGGTGCCCAGAGATAGAAGGTTGCCTGAGGCGGGTTAATCTTCCAGCCCATTTTTCGCAATCCTGCTATGGCAATATCACGGCGCTGTTGATATATCGCACAGTTTTCCCGAATACAGTCCTGTGAACCTCTTAAAGCCTCAATGCCGGCATATTGAATGGCCTGAAAAACGCCTGAGTCAACGTTTGACTTAAAACGTCCCAGTGCTTCTACAGCTTCACGGTTGCCCGCCGCCCAGCCAATTCTCCAGCCGGTCATATTGTAGGTTTTGGAAAGGGAATGAAATTCAATGGCAACCTCCTTGGCCCCGTCAGCTTGCAGCAAACTGGGTACAACCACTCCATCGAAAGCCATCTCCGAATAAGGGGCATCATGGCACACCAGAATATCAAATTCACGGGCAAAGGCCACCACTTTGGTGAAAAAGTCCAAATCTGCAAGGGCGCCGGTAGGATTGTTGGGGTAATTCAAAAACATCAGTTTGGCTTTTCGGGCGATCTCCGTTGGAATGTTCTCCAGTACAGGCAGGAATCCATTTTCTGCTTGCAGCGGCATGATATGTGATTGCCCTCCGGCCAGCAGGGTTCCTATTCCATATACCGGATAGCCGGGATCGGGTACCAGAGTGATATCGTTTTGATTTAGATAGGTAAAGGAAATATGAGCAATTCCTTCTTTAGATCCTAACAATGATACTACTTCCGTTTTTGGATCCAGATGTACCTGAAAACGTCGCTTGTACCACTCTGCCACTGCCGTGCGAAATTCCAAAAGGCCTACTGAGCTGGGATATTGGTGATTGGCACTATCGTAAATGGCGGTGGCCATACGCTCAATGATGTGTTGAGGCGTTGGTATATCGGGATCGCCTATTCCCAAATTGATAATATCAATCCCTTTTTCTTTGGCTTCAGCAATTTTTTGTTCAATTCGAGCAAATAAATACGGGGGCAAATTTTGCATGGCATGGTTGACTTTCACAGTATCCCTCCATCATTATTTTATGGTTTTTTATTGAAGCGCGATTTTACCCGCAAAAACATATTCAGCCGGTCCGGTCATGTAGACATGGTTATTTTCTTCCTTCCATTCTATATATAGATCTCCACCCAGTAAATGAATAGTGGCCTTACGATCACTCACATCATTTAAAACTGCCGCCACCAGTGAAGCACAGGCTCCCGTCCCACAGGCCATGGTAATCCCTGCGCCTCTTTCCCAGACGCGCATGATCATTTCATCACGAGCCACCATCTGCACAAATTCTACATTGGTCTTGGCCGGGAACAAGGGGTGCGATTCCATCATACTGCCCCAGGCAGCGATCGGTACTTGTTCAATCTGATCAACGAAATGGATGCAATGAGGATTGCCCATAGATACAGCTGTAATCTCGAATTCATTTGTAGCGGAAGTAAGTTTGGTTTTAACGGCTGAACCTTCGCCTTGCATAGGGATCAACTTGCGTTCCAGCACAGGCTGTCCCATATCAACGCATACGTTGATAACTTTTCCATTCGCCGTTTCAATTTGAGGATAACGAATTCCGGCCAGGGTTCTGACCGAAATGTTTTTCTGCTTGACCCAGCCATTCTCATATGCGTAGCGAGCCACACAGCGAATGGCATTACCGCACATTTCCGGCTCACTGCCATCCGGATTGAATATCCTCATGAATAGATCCATGGCTTGATCTGGTCCGATAACCACCAACCCATCAGCCCCAATACCAAAATGACGGTCACAAAGGATTGGGGAGTGCGCTTGCAGATGGTCAGCTTCCTTCCAGGAGCCGGCTTCAACGATAATAAAATCGTTGCCCAGACCATGCATTTTTACAAATTCCATCATTTACCTCCCAATCGATCAGGAATACCCCTAAAATTGTTGTTTTGTCTACAGCTATTACATTTTAACATATCTAAGATTGGAAACAAAAACCCTTTGCCAGGTATACATGAATAAACGTCCCATAAATTTGATCCCTGATAAGGCAAGAATCAACAACCATTGCCATGGTTGCAGCGGAACGGTTTGAAAGATGGATTGCATAAAGGGTAAATAAATCACAGTTAGTTGCATCATAATCGAAAAGCAGACCGCAGCGATTAAAAATTTGTTTTTGCCGAATCCCAATTCAAAGGGCGAGAACTTTTCTGAACGGCATTCAAAAACGTAAAACAACTGCGCAAAAACCAAAGTTGTAAAAGCCATGGTGCGAGCCAAATCCAAACCTGGCATGCCCTGTGATTCGCTCCAGCCAAAGGCAATCAAAAACGTCGCTACCGTTATCACCGCGATGTAAATACCCCGGCTGAAAATGGTCAAGGCTAAACGGTCAGCAAAAATGCTCTCATTTTTAGGCCGTGGCTTCCGTTTCATGATACCTGGTTCAGGTGGTTCAACTCCCAGTGCCATGGCTGGCAATCCATCGGTAACCAGATTCACCCAGAGGATTTGAATGGGCAGCATGGGCAGCGGCAAGGCCATTAATGAGGCCAGCAACATCACCAAAACTTCCCCGATATTGCAGCCCAGCAGATAACGGATAAATTTTCGGATATTATCGTAAATGGCCCTTCCTTCATGAACAGCTTTTACAATGGTGGAAAAGTCATCATCGGTCAATACCATGGACGATGCCTCTTTGCTTACTTCGGTGCCGCTGATCCCCATGGCAATCCCAATATCAGCTGCTTTTATGGCAGGCGCATCATTAATCCCGTCGCCGGTCATGGCAACCACCTGGTCATGAGATTTTAGCACCTGAACAATTCTGTTTTTATGCTGAGGAGATACTCTGGCCACCACCCGGTCATGGATGACTCTGCGGTATAATGTCTCGTCATCCAACTGGTCGATCTCTTGTCCGGAAACAACCTCCTGACCAGTTGCCAAACCTATGCTGCGAGCTATGGCGCGGGCGGTTAAGGGATGATCCCCGGTGACCATAATAGGGATGATACCGGCGTCCAAACATTGTTTTACCGAGCGTGCCGTACCTTTACGCGGCGGGTCTATCATCCCACAGATTCCGGATAGAATCAAATCCGATTCCAGTTGTGCATCGCTTAATTGTTGCCATTCCATTTTGGACAGCGGTTTATAAGCAAATCCAAGCACACGCATGGCTTCGTCTGCCCATTGAGACTGCAATTTTAGAAAATATTTACGTTCATTATTACCAAGCTGATCAACCCCGTGCGCTTTGATCAGTTGTTTACAAGAAGGTAGGATCACCTCCAAGGCGCCTTTTACCAGTGCCAGGTATTCTCCGTTTTGTTCCACCACCACGGTCATACATTTGCGCTCTGAATCAAAAGGGATCTCCCTTATAATATTGAGACGTTTAGACAAGCCAGCTTTAGCAGCCATAATCAACAATGCGCCTTCGGTGGGATCGCCTTCCACTTCATATCCATGTTTGGCCTTCTTGAGCACCGCTTGATTACAATTTAAAGCTGCATCCATGATCATTTGACAGTTTCTAGTTTGCAAAGGATTGATAGCTTTCCCTTGATATGTAAACTTTCCTTCACTCTGATAACCTTCTCCTTCAATCTCCAGGGCGCAATGATAAGCAGCTATTTTTTTTACCGTCATTTGATTACGGGTGAGTGTCCCCGTCTTGTCAGAACAAATAACCGTCGTGCATCCCAGTGTTTCGACCGCCGGAAGCTTTCTTATGATAGCATTTTGCTTTGCCATCCGCTGTACGCCCAATCCCAGTACTACAGTTACGATTGCCGGTAATCCTTCTGGTATGGCAGCTACTGCCAAACTAATCCCCGCCATCAACATGGTCAGCCAAGCTTCGCCCCGGAGAATACCCAGCCCTGCAACCAAGGTACATACAGCCAGGCAGATGACAATCAATACTTTGCCCAGATGATCCAATCTGGTCTGTAAAGGCGTCATGCTTTTATCATTTTCTTTCATCATGACTGCGATTTCACCCATTACGGTGTCCATTCCAGTCGCTACTACCAAAGCCCGGCCTCTGCCCCGGGTTATGGATGTGCCCATAAAGCATAGATTACCTTGCTCAGCCAAGACGGTTTCCGGGGGGAAATTTTTGCCGGCGTTTTTACTGACCGGAACAGATTCTCCGGTCAAGGCAGATTCATCTGCTTCAAGACTGCTGCTGTAAACCAGGCGCAAGTCGGCAGGCACCTTGTCACCCGCTTCAATAACCACCAGATCACCCGGTACCAGTGCTTCAGCCGCAATTTTTTTTCGTTCTCCGCTGCGGATAATTATCGCCGTTGGCGAAGCCAGTTTTTTTATTTCTTCCAGTGATTTTTCGGCTCGGTATTCCTGAATAAAACCCAGGATGGCATTGAGCACCACAATTGCCATGATCGTTATGGCATCACCCATTGCTCCAATTAATCCGGAAATTACTGTGGCGGCCAACAAGACCAGCACCATCGTATCGGTAAACTGGTTTAATAAAATTGCCGCAGGATGGATGCCGGGGGCTGAAATGATTCGATTACTGAACGTTTCTTGACGCTTATTTGCTTCCCTGTCAGTAATCCCTTGCTCAACATCTGTTTTGAGCAGTTGGGCAGTTTCCTCAATTGATAGGTTCCACCAGGAATATTTTGTCATTTATTTGTCTCCCTTAAATCACTTATTGTCAAATGATTATTCGCAGGAAAGCAATAAAATGACATAAGACAGGCCCTAATAATGATCCTGAAGGCGCAAAAATGCCGCGACAATCACGCGGCATTTTTCATTCTATTTGGTTTATTATTTGAGGCTCATAACAGCGATGTCAGCTCCAGGGCATGGTCTTCATTAAATTCAGATTCACCAACGCTAATCATAAAATAAGTGCCATTATAGTTAAAGGTACGGTTGGTCTCAGCCCGATCAAAATGCCCGCATGATTTGAGAACATAATCGCCAACCCGGTTACCAAACAGAATCACATAAGCAGGTCGCAAAATTTCAATCTCTTCCATTAGATAAGGCAGACAGTTCATCATCACATCAACCGAAGGCTTGATCGGTATTCCTTCACATTTTTGGTTGGTCAGCAGACAACCCAGATCTTTATCGATTAGCTTGTTGGACATGAAACAATTGGCATTCTCCCTAACTGCACACGCTTTTGGCTGACATCGGCTCAGAAAGGTATAATAAATCTTATCCATTTGTAAATGTTTTTTTAAAATATCTCTGAGATTTAGCACCGCATCCCGGTTCATTGTAAACGGGTTATCATATTCAAACACCATTAACAATTCCGGTTCCAGATCCCCTTTGCCAAGTGACGGTTTCCTGATACAGCGGGTTAGGGATTGGCAACGATTGCACTTTACGATCCTGTCTTCCATGGTAATAATTTTTTTGATATTTTGTTCTCGAGTCCCCTTTTTCATTATTTACATCCCCCGTACAACAGCCAATATTTTATTTAGAATTTATCTAAATATTTTCGGGTGTGTTGATTGATCCCCCAAGTTGCATCAGCTATCTTGCTGGATATGTAAGCGCGAATATTATCATCGAGTGCAGGATCTTCTTTGTCCATCAATAAAAAAAAGCAACGTAATACATCAACCATATTAAGAAACAGTCGATCTGTAGGCGTATTTTTCAATAAAACATCTTTTTTGCCATAAAAATATACCATCCGTTTGATCACCCAGGTAATTTCTGCATTGCTCCATAAACGTTTGGTTAATATTTCGTTCAACAATTGTTCCGGGCCGATGGTATTTTCTCTTCTTTCCAGTTCCCGCCATTCTTCTTTACCCAATATAGTGGAAGGTATGCCGAACAATTCCTGGTCCATTTATTCACCTCAAAGATCGTCAAATATGTATCAATCAGCGCAGAACTCTTTTAGCTCCCACATAAGAATTTGCATAATAAGAAGAACTTAAAGAAGTATATATCACTCCGCCGCTACGCGGTGAACTCGAATGGATCATCTGACCATTGCCGGAATAGATGCCAACATGATCAATACCATTGCCGCCACCAGCAAAAAACACTAAATCACCCGGCTGCAATTCACTCTGTGAAACTGCAGTGCCGACAGAGTATTGTCCGGCGGCTGTTCTGGGAAGGCTATAGCCGGCACGAGCAAACAAGTAACTGGTAAACCCGGAACAATCAAAACCTCCTGGGCCTGATCCGCCATATTTGTACGGTGTTCCTAAATACTGCGCTGCGTCTTCCAAGAGTCTGGTTGCGCTGGCGCTGTCTCCAGATCTGGAAACGGGCACCGTATTGACCACTGCAGAAGCATTGACTTTCAAGATCTGGCCGATTTTGAGCGCATCGCTGGATAAACCGTTAATCTCTTTTATACTGGCAATGCTTGTCCCCAAGTGCCGGGCAATCGCCCATAGCGTATCGCCACTCTTGACGATGTAAACATCTGTACCGCTATTTGCTGGCGGATTTACTACCGGGGCAGCAACTGGTGCAGCTGCCTGATTGGCATTATTGTTGAGCAAGAGTTTCTGTCCAATTTGTAGAAATTCTGATTGCAAGCCGTTTAGTTTTTTAATCTGATCTATGCTGACTCCATATGTATTGGAGATTTTCCACAATGAATCACCGGCTTGTACTACGTAGTTTGTTGGAACTGCCAGTGCAATCGCACTCATCAATGACCACAATAGAAACGTTGCAAAAAATATGGTTGTTTTTTTCTTCATCCTACCCCCTACCTTTCGTTGAACAATTGCAATAAATTACTTAATTCAACACAGGTAGGATACTTTCCTGCAAACATTAATATTTTTTAATAAATTATGTTATTTACATTTATAAATCTTAATCCTCTCCATCAACTCAGAATCAATCCCGGCTGCGCCGAGCCGGGCCCGGCTTTCACTGCTGCCCGGACCATGATAGTCCGATCCTCCTGTAACCAGCAATTTTTTCTGCTGCGCCAGTTTTACATAATCGCTGGTCTGTTGCGGCGTATGTTGGGGATAAAAAGCTTCCAAACCTTCTATTCCGGCTTCTATCAGTTTGCTCACCAGAGTCTGGTTTTTGATCAAGCCTGGATGGGCCAGAACTGCGATCCCCCCGCTCGACTTGATCAATTCAATGGCCTCGGCGGGGGGGAATTTATATCGTCTAACGTAGGCCGCCCGGCCATAGCCGATGTATTCTTTAAACACCTGTTCAATGCTGTTCGCGTAACCAGCTTCTATCATGGCCAAGGCAATATGCGGTCTGCCGATGAGATCACTTCCTGCCAGACTGAGAACCTTTTCAAAACGTAGCTTGTATCCCAAATCATTCAGCTTGGCTACAATTTGCCTGGCCCGATTTTTTCTTTGCTCACGAATCTCCCCCAGCCTTTCTCTAAAGCTCAGGTTATCACTTGTTATATAGTACCCGAGAATATGTATTTCGTTTCCTTCTTCCTCGGGTTCGGTATTTAATTCCACGCCCGGAATAAAATCTATCTTTACCGCATTGGCATCAATATAAGCCAGAGTTTCAGCTAAGCCTTCCAGAGTATCATGGTCAGTGATGGAGATCCCCATTAATCCATGTTGCATAGCTTTGTCGATTAAGCGTTGCGGGCTGAGGGTGCCGTCCGAATAAGTTGAATGAACATGTAAATCATATTGGCAGCGCATAATGGACTCCTTAAGACAAAATTTTTCGCAGAATAGTAACAACATTGCTGAACAAAATTTTATCTATCTCCGCTTCTGTAAAACCTCGCCTTTTCATCAATTCAGGTAAATGCTGATAACCACTTACCTCAGGGATGATCATATCGTCAGCACCGTCAAAATCAGACCCCATGGCCAGATGGTCAATGCCGATAAGATCAGCGATATAAACCAGATGGTCGATCATAGCATCGTGATCTTTACGTTCCAGACTTACAAAATCGGTGACTTGGGTAATCCCGATCAGCCCTCCGTGTTCAGCCAGTTTTTTTAATTGCTCATCATCCAGATTGCGTGGGTGGGGACAAAGTTTGAAGCAATTGGCATGAGTCGCCAATACCGGTTTACGGTAGTATTCCAAGACATCATAAAATGATGCTTTGGACATATGAGCCAGATCCATAATCATTCCTAATTTATCCATTTCTATCGCCAGATTGCGGCCCAGTTTACTCAATCCTGCAGCGGCGTCCCCTTCAGCCACGCCGGATGCAAATTGATTGCGATGATTCCAGGTCAAACCAATGCTGCGCAAACCAGCTCGATACAGCAGATACAGCATATCCAGATCACTGCCCAGACATTCCGCTCCCTCCAGATGCAGTATGGCACCAATTTTTCCGGACTGGTCAATGCTCATGATTTGTTTATAACTGCGTATATGTTCGATTATATTTGAATTGGCTTCTATTTCCTGATAATATTTGTCCAATTGTTTCAGGATTGAACGCAATGCCCGATCAGATTCATCCGGTCGGGTAAACATAGCAAAAAACTGCAGCCTTATCCCTGCCTGGGCAGCACGCTGCAAATCATACTGTCCATTATTGCAGAACAGCTGACCATCGTTTTGCTGGAGAAAGGATAGCGTATCACAATGGAGATCGGCTATTTTCATTGTTTTCTCTCCTTAATTGAATCAATACTGCTTTACGAATGACGCAGTCTGAAAATCTTATTCGCCGCCTGCAAGATATCAACTGTATGCATCAGGAAACCGCCGCAACGGCGCAAGGCAGAGGGACACACCCTTTAGAGGGAATGTCCCCTTAACAT